>CAIQJL010000208.1 GCA_903872185.1 uncultured Bacteroidota bacterium | reverse complement strand
CGACAATGTTAATGACTTTTTCGAAATACCAGGATTAAATAGTCAGTATAATAATGTTGTTTTGAATGTATTTAATCGTTGGGGAAATTTAATTTATAATAATTCTGATTATCAGAATAACTGGGATGGTAAAAATATGAATGGTGAAGATCTTTCTGATGACACATATTATTTTACTTTAAAATTAACTAATGAAGAAACTATTACAGGTTACTTAGTTCTAAAAAGAAAATGAAAAAGATAATTATATTCATATTGTTTTTAGTATTTACTGTTACTGCATTTTCGCAGCACTTTAATCAGTATAGTCAATATATGTTTAATGGATTGGTAATTAATCCTGCTTATGCTGGTTCTAACAAAGTGCTAAATGTAACTCTTTTGCATCGTAATCAATGGACTGGTTTTAATGGTGCTCCAAAAACTACTTCTTTTAGTACTCATTCACAACTTAGAAATAAAAGGATTAATCTTGGATTGTATTACATATCAGATAAGTATGGTATTACTCAAAAAAATATTTTAAATGCCATTTATGCTTATAGGATATATTTTGAAAAAAGTTCCCTTTCTTTTGGTTTACAAGCTGGGTTAGATATTACATCTAATCACTGGGAGGAAATTGAAACTATTTCGTCCGGTGATTTTGTTTTTACTGGACAGCAAGATAAATATACTACCCCAATTGCTGGATTTGGAGTTTATTATAAGTCAGATAATTTTTACTCTGGAATTTCATCTCCTAGTTTAATTAAAATTGGAACATTTAGCAAAAGTATTTTCAGGCCATTAATTATTAATTCAGGCTATCTTTTAAGTTATTCTGATGATATAAAATTTAAGCCTTCTGTTTTGATAAAATATATAAAAAATTCACCTTTAGAAATGGATTTTAATATTAATGCTTATTATAAAAGCTTTGGATTAGGATTTTCATATAGAACAAGT
The DNA here is from genome assembly GCA_903872185.1 of uncultured Bacteroidota bacterium. Lineage (GTDB taxonomy): Bacteria > Bacteroidota > Bacteroidia > Bacteroidales > GWA2-32-17 > GWA2-32-17. Next base: position 18,851 of record CAIQJL010000208.1, on the reverse strand, counting down.
GATGCAATTATTTTTATTTTGCAATATTCTATAAATGATCAATTTAGTGCAGGTTATTCTTATGATAAAACTATTTCAAAATTTAGAACTTTTAATAAAGGCTCACATGAACTAATGCTCAAATATGAATTCGGATATAAGCTTAATGCCCAAAGTCCACGATACTTTTAACATTTTATGAATAAACATATTTTAAGCATTTGTTTTTTCTTAATTTATTTTGCAACAGAATCATTCTGTCAGCTTCATGAAAGAAAAGACTCTATTAAATCCTTTATAGAAGATTATTCTAAGTACATCTTAAAGCCAATAAATATTAATTCTTCAAGTTCCGATTTCTCACCTGTAATTATAAATAATAACTTAATTTTTGTTTCGGGTAGAGAATATCAGTATGGTGTTGTATATTCTAATATTGACAAAGATCAACTTATGGATTTATACGAATGTGAAATGATAGATTCTATAACCTTTAAAACACCAGTACCACTATCAAAAACAATAAACACAAATTATAATGATGGACCGGCATGTGTTAATATTAAAAATAATTTAATAGTCTTTTCCAGTAATACAAATAATAAGCCTGATAAGAAAAATAAATCCAATAAGAATAATCTTCAACTTTTTTTATCAAAAAAGAAAAGTAATGAATGGAGTGATCCTGTAGGTATAAAGTTTTGTAAATCAAAATTTTCTTATTGTCATCCATACTTTTCTTCAGACCAGAAAACGCTTTTTTTCTCATCTAACATGCCAGGTGGTTATGGCGAAATGGATTTATATTATTCTGTTTATGAAAATAATATTTGGTCGACTCCAGTAAATCTTGGCTCTAAAATTAACAGTAAGGCTAATGAAGTTTTTTCTTTTGTTTCAACAAATAATATATTATATTTCTCATATAAAGATTCATTAGGATATGGAGGATTGGATATTTATTCATTTGATTTAAATGATTCCTTAAATGCTAAGAAACAATTACTCGAAAAACCTATTAATTCCTCTTATGATGATTTTGGAGTTTTTATTGATTCTACAGGCAAAAAAGGGTACCTGTCTTCTAACAGAATAAAAGAGAATAAAGATGATATTTTTTATTTTAGTTTTAAATATCCATATTTTAATAATTGTTTACCATTTGTTAATTCATCATATTGCTATACTTTTTTCGAAGAAAGCACTCTTCAAGGTGATGACAATAGGGGTTTAGAATATGAATGGAGTTTAGGTGATGGAACAAAGATTAAAGGACTAGAAGCAAAGCATTGTTATAGCCAGCCAGGCAATTATACAATTGAATTAAATGTAATTGATAAAGCAACTGATTCTATATTTTATAATCAAGCCAGCTACGAATTTATCGTTGAAGATTCAGAACAACTAAATATAAGCTGCCCAGATACAATTGCATTAAATAAACCAGTATTAATTTATTCGTTTAAATCAAAAATCCCGAATTATTCGATAGATAAATATTTCTGGAATTTTGGTGATGAACTATATTCCTCAGGAGTTGCAGGTTATCATAAATACAGTAATAAAGGAGAATATTATTTGCGTTTGAGTGTATTGGCTAAAAATGATTCAACTGGTAACTACAAAAATTTTTGTATAGAAAAAAAGGTAATAGTTGGTGATAATTTTTCTAAGAACTATAAAGTATTGGGGAATAATGATCTCGCGTCAATATTTGAATCAGTAAAAAAAGTAGAAAATAAAAGTATAAGTAATGACTCATTGTTGCAAAACGAGAATAATCATAAGAGTATAATAAAAGACATTTTAGGTAAAAAACCAGAATATGAAGAACTTCAAAGAATCATTAATTTTGATTCTGAGAAATATTTGGTAAATCAAAAATATTTTTCAACCTTGGATTCTATTTCTAAGATACTTAAGAAAAAAGATTCAATGTTTAAATTAGCAATATACTCAAATACAGATACAACAGCCAATAGAAACAATAGTTTAGAATTATCGGTTAAAAGAGCTAATTCTATTAAAAGGTATATTGTTAACAACGGTGTTATTACATCTTTGATAAAAGTAAATCCTATAGGTGAAGAAATTCCTTTTCTTGAAGGTAAAAAAATATCAGAAATAGATTTTAATAATAGAGTTATAATCTATCTTTTAAAGAAAAAATGAAAAAAAGTATATTCTATATATTGTTATTGTTGTTATTAGCACTAAAAAGTTTTGCCCAACCTTTTCCTTCTACTGATGAGAAATTTCCTTTTCTATGTACTTTTGGTAAAAATTCTTCACCAGAATGGGGAGATGATGATTTTAACCAGACTTTCTTTTTTGTAATTCCTCAAACTGAAAAAAATCCTGTTTATATAAGAATTTTTGATGCGGATGTAGGAGGCAAATATGATGAAGTTCATGAAAGGACATTTAATACCAAAACTCAATACTCTGTTTATGGCGGAAAAGGAGCTCATTCAAATCCAGATGCAAAAAAAGCTCATCCAGTTGGAAATTACAAGAGTGGAATATTACTTGCAACTAAAACAGTTGGGCAAGATACTACCTATGATAATAAATGGTTAACATTAGGACCGTTTAATCCTACTGAAGGTGAGTTACAACCTGATTTTGGAGGTTATGTTTTAAAAATTGTTATAGATGGGCTTGAAGGAGATGATGGTAATATGTATAAAATGTTTTTATCATCAAAATCAAGCGATAATAAGCCAATTGAAGGTGGAAATGCATTTACATATGAATATTGCCTTAGGATTCCTGATACAAAAGGATCTATTTGCCATCTTTATCCATTTATTGCAGCTAATGTAATTGCAGTTCAAATACATGTTTTTGATTTTGATGATGACGGAATAATTAGGATAATTTCAGTTTCTAAGAAAGGACTAGGAGAGAAATCATCAGGCAATAACGTATGGATAAAAAATGTACAAAAAACTACAAAAGAAGAATTAAATACTTCTTATGATATTCAATTTATTAAACAAAATCAAACTAAAGATAATAATATAGTTGTTTATACTACCAACCAATTTGATGAATTGATGCCCTTCTTTGCTGCCCCTATTGGCGGAGTGCCAAAGTTTAAATATAAAATAGGCGTGAAAACAGGAAAATAAATTATGAATCGTTTTATTAAATTAACTTTATTCTTCACTTTATTATTACAAATTTCAAACTGTTTTTCTCAGATATATAATTTCAAAACATATAATGAGGATAATGGACTTCCTCAAAATTATATATATTCTATTTCTCAGACAGATGATGGTTTTTTATACCTCTCTACAGGTAATGGTTTTTCAGCTTTTGGTGGAAATAAATTTAAAACATTTACATCAAAAGATAGCCTTTGTGAGAATTTTGTATATACCCACTATAATGACTCTAGGGGAATTATATGGTTAGGGCATTATCAAAATGGAATTTCATATTTAAAAGATTCAAAGTTTTTTAAAATTAAAAATTCTGAATCATTAGCTTCAAAGGTTATCTCATTTGCAGAAGACAGAAAAAAAAATATATGGTTTGTAGTTCAGGGTAAAGGCATTTTTTATATTGATTCAAATTTCAAAATTCAGGACCCAGAATTTAGTGAAGATTATTTTTTTAATTGTATTTCTGTTGATAATTCAGGAAATCTTTTATGCGGAACAGATAATGGATTATTATATTTTGACATAAATATTGAACAAAAACCTAAACTGATTTGTAAACATCCCGAATTAGAAAATAAAAATATTAAATTTATAACAAGAGATGCATTAAGTACATCCTTATATTGGTTAGCTGTTCCAGGTGAAGGAGTGTATGGAATTAAAAAAGGTAACAATAATTACAAAGTTTCAACTATAATAGTAAAAGAGTTAAACTCTACTACCAAAAATATTGCATGTATATACTCTGATAAATCTTCAAATTTATGGGTTTCGCTATCAGAAGAAGGACTAAAAAAAATTATTTTTACTGGCAATAAAGATTTTTATACAGTTCAAACAATTGATCAAAATAATGGACTTCAAAATCTTTATATACAATCTATTTATCAAGATTTTGAAGATAATATGTGGTTTGGGACTTTTGGTGGAGGTTTAATTCAAATGCCTGTTGAACGATTTATTTTTTTAAAACCAGAATTAGTTTCCGATATTAAATCAATATTAATTGATAATTCAGCTAACATATTGCTGGGAACTCAAAATGGGTTACTTGTGTATAACTTAATTGATAAAACAAAAACAAAGATTTATGATTCTAAAAATGGATTTGTAAATGATAAAGTAAATGCTCTTTTTCAAGACAAAAGTGGTACAATATGGATTGGAACTGAACAAAATGGATTATTTACTTTAAATACAGACTCATGGAAGTTTGAAAATTATTCAAAGAAAAATAGACTGAGCAGCTTATCTGTTAATTGTATTTCACAAAATAAATCTCTGCAAGTTGTTGTTGGAACAAAAGAGGGTATGTATTTTATTAATCCTAAGACATCAGAATCAGTTTTAGTTACAACTATTGAAGGATTATTACATAATAATGTGATTAAGATACTGTTAGATAGTAAAAATCGTCTTTGGATATGCTCAAAGAATACCCCTCCTTATTATTTAGACAAAGATGAGTTTAATGTTATAAAAGATATCCCAGAACTTAAAATACTTGCTCTTAATTCATATACCGAAGACCGTAATGGAGTAATCTGGATTTCTACTGAAGGCGATGGTATTTTAAGTTTTGATGGTAATAATACAAAAAACTTCAGAGTTGAAGACGGACTTATTTCTAATTATTGTTATTCTATTATTTGTAACAATAACAACGAACTATGGGTAACTCACAAAAATGGATTAACATGCATAAAGCAATCTGGAAAATCATTTGTTCGATATACTAAAAGTGATGGATTATTATTTAACGAGAATAATACAAATTCTTGTTTTAAAGACAAAAAAGGAAATATCTGGTTTGGAACTACCGAGGGAATAGTATTGTGTAACACTGAACAAAATAAAATTAAAATAAGTGAACCTAAAACTCAAATACTTCTACTTACTCTTAATAAGAAGAAATTTACAAAAAACGAAACAATTGATTTGTCGTATGATAACTATTCAGTTAAAGTCGATTATATCGGAATTTCTCTTACCGATCCATCAAAAGTAAACTATAAGTATAGATTATTAGGTCTAGACACAACCTGGAGGAGAACAAATGAGAGATTTATTGAATATTCTAAAATTTCTGATGGAATATATACATTTCAGGTTTTAGCTTGTAACAGAGATGGAATTTGGAATATTCAACCAGCCGAAATTACATTTAAAATTAACGAACCATATTGGAAGAAAATCTGGTTTTGGTTTTTAATATTCATTCTGTTAATTGGTGTAATTTTTATTTTGACTCAAATACGTACACAGAATTTAATTAAAGCCAAACTAATTTTAGAAAAAACAGTTAAAATAAAAACTCAACAATTAAGAGAAGAAAAAGAACAAATTGAAAAAATTAAAATTATTCTTGAAGAGAAAAACAAAGATATTACCGATAGTATTAACTATGCTAAAAGGATTCAGGTAGCTTTGATGCCTCCAAAAGAAAGTTTTTTGAGAGCTTTTCCTAAAACTTTTATTTATTTTAAACCAAGAGATATTGTTAGTGGAGATTTCTACTGGTTTGGAGAAACTGATGATTCGTATATTATTGCTGTAGTCGATTGTACTGGCCATGGCGTTCCTGGTGCGTTTATGTCACTTATTGGTTCTACTTTGTTAAATGAAATTATTAATAATGCTAAAATTTCTTCACCAGCACAAATTTTAACAGAATTAAATAAGAATGTAATAAAAACTTTAAGCCAAGATCTTGATTTTAGCTCTTCTCGTGATGGAATGGATATCTCAATAGCATCAATTAACAAATCACATACTAAAATGCTTTTCTCATCGGCTGCCCGACCAATGTATTATGTTAGAGATCAAGTATTACATTCTGTTAATTTGAGAACCCAATCTATAGGTAGCTCTTATACTAATATTGTGAAAAAATATACTGATGTTGAGATTGATCTTTTGCCAAATGATATTTTCTATTTTTTCTCAGATGGTTTTATAGATCAATTTGATGAACAGGATGAGAAGAAATTTTCTTCAGCAAGGATTAAAAAAATGTTTTTAAAGATTGCTGACATGGAGTCGTGCATTCAATTAAACGAAGTTGAAAAAACTTTTAATTCTTGGAGGGGGAATGTAAGGCAAATAGATGATGTAACAGTAATTGGACTTAAGATATAAATATAAATAATCGCGAGTTATTCCTTCAAAATTCAAATGATTATTTTACAATAGAAACTAAGTTGAACTGAATATCAATTATTGATTTAAAATCTTCTCCAGTTTCCATCATATCTTCATCGTGATCGTTATAACGCCAATTAATTATTGAATTTCCATTGCCACTTTTTGAATTTATTTCAGCTTTTTAAATAATTCTACTATACATTTTGCTGAATTTGTATTAAAATAATCTAATAGAATATTTAAAGTGGTTTGAGGAGCAGGATGTAAGAAATAATTCTCCATCCAAATAAACATAGGTAAATAAAATTGCACAGGGTTTTCAGGTAAAGATCTTCCTGTCAATTCAAATACTCCAGTTTGTCCGTTTAATATTATTAGTGGAGTTTTTGCGGTCTGCTCAACTGTATATATTATTTCAGGCATATTTCTGGTCTTTAATGTTTTTGCTTCACAAATATAGAAATAAAATAACAAACTAATTAAAGTATTTAATTAGTTTGTTAATGTTTTGCTATTTTAAAATAACGACCTTGTTTTTAAAGTTAATTTATTTAAATGTCAAAGTTTATATTTTTGATTATAAAGCACTGTCTTCTTCAAGCCCATTAATTGCTTTACGGTTATCTTTTTTTCCTAGTCCAAAATTATAGCGAATGTTTATTCCAATTCGTCTGTTATCAGAATATCTATTTCCATATGTACTAACAGCTCCTTGGTTTAATTCAAACTCAGTAACCATTGTTCTTAAAACATCTCTTGCATTAATTGTTATAGTTAAGTTCTTGTTTAAAAGACTTTGTGTTATTCCAAAATTTAATGAACCAAAGTTTTTTAATTCATAAAAACCTTGTTGACCTTTAACCATCATAAAACCGCTCATAGTTAGTTTAGTATTTTTAAAAAGATTAAGTGAATGAAAAGTAAACAAACGCCAGCTACCACGTTCATATTTTAAAGGATTGCCTTCGTAAAACCCATCGTAATTGTTTAAGCTATACTGGGCGCCCATTGCAAAAAAATATTTTCCGCCTGGGGGAATACCTGCCATTCCTCTAAAATAAGTTTCTTTACTTTTTCCCAAATTATCATAAGTCATCACTGCAATTTCACTGTGATTGATATCGCGGTATACAACACTTGAAAAAATGTCTTTTGTGTAATTTTGTCCAATGGCAAATACTGGCATGTCATCGTAACTTATGTTAAATTCTACGTTGTCAGTAAACTGAGGTTTTAAATTTGGATTTCCAGTTTCATAAAGAAATGGATCGATATACTTTGTATATGGGTTTAAATTCTGATAATCGGGGCGAGTAATGGTTCTTCGGTAAATTAAATATGATTTTAATTCAATTCCAAACATTCTTATTACTCGTCTGCTCAAATATAAATAAGGAAAAAAATCAGCCCTATTTATTAAAAAGCTAGTATCTGTTGGAATAGTTTGAATGCCTTTCATGTATGTATGCTCAAGTCGGCAGCCTGCTTTTAATAATACTTCGCCCCAAATAGTTTTTGATGCTTGGGCATAAAATGCATTGATACTTTCTGTATAATTGAATGAATTTGTTCTTGATGAATCTGTTACAGTATTGCCATTATTAATTGTAAAGTAGTTGGCTTTACTGTTAAAATTCTGATATGTACTTTTTATTCCTGTTTCAATTTTTATTTTAAAAGGTAGCTGATAGGTTAAATCTGATTGAAATAATAAAAAATTACGTAGTTGTATATTTTCTCCTTCACCAAGAGCAAGTATTGTAAGTGGGAGAGTGTAGCTGGAACTGAATTCCTGCGAGGTATTGTTTGATGTTAAATTATAACTGAATTTATTATCCCATTCTGATCCTAAAGTGTCAATTTTATAATTCAACCCTAAATCCTGACTTATGTTCCATATTTTAAAATTGTTGGTCATTTGGTCATCACTTTCTGATAAATGCAGATAACTTCCATTTTCAATATAACTTCTGCTTAAAGATTTAGCTTTCCTTTCACTATAACTTAAACGACCATCATAGCTTAAATTTGTTTTTTTACCGATATCATATCCTATTCCATAACCTAAATAACCCATATTACCTGTTTGCCTGCTTTTAGATCCCTGATACAATGTTGTGTCGGTTTTTAGGTAACGAATAGAAGTCAGGTCTTCTTGTAAGTCATTTCGGTTGAAATTTGTATTTACATAATAACTTGTGTTGTTGCCACTGTTATTTAGGCTGAATCCTGCAAACCTGTTTCCATATAATCCTTGATTCATTCCAGTATTTATATTACCGAAACGTCCAATTTTCATTCCTTTCTTTAGAATAATATTAATAATGCCGCCAGAACTTGCAGCATCATATTTTGTTGAAGGTGTTCTTATTACTTCTATTTTTTCAATACTTCCTGGTGGTAAATTTCGCAATAAATTAATAACATCCTGACTACTAAGTTTTTGTTCTCTGCCATTAACGAAAATAACTGCTGGTGTTGTGCTAGAAAGATAAATTCCCGCTTCATAATCAACAAATAAACCTGGTGTGTTTTCAAGTACTTCAAGAGTATTAGTGCTTATTCCTATCATTGGACTGGGGTCGATAATCATTTTATCCTCTTCCTGTCGAATTAAAGGTTTTTCTGCAGATATTGTTATTTCTTTAAGAGAAACAGCTTTATCTTTTAATATATACTCAAAACTACGACTTCCTTGTTTTATTGAAATTGTTTTTTCTATTTGCTGATAACTAATATTGTTAATTTTAACAATATATAATCCGTCAATTATATTTTTAAATTCAACAACTCCTATGTCATTTGTTGAATTTACTTGCTTTTTAGTTGAATCGGCAACACTTTTTAACTGAACAGTAGAGCCAAATATTGGACTGCTTTTAATATCTTTAACTTTAATAGTTATATTTTGTCCAATGGTTAAAGCCGGTTGCGATAACCATATAATTGTAATTAATATAAATATGTATCCTTGTTTCATTTAATATTTTAAAATATGGTTGCTAAATTATAATAATTAATTTCTATCCCTTTTAATTTAAACTTATTTAACTTGTTACGTTTGTTCTGATGTCAGTTCTTTCAACCTGACATTAAATTACAAAATATTAAAACTGACATGTTTTTTTGACCTGACGTTATAATCTTAATAAGTTTTTGTTATTTGTTAATACTTACTTCATTTTTTATTCCCAGTTTGTTCCACAAATTATCTGGTTTGGTTTGAAAGGTGTCTTTTAATAAATATACTGAAAAAACAATGAACAAAATAAATCCAAAAAATATAGCAAGCTGAACAAATGATATTTTCTGAATATCCTCTTTCTCTATAACCTCGCAGCTATCACCGGGACAATATTGTGCTTTCTTTTTATAAATCAAGTTATAAAATATACATCCCAAACAAATTCCAAAAGCCGATTCGAAAAATAAAAATATTAAGCATATTAAACAGATAATTCCAGTTATAAAACTGAATGTATTCATTATTACCATTAGCACAAACATTATTGCAGCAAGTAAAATACCGATTTTCCATGCAAACTTTTTTTGTGGTGCTCCAACATATTCGGGTTGTTGCTTGAAAACAATAAGCCTTCCAAGTATTAAACTTGGCGAAAATTTCGGATTAATTATTACTCTAATAATAAAATCTAAAAGAAAATATATAATGAAGAATTTTGCAAGTATAAAATTTCCTCTGAAAATAATTAAAAGCAATGACATAAATGCAAACAAAAATAATATTCCTGCCGATGCTCTTACCTCGCGCTCGTTTAATACTGGTACATTATAGCCTTTTACATTTTCGCCAAACTGAATAATATTCTTCATTCTATATTGTTATTAATGGTTTGTGTTTGTTAATATTCTGTCAAATATAATAAGATTATAAATTGTTAAACTAGTTTACCCGATAAATTAAAGATATAGTATGTTAATTTTGTTTTATTACCTGTTTAATAAATAAAAATATTGAAGATATGAAACTGTTATTTGAAAGGTAGTCGGTGAGGTAAGCTATTGTAATTTATCTATTCTCATCATTATACATTTTTTTACCATAAGCTACAAGTTCTGATTCTCGCAATTTAAATTCAGTAGATTTTAGGTCAATAAATTTATTTTCATTGTTTACCCATGCTATCATTTGCCATCTATTTAGATAACATTTTTCATGATTAATATTTTGTTTGGTTTCAATGTTAATCCAAATTACTTCTGCATAGATCATTTGCTCATCTAAAAAATACCATTCAACATTTTTTTCCACCTTGTTGTCTATTTGTTGAACTTTAACTAATTGTAAAACTTTGTCTTTAAAATAAACATTTCTAAAACTTAAGCTGTCTTTATATTTTTCAATTTTCTGGAAATTGTTAATGTTATTTTTTATGTTTTCTTTGAACTTTTCAATTTCTCTTATTTGTTGTGCTGTGTCAGTTGAGATTAATAAATCAAATCCAACATCAATATCCTTATCTGTTTGCGAAAATAGTCCTTGAGAAATTGTAAAGCTTATAAGCATTGTCAAAAAGATTATTTTTTTCATAATTCAAAAATTTAGTTTGAATTCATTTTAATTATAACTTAACGGTTTAAGCTACCCAACACCGTGCAATTTCTTGCAGTTCGCCCCGGCGGATTGTCAAACCTACAATGTCTGCAAGGTGTTATGAATTGTGAAATTATTCTTTTGTAAATTTATTAATATTCATGCCTTCAGCAGTTTTCAATTTTATAATGTATAAACCTTTTGCAAAAGTCGAAATATTAATATTAATTGAGTTATTTACCTCTTTGACATATTTTAATAATTGTCCTTGTGGGTTTAATATTTCAATACTTGCTGTAAGTGAAGTCTCAATAGTAATGTTATTAGTTGCTGGGTTAGGAAATAATTTTATTTTATTTAAAGAAACATTGGTTTCGCTTTTTCCTGTAACTATCATTTTTAAGAATTCTGTGAAGTAAGAACTACTAGTGCTTTCGCTCAATTTTAAAATTGGTTGATGAATCCCAGGTAGATAAAAGTAATAAGTTGTATAATTATAAGAATTTGAATTTGAATAGAAGTAGCCAGTGGTTTTTATTCTAAGTACATTAGAAAAAGTTCCTGTAGGTAATAATAAAGTTCCATATCCATCAGCTAATCTGGTAAAGCTTTCTGTTGAGTAACCTAAAGTTCCTGCACTATTTGTATTGGTATATATATTGTCACTAAATGTAGAGTCATATGAAAATGGGTATGAAAGGATTTTTTCAGGGTCAGTATTATTGTTTGTCCAAGACATTCCTCTTATTCCATAATATGTTAATGAATCTGAACTTTTTTTATAGAACGAATAAGTTGAATGATTAGGATTATAAAAAGCAATGTTTGCGTATGGATAGCTTGAAGATGATGGGGCATTATTTGCATTAATTACTGTGTCGTATGTTGATATACTTAAATTAGCAACTAATGTTGAAAAGTCCCATAATTGATTTGCGCCTGCATTTCCAGGTGTTGAAACATTGCTTGCTGAAATCCATTTAAATCCTTCACCAGCAATTGGGTTAGAATTTGCCGAAGTTAGAACAGGCTGGGCATTTGTAGTTATTACAAAAATAACAAAGCTAAAAAGTAAAAGTTTTCTCATGATTTTTTTTGTAATTTATTATAATCAATTTAAAAAATTTCGAAGTTTATAAGTCTCGACTTTTTGTATGCTTAAAATTTTTGATAATCTTATTTGTATAGTGCATAACTAGTATATATGTTTTATCTTACATAATTGTTCATTTTGATATTTGATTTATTTAATAATAATTTTTCCTGTTGCAATTATTTTTTCATCTGTATTTAGCTTAAATAAATATAGTCCGTTTGATAATTCTTTACGTTCAATTATTATTTTATCCGTAGTTATGTTATTTGTATTTTGAACAATTTTGCCTTGATAATCATAGATTGTTAAACTGTGATTTTTTTTGTTTGGGTTTTCAAATTCAATTGTAGTATAATTATTAAAAGGGTTAGGGTAAATATTAATTTTAGGAGCATTAATTTCATTTTTTTCAGGAATAGTTAATAATATGTCATCCGGGCAATATACTGCGGTATGAGTGGTGTTTAGCCAATTAGAAAAAATTACTTTTCCATAATTTATATTGTCATAATAATCATATATTTTAGAGGCAATAGTAATCGAATCTGTTGAACCCCACCAATTTCTTCTTGCATTAACTGTATATGTACAATAATTCTTAACATTATAAAGAGAATTGTTTAAAAAGTTTGAAGAATCAATATTTAACGAATTAACATATTCATTTTGAATTGCAATGGTATTATTTTTAAAGGAAGAATTGTGAATAATGTTATTACCTCCAAATAATTGAACTGCAACACCATAGCCAGTTCCTTCTATTGTTGAGCATATAAATTTAAGGTTACTGCATTTTAACATAGCGCTATCGCTAAAACTAGGCATAAAATCGTAATATATAGAACTTCTTAAAATTTGTATTAGTTGTGCTGTCTCAAAATTTAAAGGAGTATTAGTAATCTGACAATCTTCTATATCAATAATAGCACCGGAATAACGATTGAAATACGAGTCATGAATATTTGATTGAAAAATAAAATTAGGTGCACCATTATTGTAACGAAATTCAGAACTGTCAATATTACATTTTCTTATAGTAATTCCAGGATTATAATAATCAGAATGTATTAAACTATGGTTAAAAATATTACTATTTTTTACTTCTATTGGTTCATTCAAGACACCACTTCTGATTGTTGAATATGATACTTCTGAGCTGTCAATTACTAAGGCAGCATTTGTTTGGTATCCACCGGTATAAATTTTAGAATATGTTAAATTCATTTTCTTAATATATAAAATTCCGGTATTTTTTATTAAATCCTGACTATATTCATATTCTTGAGCAAGTTGTATTGCAATTTTAGTTCCTGTAAAGTTTGAATGTGATATCTGGCTATTTGATAAGTTTGTACTTTTAAACATTATCATTGGATAACCACCATTGTTTCCTGAGAAATTTAAGGGTAATGCATCTGTTCCATTTGCAATTAAGGTTCCTTTTATTAGAATTTCAAAATCACTGCTGTAATTAATTTGTACACCCGGATTTATTGTTAAAGTTACTCCATCTGGAATTTGAACGTCGCCAATAACATTATATGGACTTCCGGCTAAATTCCAATTCTGATTTGTAAAATACGGACCACTCACATTTGTTTGGGAGTATCCAAATTTAAATAATAAAGAAAAAATTGTTAAAACAACTAAATACTTGTTCATGATTATTTGTTATTAAATGTTGTAATTTATTGGTATATGTAGACTCTTTAATATTATGGTTTCCAATTTCATTGCAAATTATAAAATAATAAACAACTTTCAAATAATATTAAATTAATTGTTAAAAAAAACAATCCAAGAAAATAGTAATTGCATGTTGCCTGCGTGCTTCAGGCAAAGGACAAGGGAGTATTATATATAAACTATCTTACAAAATTCGTTATTTCTTTTATCTCCTTTTTGGGTGGTTCAATTGTGCTTGCTTCTTTCATTTTTAATATCCAAGCCATGTTTTTGCCTAATACACGCATTATTTGAATGCCTTCGGCATCTTGTGTTACTTCGCCGGGAGTTCTTCCATGTATAATGTTCCAGTAATTGGTTGTAGCTAATATCATTTCGGAGTAGGTGAGGTAATGATTTAAACTATCAAATGTAGCTGAACCACCGCTTCTTCTAACTGCAACTACAGCAGCAGCTACTTTATGTCGAAATAAATTTCCATTTGAACTTGAGACATAAAATAACCTGTCTAAAAAGCACTTCATTGTTCCTGCAATACCCGAATAATAAACCGGTGATCCTAAAATAATTCCATCAGCTTCTTTAATTTTTTGAATATAATCGTTTAGCTCATCAGTAATAATTGTACATTTTTCGTCCTGATTTACTGCACATTTTCCGCATGCAATACAGCCATGTATCATTTTGTTCCCAACATGAATAATTTCAAATTCGATTCCTGAAGCTATAAGTTCATTTCCAACAATGTTCAAAGCATGAAAAGTATTTCCTTCTTTTTTAGGGCTGCCATTTATTGCTATAACTTTCATTTTATTATTTATAAGTTTAAAACGAGTAATTAAACTCAAAAATATTTCTTTTTCGCAAGTAAAAAAAATAAATATTTTATGGAAAATCAATAACAGCGGTTCCATAAGTATATACGAACAATTAATAAATAAAACTATGAAAACAATTATGTGCTTATTGCTTTTTCTAGCATTAAATGTTAAAGGAAAAGATATTGAATTAAAAACTAAAATTTCAGAAGTAACAGTTTTTCAGACAGGGGCACAGGTAAAACGTATTGGAATTTTATCTATCCCTGCAGGAGAGTATGATATTGTTATAAATGATGCGACTTTGCTGCTTAAAAAAGAAAGTATACAGGTAAAAGGGGAGGGCGATTTTACTATACTTTCTGTAAACTACCAGACAAATATTGATGATTTGAAACTTGATAAACTAAAGTGTGCAGAGCTTGAATCAAAAGAAAAAGAACTAAAAAATAAAATGGAAGATATTACTGTAAAAATTGAAGTTCTAAGAAATGAAGAATTAATTATTCTAAATCTGCAATCGGTAAGTACTACTACTGTCGGCATTACAGTTGATCAGGTTGTGAAAGCTCAGGAAATATTAAGAACAAAACTTTTATTAATTAAAACTGAAAAACTTGCTGCAAGCAGGCAAATGAAAGATTTATATGACGAACATCAATCTATAACTCAGCAATTAACAGTAGTTAAAACTCCAAAACAAAATATTGTTTATGAGATTGTTGTTAGGGTATTAGCAAAAAAAGAAACAAAAGCAGAATTTGAATTGAGTTATATTGTACCAAATGCAAAATGGTTTCCAACTTATGATCTTCGTGTAAAAACTGTTTCGGAACCTATGGTTATTGATTACAAAGCTAATGTTACTCAGCAAACAGGTGAAGATTGGGATAATGTAAAACTTAAACTTTCTACTGGTGACCCTTCACTTTCGTCGCAAAAACCAAAAATGGAAACTTGGTGGCTTGAATTAAATGAGCCGTATTACCAACCAAAACAACAGTCAAATTATTATAAGTATACCGATGCTAAATATTCAAGAATTAGTGGTAGAGTTATGGATAAAAATTCTGGAGAACCTATGGCTTTTTGTAATGTTATGGTTGAAGGATCTAACATTGGAACCAATACCGATTTTGATGGAAAATTTAGTTTGGTACTACCTGAGAATGCTAAAAATATTAAAGTTTCGTATATTGGTTATAACAATCAAGTAATTGCAATTAATAATGAAGTGATTAATGTTTTTATGGATGAAAGCACTCAGAAATTAAGTGAGATTGCTATGATAGCTGGTAGCTCAGAAAGTAGAGAAACATACTATGTTAAAGGGTTAAAATCAACTACTGGTGTTGTAATTTCCAGTGAAGAAATAAGAAAATCCAGTATGAGAGCAGTAGTTGTTTCTCCAGTTTTAAATATTGTTAGTACCGAATTTAATATTGATGAAAGGTATACCATTACTTCCGATCCGAAAAATATTATAGTGTCGATACAGAGTATTCAGACAGATGCTAAATACCAATATTATTGTGCTCCACGATTAGATAAAGATGTTTTTATAACCGCACAACTAGTAAACTGGGAACAGTATAATTTGTTAGAAGGTCAGGCTAATGTGTTTTTTGAAGGAACATTTGTTGGAAACACTCTACTTGATACACGCTTTTTAACCGATACTCTTGAAATTTCACTTGGCCGTGATAAAAGTGTAAAGGTTGAACGAAAAAAGTCTAAAGATTTTAACCGACACAATGTTTTTGGAAACGATAATATTGCATATCGTGACTGGGATATAACAATTAGAAATGGTAAGCAGCAGCCAATTGATATTATTGTTGAGGATCAGTTTCCAATGTCGGAAGACAGCAAAGTTATAGTTACACAGGAAGAAAAAACTGATGGTAAATTAAACGAAATAACTGGAATTATTACATGGCCGTTAAAACTCGATCCTTCTGTAACAAAGAAATTGCAGTTAAAATATAAAGTAAAATATCCTAAAGGAAATATGATAGGGTTAGACTAAAAATTAAAAAACTCAGAATTAAAATTCTGAGTTTTTTTTTATACTTTAAATCCCATAACCGTTATATCATCTGTTTGTTGGTAAATAGTTTTGTGATTGTTTTTCCACTTTTCAAAGGCTTTCTCTAATATTATACCTTGTTCATTTAATGAATTTTTACAATTTTCTTGTAAAAGTTGTTTTAATTGTTTTGAATAGAATTTTTTTCCAAATTCACCACCAAATTGATCGCTGTAACCGTCAGAAGACAGATAAATAGTATCACCTTGTTTTACATTAATAACATGGTTTGTAAATGATTTCATGTTAATATAAATAGAGACCGGCATTTTATCTGGTTTTATTTCTTGTAGTTCATTTGCATTGCTAGATATAATGTATAAAGGACTATTTGCTCCAGAATATTGTAATATGTTTGTATTTGTGTCTAACATTATAAATGAAATATCCATACCATCTTTTTGTTCGCCTATAATTCCTTTTTGCTGCAGCGATTTAACAACAGCATTTCTTAATTCATTAAGCACTTGGTCTGCTTGTTTCATATTTTCTTTAGCAATAATTTCATTTAAGAATGAAACTCCAAGCATACTCATAAAAGCACCTGGAACACCATGACCTGTGCAATCTGCAACGGCAGCTATAATAATATTATTTCGCTTTGCTACATAATAAAAATCACCACTAACTATATCTTTTGGCTTAAAAAAAATGAAGTATTCTGTTAATAAGCCATTCATGAATTCAGTGGATGGCAGTATTGCTTTTTGAATTTTTTCGGCATAATGAATACTGTCTGTTAATTCGCTATAAATGTTTTCAATTTGCTTTTTCTGTAATGAAACCAAATCTCTTTGTGCTTCTATCTCGTCACGTTGTGTAATTATTTCTTCTATCTGTTGATTTAGAATTATATTTTTTTCGTCAACAAGTAATTTTTGAGTTTCGATAATTTGCTTTTGTTTACGAGATATACGAAGCCGTTGAACAATAATTACAGCAAAAATAACAACTAGCAATAATCCTCCAATTATAAATAAAATTGTAATTCTTTGTTTTTCGCCATGTTCCTTTTGAACAAATAACTCTGAAAGGTTTAATTCCTTTTCTTTATTAAGTTTATCAATTATTAATTGCTTTTTTTCACTATCAAATCTTTTTTCGGCATCTGCTACTGATTTTGTTTTTTCCTCTTTGAACATACTATCTTTTGTAGCAATATAAATTTCTGCATACTGCAAACTTTTTTCAAAATTATTAAGCTTTTTGTATGCGCCCATTAATACATCTGCAGCAGGATTTTCAAGTGGAATAGCGTTTATTTCGTGTGCAATTGCTATAGCTTTTAAGCCATATCTGATAGCTGAAACCAAGTGTTCATTCCTTTTGCTTTCTACTTTGTTATATACAGAATCAGCAATTATTACATGAAGTTCAGCAATATTTGAATTTACCATTGCAATTCCATATTTATCACCAAATTCTTCTTTTATTTTAAGCGATTTAAGGTAATAATTAATTACTAAGTCATATTCTCCTTGCAATAAAAGAATATTGCCAATATTATTATAACATTTAGACATTCCTTTTTTATCTCCAATTTCTTCAGAAATTTTTAATGCTTTAAAATAGCAATCAGTTGCTTTATCGTTTAGCCCCTGATCAAAATAAACATTTCCAATATTTATATAACAGCCAGATATTTGTTGAGTGTTTTTAAGCTCTTCGTGAATTTTTAAAGCTTTTAAAAAATATTCAAGTGCATTACCATAGTTTCCCTGATCATATTGAATATTTCCCAAAGGAACATAACATTGAGTCATTCCGTTTTTACAATCAATAATATGTTTCTTGTTTTCATTTAAAGCAATAAGCTGGTCATATATTTTTAATGATTTTAGAACAAATTCAATTGCTTTATCATATGATCCTTTTTCATATAAAACAATACCAATGTATCTAAGCGAATTAGCTTTTAATTTTAAGTATCTGATCTTAAGTGAAGTGTTGTCTTTTTTTAAGCTTGATAAATTTTTATTAACCAGATTAACAGCTTTTTCATAATAAAAAATTGCCGAATCAGGATTCTTCCTTTCATAAAAATAACCTATCTCTTCATTTAGTAAAGAAATCTTTGTTGAGTCGTGTTTGGCATTTTTATAAAGTTTATTTAAAGAATCTAATATTTGGTTTTGTTCATTTGGTATTGTGCTATTTTGCCCATATATAGCACTACCAATGAAAAGAATTATTATAATATGCAAGAATCTGGCAAAAGACATGTTTTGTTTTTTATCAAATATAATAGTTTTAATAATAATAATTCATCTAAAACTTACCAAATTATTTAGTAGTTATTTACATGGTATTT
>CAIQJL010000207.1 GCA_903872185.1 uncultured Bacteroidota bacterium | reverse complement strand
ATAGTTACTCACTAAATGGTGGAATGGCTCAAAGTTCAAATGTATTCTCAGGACAAGCAAGTGGTTCTTATATAATAACAGTATATGATCAGAACGGTTGTTTTACTAATACACAATCTGTTGTTATTGCTAATCCTTCAACCATTTTGGCATCAGCAGTATTAACTTCACCAATTTCATGTTACAATGGCAACAATGGTGAACTAACAGCAAATGCACAAGGAGGAACTGGTAGCTATTCATACTCACTTAATGGTAACAGTAATCAACCAAATAATATATTTACAGGATTAGTTGCAGGTTCATATTCAATAATTATCACAGATGAATTTGGGTGTACATCAACAACCAACCAAATACAAATTAACAGTCCTGATTCTATTACTATCTCAGCAATTCAATCAAATTTAGTTTGTTTTGGAACCCATGAAGCAATAGTAGAAATAAGTGCAACAGGCGGAACACCATCATACCAATATTCAATTGATGGCGGTGTAACATATCAAACTTCAACCACTTTTGATAGCCTCAGCGTTGGAATCCTAACAATATATGTAATGGATGCAAATAATTGCACATCTCAAGCTTATATCTTTAAAACAGTTGAAACAGCTGAAATTTTAGCTAATATCAATATTCTTTCTGGCAATAAGTGTTATGGAAAAAATGATGCAGCTATACAAATAGTTGTTAACTCAGACCCATCTCTTTTTAATTATATTTTAGACAATGGCGAATTATTAACAAATAACACAATAGAGAACATTTCAGCAGGAAATCATACAGTTGATATTATTGACCCAATGGGTTGTGGTATTAAAACAGAATTTTACATTGAACCACAAACTCCAATTAATGTAGAAATTTTATCATCAACTGATGCAAATTGTGCCGGAAAGAAAGATGGTTCAATTGCAATTCAAGCTACAGGAGGACAAGGCACATACCAATATAACTGGTCAAACGGACAAAATACCGCATCTATTTCAGGCCTTGACGCAGGTGATTATTACCTTACAGTAACAGATAATTATGGCTGTACTTCATATTTCAATAATCCTGTTATTGCAGGACAAACAGAAATGGAACTTGGTAGAAACAATGTTTTCACTCCTAATGGAGATGGGATAAATGACCTTTGGACTATTGATAATCTTGAATTATATCCTGACAACCAGCTTGCCATATTTAACCGTTGGGGAAATGAAGTACTTACTGTTAAAGGATACCATAATGACTGGGATGGAAGTCAACTTAATGAAGGTACCTACTTTTATATTCTTAAAGTAAAAATGTGTGATGAAGACAGAGTTTTCAACGGATACATCACAATTCTTAGATAACAACATTTAAATAAAAATCAAAAGTCATGAAAACACTTTTAATTATAACAGCTCTGGTGCTAATATCTGTTGTAAGCTTTGCTCAACAAAACGCACAATTTGGACAATATATTTTTAACCAGTTAATAATAAATCCTGCATATGCAGGTACAAAAGGAGATTTAAATTTTCAAGGCATATACTCTTCGCAATGGACTGGACTTAATGGATCTCCAACAACTCAATCAGTAAGTATTGAAGGCCCGATAAGCAGTTCAATGGGATTAGGATTGCACTTGATTAATGATCAAATTGGAGCTCAAGCTCAAAGATCATTATATGGAAGTTATGCTTATAAAATAAGACTAAATCAGAATTTAAGATTATCACTTGGAATTTCAGCTGGTGCCTCTTATTTCTTACTTGATGGAAATAAATTAATTATGCAGAACGAAATTGATCCTGCAATTCCATTAAATCAAGTAAATACATATAGGTTCGATTCTAAGGCAGGAGCTTTTCTTTATGGTAAAATGTTTTATGTAGGATTTTCAATTTCAGATCTTACAGCAAATACTCTTTCTTCGCAAGACTTAATGGTTACCGGTCAGGCAAGTCATTATTATATAACATCGGGCTATATAATTAAACTAAGTCCTTCACTTCGTTTTAAACCAAGTTTTATGATAAAAGAAGACTTTAAAGCACCAACAAATATTGATCTAAGCGGATTCCTTTTATATAATAACAGATTCTGGCTTGGTGCAAGTGTACGAACAGGTGCAAAAATATTTAACACCAAAGAGCTTGATAATTCATTAAGAAGCAGAGATGCATTATTATTTATGACTGAAATTAACATAACTGAAAATTTCCGTATTGGATATGCATACACTCTAACCATTTCTTCTTTAAAAGATTATCCAGGTCATGAAATTTTACTTGGATATTATTTATCAAAAAAACCTAAAACAAAGATGTTTACTCCAAGGTATTTCTAAAAAAATACAATTATGAAATCAAATAAATCTTTACTCAAAATAAGTGCTTTATTGATTATTATTATATTATCAATTAGTACTTCAATTGCTCAAAGAAAACTTAATAAAGCAAGAGAATATAAAGACAATTATCAATATTCAAATGCATTAACAGCCTACAATGAGCATTTCAAATCTAGTACTCCCAGAAAATCAGATGACATAAGAGATATTGCACACTGTTATTTAATGATGAATGACATTGGAGAAGCTCAAAAATGGTTATCAAAAATTAATTCAATGTCTGTATACAATTCGGCAGAAATGATGAACTACGTTAATGTATTAAAATCATCTGGTGAATACGAAAATGCTATTATACAATATAAAAGATATGCAGATTTATTTCCAGACCGTTCATTAAAATTACCAAAATGGATTGAATCATGCAAACAAGCTGAATACTGGATTGCAAACCCAATGTCGTATGATGTAACAAATGTTGAAGGTATTAATAGTAAGAACTCAGATTTTGGGTTAATTCCTTATAATAATGGTTTTATTTATTCCTCTGACAGATTAATCGAGAACAAACAATATGATTCTAAAGAAATATTTGGGTGGACAGGTAATCCTTACCTTAAAATGTTTAGTATTTCGGCATTGGATGAAGATAAAGCCCCAAATGAATCAGCTCTGATGGAAGGTATAAACAGTACATTTCATAACGGACCAGGAGTTTTCGATAAAACTTCTGATCGAATTTATTACACCTTAACAAAGATACAGAAGACAAAAGCATTGCCATCAAATAGCGACCCAACAAGCTGGGAAGACACACCAATTCCAGATAGTTATGTAAACCGACTTGAAATTTATTCAGCAAAACTTGTAAATAATAAATGGGAAGACATTAAACCTTTTGAATATAATAATTCAGAAGAATATTCTATTGGACATCCAAGCATTTCAGCCGATGGTAAAACAATGTACTTTGTTTCTAATATGCCTGGTGGTTATGGAAACAGCGATATTTATTATTCCTTACTTCAAGCAGATGGTAAATGGTCTAGTCCTGTAAATGCTGGCGCAACAATAAACACAGAAGACAAGGAAGTTTTCCCTGTATTGGATAAAGATGGTACACTTTATTTTTCAAGCGATGGACATTCTGGAATGGGTGGACTAGATATTTTTGAAACACATGGAGATAAAAATAAATGGTCGACACCAGAAAACATGCAATATCCTATTAATTCACCTAAAGATGATTTTTTACCATACTTTACCACATCAGGCGTTAGAGGTTATTTATCATCAAACAGAGAAGGCGGAAAAGGAGAAGATGACATATATTATTTCTCAAAGAAACTTATGATTTATGTTACAACATTAGAAAGAGTAAAAGATAAAATGACTATTCCACTTGGAAATGTAAAAGTAAAATTTGAAGACTTAATTAAAGAAGACTCCACTCAAAAAGTAACTGACGAAAATGGCATTTGGGTTCAAAAAGAAAACTGTGGTGCAGTATATGAAATAACAGCTTCAAAGCAAGGATATTTTCAGCAGGCAAAATCAATTTACACAACTAGTAACAGAAGTAATGATACTATGTATGTTGATTTAATATTAGACAAAATTGAAGAAAATAAATCATACGCTATTGAAAACATTTATTATGATTTCGACAAATGGGATATTAGAACTGACGCTTCAGTAGAACTGGATAAACTCGTAAAAACTTTAAATGAATATCCAAATATCGACATTGAACTTGGATCGCATACTGACGCTAGAGGAACTAATATTTACAATAACAACCTTTCCCAAAAAAGAGCCGAATCTGCTGTTGAATATATTATTTCAAAAGGAATAGACAAACACAGAATAACAGCAAAAGGCTACGGAAAAACTAAACTTATTAATAAATGTGCAGATGGAGTAGATTGTCCAGAAGCAGAACATCAGTTAAACAGACGAACTGAATTTACAGTGACTAAAATTCACAAATAATAGTTAAATATTCGAATAAAAAATCACCAATAATTATAATAATTATTGGTGATTTAATTAAAAAAACAAATTAATATCAAGGATAAAACAAAAACACATACCCCGTCTTTTCTTTCTTATTATCTGAATTATCAGTATATAAAAGTGTATAAACATAATTACCACCTGGAACCTTACGTCCATTAATTTTTCCATCCCAGCCTTTTAATGGATCAGTTGTTTCAAAGATTTTTTCTCCCCACCTATCAAAAATTTTAAATTCATATTTTGACGCATCAACAAAAGATACAACAGGCATGAATTCTGCATTTAACATATCGCCATTAGGAGTAAAAGTATTGGGAATAAATACTCTAGAAAATTGAGTAGCGCATGAAATATTAGATTTACTTTCACCCTTAACATTATATGGATTAAAATCGCCTTCTACAGCTTCAATGTAATAACAAAATGTACCGGATACTCCTGTTCTATTTGTTGAATATAATGAAATATCATCAATAAAAACTGTGTCAATAAATGTAGTACCTGCTAAAACAGGTAACTGATTGTCAACTATTCTATAAATATTATATTTTTCAATCCCACCAAGCCAGTTAAAATATGTATTCCAAATAACAGTCTCTGTTGCATCTTCGTTTGACTTTACTGTAACATTAATGTTTCTTGCGATATTAGATGACAGAACATAGTTTCCACACAAATCTACAGCTACTAGTTTATAATACCATGATTTTGTTGCATCGACATTATCGTAATAAATTAAATTTAAAGAAGTATAATTATTGTAATTTGCAATTGGAATAAAAGCTCCTGTACTTCCTTCTGCTCTTAATAACTTATAATTCTTTTTAACATTAAACAACGTATCTAACGTAAATGAAACCTCAATTCTATTATCACTAACTACAGATGCATAATCAGCATTAATAAAATGAGGGTAATCTGGCAAGTTGGTAAAAAAACAAGTATGATTGGAAGTTGAAGTTCTTCCAGTATTACTTTTCGCTCTTATATAATAACAATATGAAGTATTATCATTAATGGTTTCATGAAAATAAACAGAAGTGTTTCCAGGAACAGAAGAAAGAAAAGTCCATGGGCCATAATTTTCACTAAAATAAATTAAGTATTCTTGAACTCCTTCAGTCCAATTTAAATACTTATTCCAATTTAACCGTATAGCCATCTGACAATTTGCACTATCCTGATATGGAAAAACATACATTGTGTTATGATATTGGCTTACACCAGTCATAGGGCTTCTATTCCTCATTTCATCTTGAGCTGCAAGTCTATATAATTCTGGATGAAAATTTCCAGCAGCTCCTGTATCTAAATATGTTGTTGCTGGTGCCAATACAGAGTCAATTATTTCCCATGAAGTACTAATTGATCGGTAAATAATATAATATTTAACATCAGCAGAATCACATGAGAACCAAGAAATGCGAACATCGCCATTAATAGGATTTACAACACTTACCGAATCTAAAATTGGAAGATCAGGAGGAGTATTATCATTAATTTGTGCATATCCCAACTCAGTTAAAATCAAAAAAAATAATATGGATAAAAAGCGAAACATTCTTTATTTACATTTTTCCAGAAACTACTTCATACATTGTATCGGGCTGAAAATATTTACCAGCCAAATTTTGTAAATCAGTTGGAGTAATATTCTTCAACACTTTTAAATAATTTTCAAAATAATTTTCGTCCATATCAAAATCAATAACTGAACGAAGAGCATCAGATTGAGCAAAAGGACCGTCAAACATTCTAACAAATTCACCCAACATATAATTTCTTACTCTTCCTAATTCTTCGTTATCAACTTTCTCATCTATTAAACGAGATAATTCTTTGTAAATTTCAGTTATTGCCAAATTTGTTGACTCCGCTCCTACTTCACAAACGGTTGTAAAATATCCAGCATCTTTTAAAGAAGCAATTGCAGAACCAACTCCATAAGTATAACCTTTATCTTCTCGCAAATTTGACATTAACCTTGAACCAAAATAACCACCTAAAATTGTATTCAAAATCTGCACTCCTGCATAATCTTCGTGATGTTTATTTATTAACGGTTTTCCTATTCTAATTGATGACTGAACTGCATCAGCTTTCTCAACATAATGTTTTTTTTCAGTTGAAGGCTGAGTAGTTTGTAAAAGAAAAGAATTGTCAAAATCGATACTATCAAAAACACTAAAATTGCTTTCTAATCTTTTCAAAACATCATCAGTTATTTTACCCGAAATTATCACCTTACAATTATTTTTATGATATAGACGTTTATGAAAGTCTTTTAGTTGCTGCGAATTTATTAAATCATAATGTGAAAGTTCTGCATTTCTTCCATAAAAATGTTCTTTACCAAAAATAACTTCATTAAATTTCTTTGCAGATAGCGTCTTAACTTTTTGCTCATCAATCTTATATCGCTGACGTTTATTATCCAAAAGTACAGATAACTCATCTTCAGGAAAAGATGGATTTAAAATAATATCTGTTAATAAATCCAAAGTTTTATCAAAATGCTTTCCAAGGGTATATAAAGTTGCTTCTGCAAAATCGCGATCGGCACTTAACTGCAAATAAGATCCATAATAATCAAACTCTTCTGCAAGTTGTTTTGATGTTCTGCTTGTAGTTCCTTCATTTAACATCATATTTGTAAATGCAGCAACTAATGGAATGTCTGAAAATTTTGACCCAGCATTAAAAACAACTTCCATTCTTATCACATCCTCTGTACCTGCATTTAAAACATAAACCGGAATTGTTTGATGCAACTTATAAATTTTAGGTGTATTGATATTTATTTTATCAATTAATCTAAAATCGGGGGCTATATCTCTGTTTAAAATTTCCATTTCTATTCTTTTATCGACTTATAATACAAAATGCTTGCATTCTCTATTTTAAGATATTTTTTTAAAGCTATTTTCAGATCTACAACAGATACTGATTGATATTCTTCCAGTTCTGTATTTATTAAATTGGCATCACCCATCATTTCAAAAAATGCAAGTCCTGTTGCTTTATTTAAAATATCAATATATCCAAAAACAAGAGTTGCTTCAGCTTTATTCTTAACTTTTTCGAGTTCAGTTTCTGATATATTTTCTGTTAATTCATTTAATATTTGAAATACTTCACTTTCAGCTTTCTCGAAACTTATTTCAGGATTAATTCTGCCTTCAATTATTAGCAAACCAGTATCAATACTGCCTGTAATGTATGCTTCAATATCGCCAAAAATTTTCTTTTCCATAACAAGGATCCTGAATAATCTTGAAGATTTTCCATTTCCTAACAAATCAGAAATAATATCCACAGTTTTGTAATCTACATCCATTCTGCCTGGCATTTTAAAGGCTATATAAATTGCATCCATCGGAACAGGTCTTTCAAGAACTAATCTGCGTGTTTCTGTTTGCACTGGCTCTTGTGGAATTTCAGATTTAGAAATTTCTCTTTTTGGAATATCACCAAACCATTTATTTGCCAATCGCTTAATTTCCTCGGTTTGCACATTTCCTGTAACAACGAGAATTGCATTATTAGGAGCATACCATGAAAAAAAGAAATCTTTTACGTCTTGCATTTTTACTCCCGAAATATGCTCTTCGGAAATACCAATAGTAGCCCATTTATATGGATGAACTTTATAAGCTAATGGTCGTAAATGAAGCCATACATCGCCATAAGGCTGATTTAAATATCTTTGTCTGAACTCTTCAATCACAACACTTCGTTGCACTTCAAGACTTTTATCGGTAAATGCCAGACTTAACATTCTGTCGCTCTCTAACCAGAATGCAGTTTCGATATTTTCAGTAGGTAATGTTAAGTGATAATTGGTAATATCATTTGTGGTAAAAGCATTATTTTCGCCACCTACCCATTGCAAAGGCTCATCATAACTAGGAATATTGATTGAGCCACCAAACATAAGATGTTCAAATAAATGTGCAAAACCTGTGCGTTCTGGATTTTCATTTCTTGCCCCAACCTGATACAGAATATTTACAGCAGCTAAAGGAGTTGTATTATCAGCATGAACAATTACTCGCAAACCATTGTCAAGTTCAAACTTATCAAAATTAATCATTGTAATTACGATTTTTGCGAAGATAATGAGAAAAATCTCGGAAAAATAATTTCGCCTAATGAATTAAAGTCAGAAATTAATAGGGCTTGATAATTAATGCGCTTACAATACCTGCTGCAATACCTATAATTCCACCTACAATTGAATGGGATATTCGTTTCTGCTTTCCTATTTCAGTATATCCAGCCTTGAAGTATTCATCTTCGGCATATTGAGGATATTTTTTTATAATTTTCTTTTCACTTGGATTTATCATTCCTGTTACTGCACTATTAGCAGCAGGTATAACTGGAGAATAAAAAACAGGTGCATTTAAGACCAAAGGAAATAGGTAAAAACCACCAGCACCAGCAACAAAACCAACTATAAAAGAGCCATTTGAACGATAATTTTGTGAAGCCTCAAACTCACCCTTCATAAAACTTCTCATCTGCTCAACAGAAAAAGGTGTATTATCTATCGATGTTGCTTCGTAAAATACTCTTTCATTACCGTTTTTCTCATGAATTGAAAAAACATATTCTAAACCTACTTTCTTTTCTTTATTTCTTTTATTGAAGTATGTAAGCATTCCATCTTCAACTTTTAAAGTATAATTAGAGGTAATTAATCTTTCGCCACTCATAAACCAAATAGTATCCTGAGCAATAATATTATTGCAAGTAACTATCTGTAATAAAATAAATATGGATATAAATATTTTCACTATTAACAACTGTTTAAATTAAAGATTAAAATCATGAGATTAATTACAAAAAAGTAAAATTCTTCTTTTTACCTTTATCGATTCTTTATTTTGTAAAATTAATATAAATTAAACAAAATGGCAACTGAAAATTTTATTATTAGGCACAATGGACCTCGAGATCACGAAATTGAAAAAATGTGTGCTAAAATTGGAGTAAAATCTATTAATGAATTAATAGACAAAACCGTACCTTCAAACATCAGATTAACCTCTCCTTTAAATTTAGCTGATGGAATTAGTGAATTTGAATATTTAAATAAATTAAGAAAAACTGCATCTAAAAATAAACTCTTCAAATCATATATAGGAAAAGGATATTACGGTACTATAACACCATCCGTTATACTTCGTAATATTCTAGAAAATCCAAGTTGGTATACTTCTTATACTCCTTACCAAGCAGAAATTTCACAAGGCAGACTTGAAGCTTTATTAAATTACCAGACAGTTGTAATTGAACTTACAAAAATGGAAATTGCAAATGCTTCATTACTCGATGAAGCCACTGCAGGTGCAGAAGCAATGATTATGATGCACAATACACGTAGTCGTGAAAAAGCAAAATCAGGTGCAAATGTTTTATTTGTTGATAATAATGTTTTTCCACAAACCCTGGCAGTTATAAACACACATGCTACTCCTCTTGGAATAGAAGTAGTAACTGGAGATTTTGCAAGTTTTACATTAAACGAAAAATGTTTTGGTGCAATTATTCAATATCCTGCATCAAACGGAATTATTTACGATTATAAATCATTTACCGAAAAATGTCACGCTTCAGGCGTAATGGTTGCTGTTGCTGCTGATATTTTAAGCCTTGTTTTACTTACTCCTCCAGGAGAATGGGGTGCTGATATAGTTTTCGGTTCTACACAAAGATTTGGTATTCCAATGGGTTTTGGTGGTCCACATGCTGCTTATTTTGCAACCCGCGATGCATTTAAACGCACAATGCCAGGAAGAATTATTGGAGTTTCTGTTGATACTAAAGGTCGTACTGCATTAAGAATGGCTTTACAAACCAGAGAACAACATATAAAACGTGAACGTGCTACATCTAATATATGTACTGCACAAGCATTACTTGCAACAATGGCAGGAATGTATGCAGTATATCATGGACCAGAAGGTTTAAAGAGAATTGCAAACCACGTTAATTCTATTGCTACTTTAATCAGTAATAAAATTACCGAATTTGGTTACATACAAGAAAATAAAGATTATTTCGACACATTAATTGTTAAACTTCCAGCTAATATTGCTTCTGATAAAATTCAGAAAATCGCAATTGAAAAAGAAGTTAACTTTAACTATATCGATTCAAATACTATCGGTATTTCACTTGACGAAACCGTAACTTTATGCAGGTTAAACAAAATACTAAATATTTTTGCAGCAGCAGCTGAAAAACAACATACAGAAATAAAAGAATACCCAACAACAATTTCTTTAAAAGACAGTTTCAAACGCTCTGATAAAATTCTAAAACAATCAATATTTCAAGATTATCAGTCAGAAACTGAAATGATGCGTTACATTAAAAAACTCGAACGCAAAGACTTCTCATTAACACATAGCATGATTTCTTTAGGCTCTTGCACTATGAAATTAAATGCAGCCTCAGAAATGCTTCCATTAAGTTGGCCAGAATTTGCTAATATGCATCCATTTGCACCAGCAAATCAAGCTGAAGGTTACTTCCAATTAATGGAAGAATTAGGTGCTATGTTAAACGAAATTACAGGTTTTGCTGCAATCAGTTTTCAACCTAATTCTGGTGCTGCTGGCGAATATGCAGGTTTAATGGTAATCAGAAAATATCATGAAAGTCGTGGAAACTCAAACCGTAACATCGTGCTAATTCCTACATCTGCGCATGGAACAAATCCTGCAAGTGCTGCACAAGCTGGTATGGAAATAGTTTTGGTTGATTGTGATGAGCTTGGTAACATAAATTTAAAAGATTTAAAAACAAAAGCTGAACTGCATAAAGATAATTTAAGTGGTTTTATGGTAACTTATCCATCAACCCATGGTGTTTTTGAAAGTGCAATTATTGAAATGACTAACATTATACATCAATATGGCGGACAAGTATACATGGATGGTGCGAACATGAACGCACAGGTTGGATTAACAAATCCTGCTCATATTGGTGCCGATGTTTGCCATTTAAATCTTCATAAAACTTTTGCTATTCCTCACGGTGGTGGTGGTCCAGGTGTTGGTCCTATTTGCGTAGCAAAACATTTGGTTGACTTCTTACCACAACACCCTGTAGTAAAAACAGGGGGATTAAAAGGTGTTGAGGCAGTTGCAGCTGCTCCATTTGGTAGCGCAAGCGTACTTACCATATCTCACGCTTACTGCACAATGATGGGCGGTAAAGGATTAACAGAAGCAACTAAATATGCAATATTAAATGCAAATTATATTGCCGCTTCTTTAAAAGATTATTTCGATATTCTTTATACAGGCGAAAATGGTTTTGTTGCTCACGAAATGATTTTAGATTGCCGAAAATTTAAAGACATGGCTCATATTATTGAAACTGACATTGCAAAACGATTAATGGATTATGGTTTCCATGCCCCTACCCTTTCTTTCCCTGTTCATGGCACATTAATGGTTGAGCCAACCGAAAGTGAATCATTACAGGAATTAGATCGTTTTATTGATGCAATGAAGAGTATATACAATGAAATTATTGAAGTAAAAGATGGCATAGCTGACGAAAACGACAACGTTTTAAGAAACGCACCACATCCAGCATGTGATTTGTTAGCAAATGAATGGAATCACAAATATACACGCGAAAAAGCTGCTTATCCTTTGAAATGGGTTGCCGACAATAAATTTTTCCCAACAATTAGCAGAATAGATGATGCATTTGGTGACAGAAATCTTGTTTGCACATGTGCTCCAATGGAAAGTTACAGAAAAGAAGTTTTTGAGATGAAGACTGTAGAAGTATAAACTTTAAACACTAAAAATAAAGGACTAAATATTAAATTATTTAGTCCTTTTGTTTTATAATTGGAAATTATTATATTGTCATCCAGAATAATCTCAGCGGCGGAAAACACACACCATGCCAAATAAAACAATTAAAATGGAAAATAAAATTAATGTTCTAATAACTGGCGCAGCGGGTAATCTTGGCGGAATACTAGCAACACATTTAAAACCAAATCCGCTGATAAACCTGCATTTAATGATTCATAAAAAAGATGTTTCTTCTGAACTAAAAAGCGAAAACATTAGAGTTATAAAAGCAGATCTTTCAAAAAAGGAAACATTGGCAGAGACATTTAAAAATATTGATGTAATTGTGCATTTTGCAGGAATATTATTTAAACCTAATCCTGATAAATTTTTGCCAATTACAAATACCGAATATTTTAAAAATTTAGTTGATGTTGCTATAGAACAAAATGTAAAAAAGATTATTCTTTGCAGTTTCCCTCATGTTGAAGGTGAGTCTTTTCCTGATAAACCAGCAACGGGGAAATTAGATGCTACTCCTGGTTCTGCTCATGCACGCACACGTTTGGAAGAAGAAAAATACCTGTTTAAGAAAGCTGAGAATAATCAGTTTGAAGCAGTATCATTACGATTAGGAATGGTGTATGGAAAAGGAATTTTAATGATGGATGTTGCAAAAATACTGGCAAAATACTGGGTACTCGGAATATGGAAAAAACCAACTTGGGTACATTTTATTTCTACACCTGATTTTCTTACTGCATTTGAAAATGCAATTGTAAAACCAAATATAAAAGGTATTTATCATTTAGGTGATGATGGTGTTCAAACTTTACAAGATTATTTTGAAGTTGCATGCCCTTATTGGAGACATAAAAAACCATGGCACAATATGCCAGTTTGGCTTATTATGCTTTTTGCTAATTGTTGTGAAAAGTATTCTTGGATCTTTGGAACACGTTCTCTTTTGACTCGTGACTTCATTAAAATAGGAATGGTTTCATACTACGGCGATACAAAACGAATGAAGGATGAATTATTACCAGACTTAAAATACAAGACTTTTAAAGATGGCTTGGAGACTTTTATGTGATTTGTTAATTTCAAATTTGATTTAAAATAATTTTTACAGTAAATACTGATTGTTTAATTTTAAGTTCAAACTGTAATTGTTGTTTTTCGGTAATAATAACCTGTACTTTCTCTGAAGCTTGTTTGCCAACGCCCACATGAACTGAGCATGTGCCTATTGGTGCATCGAAGAATTTTGTTTTTCCATTGTCAATAATTCCTGCTTTTTTACCATTAATATAAATTGGTATTCCTACCATTGCGCTTTGAAAAGCCTTTTTTCTTGTAATAAAAATTCCTGTTCTTTCAGGTGAAATATTTTTGTCCTCTTTTTTTCTAATGAGTTTGGAAATTGTTAAAAAAATCAAAAGTGGTGAAAGAAGAATAAACCATAATAGAAGTACAACAATGTTTATGCTATAGCTATCACCCACATTGGGAGCAAATATATTTATAATGAAAAGAGCAGGCTGTATTTCAAGAATAGTACAAAAAATTGCTATTGTTGCTGTAATAATTACATAAATAAGTATTATTATTCGCTGCATATGATTTTGGTTTTAGAAAATAAGCAATTACCAACTTATAGGAAAATAGTCCTTTAAAAATCTTCCACTCCAATGTTTTCCTGTATTAATACCATCAATAAAAGGGTCGCATACACGAGCTGCACCATCAACAATATCTAATGGAGGTTGAAAATCATGTACCTTTTGTTTGTGTTTTGCAAGTTCAGCAGGATCTTCATCTGTAACCCATCCGGTATCAACTGCATTCATAAAAATACCATCTTTTGCAAGATCACTAGCCGCTGTATGTGTTAACATATTAAGTGATGCTTTTGCCATATTTGTGTGAGGATGTCTATCTGCTTTTTTAAAACCATGAAATTTCCCTTCCATTGCCGAAACATTTACAATATGTTTTTTTCCCGTATAATCTTTTCTCATTAATGCAGTAAGTTGGTTGCAAAGTACAAATGGTGCAATAGAATTAACAAGCTGTACTTCTACCATTTCAAGGGTTTGTATTTGTCCTAATTTTAAGCGCCAGCTATTGGTAGTTCTTAAATCGACCTGTTGAAGATCTGCATCTAATTTTCCTTCTGGAAAAACTTCCCTAGCTTCAATTGAATTGTCAAATTTATATGGCACTTGCGAAAGTTGAGCCGAAGCCCTTATTCCAATACCCGGTTTTTGTCCTGTCCAGGTAACAGCTAATGCATTCTTAGATTCAGGTTCTTGGAGACTAAAACTATCAATTTCATTCAAGCATTGTTGATGATGAGAGAGTAGTAACTGAACTTCACTTGAATGTTGATGAAATGAAATCATTTCGTTATCCATTAAATGCGTATAAAAACCCGAAGGTCTTCTAACTGTTTGAGCTGCATTATTAATTAAAATATCAAGTCGTTCATATTTTTGCTCAACATAGGATGCAAATAATTCAACACTTGGAATATGCCTTAAGTCAAGGCCGTATATATGTAATCGATTACTCCAATCAGAAAAATTTTTTTCTTTTGCAAATCGTATTGCTGAATCTGCTGGAAAGCGTGTGGTAGCGATTACTGTAGCACCCGAACGTAACATCATTAATGTTGCATGATAACCAATTTTTAATCTGGAACCTGTAATTAGTGCAATCTGTCCAGTCATGTCGCAGGTCTGAAAACGCTTTGTGTAATTTAAATCCCCACATTCTTTACACATAGAATCGTAAAAATGATGAATTTCTGTATATTGTTTTTTGCACACATAACAATTCTGTTCTGATAAAAGAAATTTCTTTTCAGTTATTTTTTCAGCTTCTGGCAGTGAAATTTGAGCAGGAGCTTCAAAAATACTTGATGTTCTTGCACTACGTATACTGGTAGCTGCTCGTGCCTTTCTATTATTGGCAATTTCTCCTTGTTTTCTAGCAACTTTTACGCTTTTATTCCTTTTATATATTTCTGCTTTATCAGGTCTGGTAATTTGGCCTGCCGCTTTCATCAACTTAAGAATTTGCTCTTCTGACAAGTGAATAAGTTGATCGCCATTGTGAAGTAAATGTTCTAAAACTGAGATACAGCTATTTATTTCTTCTTCGGTTAATTTTTCTCTTTGTTGTGTTGTGTGTTCCATTAAATATCCTGTCTTTCTTTAAATGCAAAGATAAGGATGTTTCGGGAGAGTAACATATATTTAGTTAATCACTTATTAATTAGTTAAGTTTTATGCTATTTAAAGAAATCTTAACATCAAGATTTTGCGAATAACTTTCTACTTCAGTTTTAATCTGACTTTTTAACTTATCTATTGTATCAATAGATTTAATTTCAAAATTTTTATCGTAAGAGCAGATAATTTCAATGCACGTTGTTCTTCCAATTTTTGCAGCATTTATTTTAATTTCTTGAAAACCATATTTCTGTTTACTTTCTAAAAGTTTTTCTTTTATTTCTTCAATAAATATTATAGGTGGGGCAGCAAGAAGCAAATCATAAACTCCGGATTTTATTAATTTAATAGGCTGATAAACAAAAAAAAGAATTAAGATTATTGTAATGCCTGGATCTAAATAAGGAACCAGAAAATTATATGAAGTTTGCTTTAACCAAATAGACAATAAGAAGACTATTAATACCACAACGCTTATAAGTGCATCAAGCATCCAGTTTATAGATTCAGTATGTAATATTTCAGATTTTGTTTTTTTTGCAAAATATTTTAATATAATTGTTAAACTACTGCATACTATTACTGAAAAAATAAGATATTCAGTTACTACAGCCAGTTCAATAATTCTACCTCCATTAAAAATTGACTGAATTGAAGAAATAAATAACGAAACAGCTAAACCCATTAATAATAACCCATTAATCAGTACAAATAATGGTTCAAAAGAATAGTACCCAAAATTAAACCTTAAGCTGTATTTTATTTTCAATAATTTTGAAATACGCAATCCAACTATTGAAATTGTCATTGCTATTAAGGTGTATAGTGCATCAAACAACAATGATATTGAATTTCCAAACAAGGACGCCAAAATGCCAGTAATGGCCATTATTATTGAGCCATAAATAGATAATTTAATTGCAAAAGATTCCTTGTTATTAACAACCATTATTTCTTCACTTTAAACTATGTTCGGTCAAATATAAACATTAACACACTTAAGTACAAAAAGAATCTGTGGAGTATAAAAGAAAGTATTATATTTTTTCCCACCAGTTGGTAAATATTTGTGAGCTATCAGATAAATCTACTTTTTCGCCAATTAGGGGTGTTATAATATTTAAATTTTCATACTTATTTAAATCAGTAATCGTTTTTAAAGGCTCGTGCCATTTATGATTTGCTAAAGCAAATTTACATGAATGAACAGGAAGTATTCTTTTTGCATTTAAATCTTTTGCTGCCTTAATAACCTGATCTGGCATCATGTGAATATATTTCCAGCTTTTGTTATATTGTCCGTTTTCTAATATTGCAAAATCAAAATCTCCGAATGCTTTTCCTATTTCGGCAAAGTGTGTATCGTAACCGCCATCACAGCCCATAAATATTTTTAAAAAATTTGTTTCAAGAACAAATGAAGTCCATAATGTTTTGTTCCGTCGTAATGTTCTTCCTGAAAAGTGTCTTGATGTAACAGAATGCACAACAAAATTATTTTCGAATACTAATTTCTCGTTCCAATCCATTTCAAAAATAATATCTTTATTGTAATCCCAATGTTCAAGATGTTCGCCAGTGCCAAGTCCGCAAATTATTTTTTTTATTTTTGACCTTAATATAAATAATGTGTCATAATCAAGATGATCCCAATGGTCGTGCGAAATAAATAAATAATCTATTTCTGGAATGTCATCAGTTGTATAAGCATTAGACCCTTTAAAAGCTTTTGTAGTAAAAGAAACAGGTGATGAAGCTCCACTAAAAATTGGGTCGAATAATATTTTATTCCCTTCAATCTGCATAAAAAATGATGAATGACCAAACCAAACTAAAATATTGTCATTTGGATTTAAATTCAATAAATCGATTTTAATTGAAGGTAAAACACCAACTGGTTTTTTATTTTTAGTAAATATGAATTCTTTTAAAACGGCAATAAATTTCACATCCTCTGCCATTATTGGTGTTTGACTTATATTCTGAAATGCTCCATTCTTATAATTAGGAGATTTTTTAATTTTATCTAATCTTTCCCCAGAGGGTAATTTGCCAAACCTTGGAGATTTAAGGAAAGTTAGTATAGCAATAAATGAAGTGATTAGAATAAGGAATAATACGAACAAGATTTGCATAAACTACTTTTATTTTTTTGAAAACATTTCAGTATATCGTCAAAAATAACATTTAACAATCCAGCAAGCAAAATAAAGGTTACTTTTTAATAATTATTAATATACCTTAAGTTCGAGGTAACACTCTTTAAAGCAAAATAATATCTCAAGACATTTTCAACTAAGTCTCTGAAAGGCAGACGAGATATGAATTATTAATTATCCAATCAATTAATTTAATATTAGTTTGAAAATGCTTTGAAATAGACTATAAATTTGAAATGTGTTGAAATTTTCACCATCTGTTTAAATATTCAACACATGATCAAACCGCCTTATTATTTGCCACTTATGGCATTTTTCAATTTTAAGTGTTTAAATATTAAGCATTATTTGTGTAAATATATTTTACAGCATCACTTGTAATGCATTTATTTAGTGAGTATTACATAGCAATTTTTTAATTGGTACTATAATTGGATAACCAGTAATTGAAATAACAATTAAAAATATAAAACCATGTTAATCTTAATCTTAGTAGCATTTGTAGTGATGTTTATCACATTAGATGCAGTAATTCAATACAAGAAACAAAACAAGAAGTTTATTAACAAAATTTAAAAACTAGAAACCATGTTAATCTTAATTTTGGTAGCATTTGTTGTAATCTGTCTCTCTATAGATGGAATAATTCAATATAGTAGAAAAAAGAGATCGAGAATAACGGTTAAATCTGAAGTATTTTCCGGAGTATTTAACGAAGCCTCAATATCTATCCCAAAAGGCATATTTTTCGATAAAACTCACACATGGGCCTTTATGGAAAAAAATGGCACAGTAAAGATTGGACTTGATGAATTTTTACTGCATGTTACTGGACCTTTAAGTAGAGTTAAGATGAAAAATATTGGTGATATAATCCAAAAAGGTGAATCGATACTTACCATAATTAGATTTGGCAAACAGTTAACTATTTGCGCTCCAATTTCAGGAAAAATTATATCTAACAATGTTGATCTTATAAAAAATCCATCAAAGGTAAATTCATCTCCTTATAATGAAGGATGGGTATATCTTATTGAGCCTTCTAATTGGTTAAGAGATTTGCAATTTTTAATTATGGCAGATAAATATAAGAACTGGTTAAAAAATGAATTTATTCGTCTTAAAGACTTTATTGCAATAATAGCGCAGTCGAACAATGCCGAATTACAACCAATATTACAGGATGGCGGTATACTTAGAGATAATGTGTTGGAAGATTTAGGTCCAGAAGTATGGGAAGAATTTCAAATAAAATTTATGAATACTTCTAAATACGACTTTGGAAATTCTGACTCAACTTTTACATTAATTAATATTTAAAATTATGGGTATTAATCGAAGAGATTTCTTAAAAACTGCAGGAGTTGCAGGTATTACACTTTTAGCTCTAGATAGTTTCGGCATTGAAAAGAGTAAGAATAGCGATGTTGAGTTTTATGGAATTCTTTATGATTCGACAAGATGTGCTGGTTGTCAAACTTGCGAAACTCTTTGTGCCGAAAAGAATGGTTTGCCTGCTCCTGTAGGGGAATTAAAAGCTGGTAATATAAGAAAAACAGATGAAAATCATCGTACAGTTTTAAATTGTTATAAAACTTCAAAAGGTGAACTCTTTATTAAAACACAGTGCATGCATTGTAATGAACCTGCATGTGCAGCAGCTTGTCTTACACAAGCAATGTGTAAAACAAAGGAAGGTCCGGTAACCTGGAATGGCGATAAATGTATGGGATGTCGCTATTGTATGGTTTCATGTCCATTTGATGTTCCAAAGTTTGAATACCATAGTGCTAATCCGAAAATTCAGAAATGTACAATGTGTTATGAAAAGATTATAAAAGGTGGCATTCCGGTTTGTGCAGAAAATTGCCCAGCAGAAGCCATTAAATTTGGAACTCGTCGTGAATTAATAGCAGAAGCGAGAAAAAGAATTGCTGAAGGAAAAGACACATACATTGATGAGATTTATGGTGAACATACAGCAGGAGGAACAGGTTTCATGTATCTGTCTTCTGTTCCATTTAACGAATTAGGACTTAACACTAAACTTCAAAATGAATCTTATCCTGAATTGTCAAAAGGATTTTTATTTAGTGTACCATCTGTTTTTGTTTTGTTGCCTCCCCTATTATTAGGAATTTATGAAGCAACTAAAAAGAATAAAAATATTAAAAACGAAGAAAATGAATAATTCAGATATAAGTTTATCAAATGAAAATAAAAGTAAATCTACTTTTAAATTTATTCTAAGTGAACTAAAACCAAAAGGAAAATTCTTTACTACATTTAATATTATTTCTATTCCAGTAATTTTATTGGGAATAGTGTTAATTGTAATACGTTTTATAAATGGCATTGGTGCTGTTACAAATCTTACTCAAGAAGTTCCATGGGGTCTATGGATAGGATTTGATGTTGTTACAGGCGTAGCATTTGCCGGTGGTGCTTATGTGCTAACGTTTATGGTTTATATTTTAAATATGCAAAAATATCATTCTATTGTAAGGGTAACTGTTTTGAATGGTTTTCTTGCTTACGTATTTTATGCCGGTGCTTTACTTTTAGATCTAGGACGACCATGGAATGTTGTTAATCCGATTATTGGAAATAGTTTTGGAACAAGTTCTGTTTTGTTTTTAGTTGCATGGCACTTCTTGCTATATATGATAGCACAATTGATAGAGTTTTCTCCTGCAATTGCAGAATGGTTAGGCGCAAAACGTGCGCGAAAAATTCTTTCAGGAATGACTATTGCTGCAGTAATTTTTGGAATAACATTATCTACATTACATCAGTCGGGTTTAGGTGCTTTGTATCTTATGGCAAAAGATAAAATACATCCATTATGGTATTCTGAATTTATTCCTATTTTGTTTTTTGTTTCAAGTATTTTTGCTGGACTTTCAATGGTGATATTTGAAGGTTCAATTAGTCATAAAGTATTTTTCAAACAGATTAGTGAAAAAAATCACTGGGCGCAAAAAGGGATAATTCTTGGACTTGCTAAAATTTGTGCTGGAGCAATGTTTGCTTATTTCTTTTTACAATTGCTTGTTTTTATTCATGGTAAAAGATGGGATTTATTAGATACACCTATGGGATATTGGTTCTTAATGGAAATGCTAGGATTTGTTTTACTCCCAATGTTGTTATTTGTTTTTGGCTATAAGAAAAACAGCATTTTTACAGTAAAATTTGCTGCTATTTTAACAATGTTAGGAATTATTTTAAATAGATTAAATGTAACTGTTATAGGCTTCCGGTGGGATGCCGCAGTTAGTTATGTTCCTTCGTGGATGGAGATCGTTGTTACATTTACAGTTATTTTCACTGAAATATGGATATTTAGATGGGTTATTAATAGAATGCCAGTATTAAAAGATTCACCAGAATGGGTTAAAGAAGAAAAATAGTAAACAAAATAGTTTTAAATATTAAATACATACAATTATGGACGGTTTTAATTATTCTAATATATTCGATACTAAAGGATTCGAATATATTGCAATTATTAGTTTTTTTATAATACTAATTCCATTTTGGATAATGTTAAACAAAAAGGGATCAATAAAACAAAAAATAACTAAAGTTTTAAATATTTTTTCTTTTGATATGTTAAAAATTCCGCAAGGAATTTATTATAGCAAAAACCATACATGGGCACATATGGAAAAAACAGGAACTGCATCTATTGGGTTAGATGATTTTCTTCTTCATACAACAGGAGAAGTGAAATTAAATAATCTAAAAGAATCAGGAGAAATTATCAACAAAGGTGATTTGTTAGTAGAATTAGAAAAAGACGATAAACTTTTACAAATATTTTCGCCGATATCGGGAACAGTTTTGCAAGCGAATACAAATCTTAAAGAAAATCCTCAATTGTTAAATAATGATCCATATGGTAAGGGATGGATATTTAAAATTAAACCTACAAAATGGATTGATGAAACAAAATCTTGCTATCTTGCCGAAGACTCAACAAATTGGGCTAAAACTGAGATGCAGCGGTTTAAAGATTTTATAGCAGAATCAACTAAAAAACATTCAACAGAGCCTTCATTAGTCGTACTTCAAGATGGCGGTGAATTGGTTGATCATCCGCTTTCTGAACAATCAAATGCCGTTTGGCATGATTTTCAAGAAAGATTTTTACAATTTTAATATTAATTTTTTATATTTTGACTTGTATTTTGTTCTACTGTATAAAGCATTGTAGCTTAAATTTCGGTATAAAACATTAAATTCTAAAACATTCATTTAACAGTATAGTATTATATTTGGACATATGTGAATATGTTATGTAATAGTATAATATTTCAACACTTTAATAAATTAAGATACTAACTTTAGTGTAAATTTATTATACTGAAAATAATGGCTTTAAATATGAAAAATATCTTTCAAAGTCCATTACTTAAAAAATATGTAAAATTCAGATCTTCGATATATACAAGGGTTGTATATATTATTACAATTTTATCCATTTTTCTCTTTGTTTCTTTTGGAATAATCTTCAGATCCGTTAATGAAGAATACATGAAAAGTATAATTCGTCAACGAGGTACTAATGCTGCTTTACTAGTTGGAAGTGCTTTATATCAATCCATGCTCGAAAATAACAAAAGCACATTACAAAATATGCTCGATGTTATAAATCGAATGTCGGGAATAGATGAAGTTAACTTATACGACAATAAAGAAAATCTTGTGTATTCTTCTTTCTCTACAGGCACAGTTGGGCATAGTAATCCAAATTGTTTAGATTGTCATTCTAGTATTAAATCAGTATTACCAGAAAAAGATAATTTCTATAAGATTATTGAAATTAACAGTGAATGCGAAATGAACCAAAATGATAATATAGATCGGCATTTATTGATAAATTCACCCATTCTCAATGAAAAATCGTGTTATACCAGTTCTTGTCATGCACACCCGCAAAGCGAAAAAGTTCTTGGCTCTCTGGTAATAAAAATTCCACTTAAGGATCTTGATGATACAATGGAAAAGTCTTCACGAGATTTTTATATTTTAGCTACTTTTACCACGTTGTTATTACTTGGGTTTTTAATATTTTTTACCACCAAGAAAATAAAAAATCCGTTAAATGATTTAATTAGAGCAAGTGATGCTGTTTCAAAAGGTGATAGAAATACTAGGTT
Source organism: uncultured Bacteroidota bacterium (assembly GCA_903872185.1). Lineage (GTDB taxonomy): Bacteria > Bacteroidota > Bacteroidia > Bacteroidales > GWA2-32-17 > GWA2-32-17. The sequence continues at coordinate 13,812 of CAIQJL010000207.1, read as the reverse complement.
AGAAATAAATCCGAATCAATTGGACGATATGAGAATGGTATCTGTTGCATTTAATGATATGCTTGATAATATACAGGCTGCTAACAACGAGTTGCAAAACTGGTCGCAACAATTAGAATATAAAGTACGAAAAAAGTCAGAGGAGTTAGGACAAGCTCAGAATGAGCTTATAAATATAGAAAGAATTGCATCACTTGGAAAATTATCACTTTCTGTAGCTCACGAAATTAATAATCCATTATCCGGAATTCTAATTTACACCAAATTAGTTCACAAACAATTAATTACACAAGATTTAGATGTAGTAAAAAAAGAGTCAATATTGAAACATTTAAAAATGATTGAAAATGAAACTAAACGTTGCGGAGATATTGTTAAAGGATTATTAGATTTTTCGAGAAAAGATCAGAATTTTTTCGAAGACAAACATATACAGGATGTTTTGCAGGAAACAAGCGATTTAATGAATCATTCGATGAAAATTGCAAAACATATATTTATAGCGGATTTTTCTGCAAAGTTTGATATCGTATATTGTAATCCAAATCAAATTAAACAGGCTTGCATCGCAGTATTAGTAAATGCTTCAGAAGCTGTTTCAGATAATGGTGAAATTATATTTAGAACTTTTAATCCAGACGAAAAGCATATTACCATTGATTTTATAGATAACGGATCAGGTATAGCAGAAGAAGATGCAAGTCATATTTTTGAACCATTTTTCTCTACAAAACAAAATGCAAGAGGTACAGGTTTGGGGTTGGCAATTGTTCATGGAATAGTACAAAGTCACGATGGAAAAATTGGTGTAAAATCGGAAATCGGAAAAGGAACAACTATATCAATAACATTTCCTTTAAAAAATGAAATTAAAGAAAATAAACAATGAGCAAAAAAATATCAATATTAATCGTCGACGATGAAGAATCAGTAAGAGAGTCTCTTTTTAGCTGGTTTATTGAAGATGGTTATCGCGTTGAATGTGCTGAAAATGCAAAAATCGCACTATCAAAACTTGAATCAGAAAATTTTGATATTATTCTAGCAGATATTAAAATGCCAGGCATGGATGGCTTAGAAATGCTTAGAAGAATTAAATCATTAAAAAAAGATGCAATAGTTATTGTTATTACTGCATTCGCTACTGTTGACACAGCTGTTCAGGCGCTAAAAGATGGTGCTTTTGACTATGTTACAAAACCTTTTGATCCAGATGATTTATCTCATCTCATTAGAAACGCTTCAAAACAAATTTCATTATCATATGAGAATGAAACACTAAAAGAAAGAGTTGTAACATTAGAAAATGTAGAAGATATAATTGGCAACAGCGAAGCAATGAAAAAAGTTCTTCAGAAAGTAGAAAGCGTTGCTCAATCTAATTCATCAGTAATAATTACAGGTGAAAGCGGAACTGGAAAAGAACTTATTGCAAAAGCAATACATTCAAATTCTCAAAGAAAATATTTTCCTTTAGTTAGTGTACATTGTGGCGCACTTACTGAAAGCTTATTGGAAAGCGAATTATTTGGTCACGAAAAAGGGGCATTTACAGGTGCAATGTATAATAGAAAAGGAAGATTTGAAATGGCCGATAGTGGCACTATCTTTTTAGATGAAATTGCTACTGTATCAGTAAAAATGCAAGTTGAGTTACTTCGAGTTTTAGAATCAAAAACATTTATGCGTGTTGGTGGAAATAAAGATATATATTCAGATTTTAGGGTTATTTGTGCAACAAATCGAAATCTAAAACAAATGGTAGAAGATGGCACTTTTCGTGAAGATCTGTTTTATCGATTAAACGTTGTTAATATTCATGTACCACCTTTGAGAGAAAGAATTGGTGATATTCCATTGCTTACAGAATATTTTATTAAAAAATACTGTATGTCAATGAACAAACAAATTATCCCAATTGATTCATCTGCATTAAAAAGATTAGAAGAATTTGATTTTCCTGGAAATATTCGCGAACTTGAAAACATGATAGAACGGGCAATAGTTATTGGAAATGGGAAGAAAATTACTTTAAAAGATTTTCCATTAGAAAAAAACATTCTTAGCTCTTCTGCTGAAAGTTTAGATGAACAGGAAAAAAATCATATTTTTCAAATTCTAATTAAATATGATTGGAATATTTCAAGATCGGCAAAAGCATTACAAGTTGACAGAGTAACATTGTACAATAAGATTAAAAAATACAACCTAAAATCTCCCGGAAAATAATTAATTAGAATTCATTTTTTAATGTTTGAAGATATTTATTTAAGACAATTTGATGAATCTGCAAAATATCACATTAATTTCTTTCGGTTACTTTGATAATGATTTTCTGCAGAATATTGCAAAAAATATTCAACGAGAATTATTTATAAAAGTCCAAATTAAAGAAGGACACCTCGATTTAAGTGATTATTATGATCCTGCACGACGTCAGTATAATGCTAATTTATTGTTAAAACAAATTGAAAATAATTTTGCTTCAGATTCGTCAAAAACAATCGGGTTATTTAATGTAGATTTCTTTATTCCAATTTTCACTTACATATTCGGACAAGCATATTTAGGTGGGAGAACAGGAGTAGTTTCTGTTTTTAGATTAAGTAATGAGCGATATGGAATTGATTCTGATGAAAATCTTCTTTTAGAACGTTCATGTAAAGAAATTATTCATGAACTAGGACATACTTTAGGACTAATACATTGCTATGTTTCAGATTGTGTAATGAGATCTGGAACCTATGTTGAAGATATTGATCAAAAAAGTTCAAGCCTCTGTCATAAATGTAAAAACGAGTTATTAAATTCAGTCAACAAATAGCAAATGATATAAATAATTGAACTTCGGTTGACTTAAAAAGTCTTTATTGAATAACAAACGAGAAGATTTATTTCAGACAATCAAAAAGATTATGCTTTTTTAAAATTCATAAAAAGACTAAAATAATTTTCGACAACTATAAATTGAAGAACTACTTTTTTCTAAACATTAAAAGCATAATAATTGAATTTATAGGCTTTAAATAATAACAAATAGAAGATACATTTAGGAATATTAATTTAAAGAAATAATAACATAGAGGCAGCAATACGTTCAGTAACAAATAGCTACATTGTCAAACAATCTTAATTAACAATTAATTTTCCTCTATAAACCCTATCCCCTCTTAATTCTACAAAATACACCCCTGATTTTAAATCTCCCCTGTTAAGTTTTAAATTAAAAGTCGACTGTTGATAGTTTTTATCTTTTGATAAATCTATTATACGAACTGTTTTTCCAGTAATATCAATTATAGAAAGTTGAAAGTCGAAAGTTGAAAATTGAAAGTTAGGTATTGTTATAGTTGTACTTTCGGTAAATGGGTTTGGGCTAACTTTTATAGTGCCGTAGGTTTGAGTGCTTATCCATAACAATGTGCTATTATCTTTTGTATTTGAAAATGAATTTCTGCTTCCGTTTACATCACAAGGAATATCTTTTTTTACTCCCACAATATAATAATAAACATTAAACACATTATTGTCGTTATAACTAGTCTGTGTTCCAGGAATACTATCATATAAAGACAAACTCATTGGATTATTGCCTCGATAAATATAATACATAGATGGTATAAAAGTTCCACTTTGGTCAAAATACGGAGTCCAGCTTAATCCCATAGTACTACCAAATGCAGATATTGTAAGATTCATTGTATTATGATAAAAACTTTTTTGCGATTCATTCAAACAAGAATCCATAACTGAGATTTTATAGCGATTTCCGTATGATTCAGGCTGACTTGCATAGTCTATTAGGAAGGCAGGATTGCTATAAGGCACAAATCCAATATTTGAGTAGTAATTAGTCGCAATTTCTTTAAACACATTGTACCCTATGGTTCCGACTCCTGATGTTTTTTCCCACATAATTTTATTTTTCCAGGTTATTGTGTCAACTGTTACAAGGCAAATTTCTTCATTTTCGAATGGATGCTGTATAAAAACATCAATTGAATTTGAAGCAGATGCAGAACAATTTTCATTAGTTACAGTTACAGAATAATTTCCAGAAATGTTTGTGTTAATATTATTTTCTATACTGCCATTAGACCAAGCATAACTGTATGCATTCCCAGCTTGCAAATTTGTAATATTCGCATTTAAATTAACAAAATTTCCCTGACATACTGAGGTTGACCCTGGAGAAGTAATACTTACCTGAGGATATGAATTAACTTTTACATATTTTGTTATAACAGAAGAACAACTTTCGTTAGAAGCAGTGAGTTTAACAGTATGTATTCCTATTAAAGAAAAAATATGTGTTATGTTTTCATTTGTATAATCAGTATTTCCATCATTATTAATATCCCATTCATATTTTGTAAATGCATCTGTTTTATCTGAAGCATTAATAAAAGTTGTAGCTTGAGATAAACATGCTGTATCTGCTATAAAATTAACTATAGGCGCCTCACAATTTACCTTTGAAACTCCACCTGAAGTTCCTATCCATTTATTGTTATTAGAATCTATTTTTATAGAATAAATATTATTATTAACCAATCCATTGGTTGTAGTATAATTAATAAATGTTTGACCATCAAATTTTGTCAACCCTCCCGACGAAGCAATCCAACAATTATCATACATATCTATGGCTATCGAAAAAATTGTATTATCTGCTAGTCCATTAAATATATTGTATGTGGTCCATGTTGTGTCATTATATTTAGAAATTCCACCATATGTAGCAATCCATTTATTATTATGACTGTCAACTGTAATCTTATTTGTAAGATAAAAACAAAGTCCATCAGTTTCAGTATAGGATGTCCAAGTTAAACCATCAAATTTTGAGACACCTCCCATACATGCAAACCACATATTTCCATTATTATCACTAGTTATTCCATTTACATAATCGTTAACAAGACCATCTACTGAAGTATAATTTGTCCATATCGTACCATTGAATTTAGAAACCCCGTTAGTCGTAGCAAACCATTTATTTCCTATAGAATCAATATAAACATCACGTATTACACCTGGTAATAATCCACCAACGCTGCTATAGTATGCCGACCATGTAGTTCCGTTAAATTTAAAAACACCACCACCTGTACCACACCATATATTATTACTATCATCCACAGCTATTGAAGTAACAAACTGACTATTTAAACCACTATTATTAGCATTATAATTAGTCCAGCTAGTACCATTAAATTTTGATAATCCACCCCAGGTGGAAAACCATTTATTTCCGTTATTATCAATTAAAACATCTGAAACATTATTATCAACTAATCCAGGTGGCGAAAGATAGCTTATCCAGTTTGAACCATCGAATTTTGAGATTCCATTATAAGTTCCAAACCATTTATTATTCTGAGAATCTATCACTATTGTTTGAGCCCAAGTATTCACTAATCCATCAATAGCCGTATAAGTTATCCATGTAGTTCCATCAAATTTTGCAACGCCTGAAGAAGTTGCAAACCATTTATTACCTAACGCATCAAATGCCATTGAATTAACACCATTTGTTGGTAGTCCATCTGCCATAGTATAATCAGTAAAAGTAGTGCCATCAAATTTACAAACACCAACAAGCCATACTCCAATCCATATATTATTCTGGGCATCAACTGCAAGGGCTGAAATATCATTGGTAGACAATCCTTCCGAAGTTGTATAATTTGTCCAAGTGATTCCGTTGAACTTTGAAAGTCCTGTTGTGGTTCCTATCCATTTATTATTCTGAAAATCTACAGCAATAGCTTTAACACCATATCCTATAAGGCCATCAGTTTCAGAATAACTTATCCAATTACTACCATTAAAACATGAAACACCACCCCAACCACCAACCCAAACATTTCCGGTTAAATCAACTACTATAGATGTTAGATTATTTGTAACAAGACCGCTTGTAGTTGTGTAAGATGTCCATATTGTACCATCTAGTCGCGATAATCCATCACTGGTTCCAACCCACAACGCATCAGTTATATAATCCTTTTTAATACATGTCACATTATTGTTTATAAGCCCATTGTGAACATCATAAAAGGCAATTAGGGTACCGTTTTTATGCCATTTATATAAACCACCTGCCGTTCCAGCCCAAAAGAAATCACCTTCAACTTCGATACATTTCACATTGTTAGGATTAGTATAATTAACGCACGAAATCTGCGCCTCAGAGAAACTGAATATTGTTAAACTTAAAATTATTAAAATTAAATATTTTTTCATATTGTGATGATTTGTTTTACAAAACTACTAATTTCCTTTTAAATATTTTCCCTAAACTGAATAAAACCCTTTTATTAGAAGTTCACGATTAATAATATAAGTGCGAAAAATAGTATTTTTCGCAAATTGCGATTTTTTAAAATGTTAATACGTTGAAAACAATTTATAGGTTGCTTGTATTTAATATGACTCTTTGTTAACAACAATAAAACTAATTTCACTATAAACATTTGTGCTTACTTTTTAATAAATACAAAATCAAGCCTGTTAATATACAGTAACTGCGTATAATATGTTACATAACATATATCGCTCTCTGTAAGACTACTCATTAATCCATAAAAACTAAAAAATAAACAAAGTAAACAATACAAAATAAGAAAAAAATTGTATGTTTGTTTAAACAAAAAATACTATGAGACACTTAATTGTTTTAATATTTATCACAATTTCTACATGTGCATTTGCTCAGCAGGTAGTGGTTATTGGAGATACCGTTAGTTTAAATTTAACTGGTTATAGTGGCGACATACAATGGCAGGAAAGCACCGACAGTTTAAACTGGGCTAATATTGCAGGAGCTATTACATCACCGTATCAACTTGTTGCAACAGCTTCACCTTCAAATAAAAGATTTTACAGAGCTAATGTTCATAGTATTCCTAATTGTGGCACTTATCGCAGCTATGTTATAAGGCATAAGCTTGTTTCAAGTACTGCATCCGTTGTTATTGGTAATTCATTTCGTGGAGGTACAGTTTTTTATGTTAACGGAGGTAGTGGATTAATTGGTGCAACATCTGATAATGTGGCTACCACTTATGGCTGTACATATACAGTAACAGGAGCAACAAGTATGACCAATGGAGTAGCTAATACTGCAGCAATATTATCAAACTGCGCTTCAAGGCCTATAGCTGCAAGCATCTGCGATGAATCGGTGGTAAACGGATATACAGACTGGTATATGCCTGCATATAATGAATTATTATTATTCTATCAGCAAAGGGCATTTTTTGGTGGATTACAGGGCTCTAGTTTATATTGGTGCAGTACAGAGTATGATCAGAATTATGCATGGGCTATACAATTCTGGGATGGAACAATGGTACACTCATATAATAAGAATTATTGGACTTGCTGGTGCCGTGCTATCAGAGCATATGGACCTATTGGAAGATCCAACAGTTTTACAACTTTAGACATTTCACAAACAATTGAATTAGTTCAAGCAACTGTAACTGGCCAAACACAAACTCAAACACCAAATAAATGTATTGGAAGTAATGTTACCTTTAGTGTATCTACAATAGGAGAGCCTCCATTAAACTATCAATGGAGAAAAAATGGATTGGATATATATGGAGAAACAACGAGTACATATACTAGGAATAATCTTTCACTTGCCGATGAAGGTTTTTACACATGCCAGGTAACAAATGTATGTCGAACTGTTGTTAGCGATAACGACACACTCAAAGTAATACAACTTAATGCCAATGCAGGAACAGACATGTCAATCTGCAATGGTTTTGATACCATTCTTAATGGAACGGGAAGTAGTAATTACCCAGCATTATCTGGAGTTATAACATATGCATGGTCGCCAACAACAAATCTTTCATCATATAATATTAGTAATCCAACTGCAAATCCGACAACAACAACCGATTACACTGTTACCATTACAGACCAGAATGGTTGTACGTCAACTGATGTAGTTAATGTATTTGTACAATATCCGTTCAACAACGAACGCATTTGCCTTGTAACAGTGGATACAGTTACATGGAAAAATAAAATAATGTGGGAAAAAACAACCGGTGTTGGAACAAATAGTTACAACGTTTATAAAGAAGTAGCATTAAATGTTTATAACTGGATTGGAACAGTTCCATACAACGACCCATCTTTTTTTATAGATTATTCTAGTCAACCAGAAGCATACGCAAACCGATATAAAATTGCCTCAGTTGACGTTTGCCAGGTTGAATCTGTAAAGAGCTACTATCATATGACAATGAATTTAACTATTGCTGCTTTTGGCAGCACAATGGGATTATCATGGACACATTATATTGATGCCAGTAGCTCATTTCAACCTTCGATGTATTATATTTATCGGGGAACATCTCCTTCTAATATGCAATTGTTAGCTAGTGTTCCAGGTTCTGTAACAAGCTACAACGATATAAATGTATTTAATGTTTATTATTATATGGTAGGCGTTGAAAAAGCAAGTGGTTGTAATACTACTAAAACACCAACCTATTCATTTTCTAATAAAAAGGACAACGGAGGTTTAGTATATATTTCTGAGCAGAATAATATTAATTCAAATATATTAACTATTTACCCTAACCCATTTAAAGAGAGTGCCACAATTAAGTTTAACAATTCAGCTAATTCAAAATTCTTAATGATATTGACTGATGCAAGTGGCAGAATTGTAAGAAAAGAAGAGCAAGTTAGTGGTAGCGAAATACAAATTGAACAAAATGGACTAAAAACAGGCGTTTATTTTGTACAACTTACAAATGAATCTAATTCTTACAGAGGAATAATAATGATTGAATAAATATTTTGCTATTAATTATAACAAAATAAATTAATCAGAATCACTATGCTTTTATTATTAAGAAACACTTTGCATTATCTCTAGTCCAAAAACTGTAATATCATCAGTCTGATCAAAGGCACTACTAGTTAATTTATCTTTATGATTAATCCAATCATAAAGAACTTTCTCGAGTTGATCACCTTGCTCTTTTATTGACAAATCAGAAGTTTCAGCTAACAACCTTTTAAATGGTTTATACATATATTTTTTTCCCTTTACACCTCCAAATTGATCAGCATAACCGTCGGTAAACAAATATATCTTATCACCTACCTCAAGATTTATTGAATGATTAGTATAATCATTCATCTTTTCATAAATCGCAACAGGCATTTTATCAGCCTTAATTTCTTCTATTAAATCTAATGGATCAGATTCATTTTTTCCTTTTTCTGATATATTTTTTCTAATAATATATAATGGATTATTAGCACCAGCATACTGAAGTTCTAAAGTATTAACATTAATTACACATATTGACATATCCATACCATCTTTTTGCTCGCCAAAACGCCCTTTTTGCTTTAATGCGTCAATAACATATAACCTTAAGTAATGAAGAATGTCATTTGCTTGAGTAACATCAGGCTTTCTTACAATCTCATTTAAAAATGAAACTCCTAACATTGACATAAATGCTCCAGGTACTCCATGACCCGTACAATCAGCTACAGCAATAATTAAATATTCATTTACTTTTTTAGTCCAGAAATAATCTCCTGCTACAATATCTTTTGGTTTAAAAATCAGGAAATAATCTCCTAACATAATTTCAGCAGAATCCTTCCCTATTGGCAAAACAGCTTGCTGTATTCGTAAAGCATAATTAATTGAAGCCTGAATCTCTAACTTTTGTTCTGAGAGTTTATCTCTTTGTGTTGTTATTTCTTCATTTTGATGAATTATCTGTTTATTCTGTGCTGCCAGTAATTCATTCGCCTTCCTTTTCTGTCTGTATTGACGAGCAATTAAGATTATAGATACAATAAAAATTATAATAAAAAATAATGCAGCCGCAATTATTATTTTTTGTGTTTTAGACTCTGCTATTTTAGTGGTAAGTTGTGCTTCGCTTAATTGTTTCTGCTTATTAAGTAGTTGAATTTCTTTATCCTGTTTTTCTGTTTCGTATTTTATTTGTAGATCATTTAATTCTTTATTACCAATTTCTTGTGCGTCAATATGTTTGTTATAATATTCTTTAGCTTTTTTCCCTTCTCCCAAACACATATATGATTCTGATATAAAAATATAATTATTGGAGATTACAGATTTATAATCAATTTCAGTAGCTATTTTTTGACTTTTAAGAAAATAATCAAGACTTTTTTTACATTCCTGTTGAAAAAGATAACAATATCCAATAGCCGATAAAACCTCTGCCTCAACATCCTTTAATTGAATTTTTTCAGAGATTGCAAGTGCTTCTTTTAAATAAACATTTGACTTTTCTATATTTTCTATCTCGCTATATACTAATCCAAGATTTTTTAAAGAAATTGCCTGGCCCAAAAGACTATTTGATAGTTTACTTATTTCTAATGCTTTTGAATAATTAAAAAGAGCAGTATCGTATTTTTGTGTTTTCACAAAAACATTGCCCATGTTGTTATATAAATCAATTTTCTTTTCATCATTTTCTTCTAATTTAAGCGCCCTATTATAAGATTCAATAGCTGAATTATAATTACCCCATTCCTCATATAAATTCCCCATTGAGTTTAAACAAGAAGCTAAACCAGTATTATAATTTATTTCTGTAAATATTTCAATTGCTTTCGTATAATTTTCGAGGCCAAGCTTATAATTTCTTATATCATAAAAATATGTATTACCAATATTGTACAAGTTAATTCCTATCCCCTTCTTGTCTTTTATTAGTATTTTATATGACAAGCTTTGTTTAAAGTATTTTATTGCATTTAAAAAATCTCGTTTTTCTGAATAAATATTACCTATAGAATTTAATGTTCGCGATACTTCCATTGTATCATTACAAGCATTATAATAACTTAAAGATTTTTGATACCAGAATAATGAACTATCAAGTTTGGCTATAGTTCTGAAATATGCACCATAATTGAAACAGGCACCTGCTTCCCCTTTATCATATTTTAATTCTATTGATAACTTTAATGATTTTTTTATAAAGTAAAGAGAAGAATCGGGGTTAATACTTTTATACTCCTTAGAAAGCTGGTTGTATAAGTCAACCAATTTTTGCTTATTACTTTCAATCTTTAAAGCATAAAGTAAACTATCTCTCTTTGACGAAAACGCATTAAAACTAAAAAATACTATAAAAATTAATAAGAAATATTTCATTACAAATGTTTAAAATAACGTTGTAATGATAATAAAAATAAATTAAATTAAAGCTAAATAAACTCAATAAATGTATTAATAAAAAAGGTTATTTGATTCAAATCCCCTTATGTTAACTTCTACTCAACAATAAGTTTTCCCCTATACACTCTATTGCCACTTAACTCTACAAAATAAATTCCGGGTTTTAAATCACCGCGGTCAATTTCAATTTGAATACATGACTGTTTTATATTATAATTAGAGATATTAATTGTTCTAACAATTTTTCCGGTAACGTCAGAAATCAGTATTTTTGAATTATTATTTAAAATTTGAACATTAGGAATTAAAATAGTTGTGCTTTCATAAAAAGGATTTGGACTTATATTCATAGAACCCATTGTTACGTCTTCAATCCCAAGTAATGAACTATTATTTTTCTGATTAGAATATGCCCAAATAATTGATTTACTGTTACCACAACCACTTGTTCTTTTTACCCCTACTTTATAATAATAAACATCAAAAATATTCATGTCATTATAACTACCTAATCCACCTGATACAGAATCAATAACAACCATAGATGATGGATTAATGCCACGATAAATGTAGAACCACGAAGGAATAAATGAACCGCTCTCTTCAATATAATCATTCCATTGTAAACCCATGGTACTTCCATTTGAAGATAATGTAAGATTAATTGTTTTATGAAAGAAACTCAATTGCGATTCATTATTACATGTATCAAGACAAGAAATTTTATATCTATTAGAATATGACTGTGGTTGCGAAAAAACATCAATAAACTCGCCAGGTTGAGTATAATTAACATTACCCACATTAGTAAAATCATTAGCACCAGTTTCTTTATAAATTAGATAATACTGAGTGCCTACATTAAGTGTTTTATCCCAAATAACTTTGTTTTTACCTGATGTTTGATCAACAGTTACTAAGCAAATTTCTTCATTTTCAAATGGAACACCCACAGTTAATGTCAATGAATCTGTAGCGGTACAACCAAGCTGATCAATTAATGTAACAGCATAAGTTGTAGATTGAACTGGATTTGCTAGAGGGTTGGCTACTGAACCAGAAGATAATCCTGTTATTGGCATCCACGAATAAGACAAAACACCTGATATAACAGGATAAGAACTACTTGAGGTAATATTTATTTGAGAATTTGCACCTTTACATATTCTTGAATCGACACCAGAATTAACATTAAGTACAATAACTTTTAAATTTGCAGGATCACTTATTATTGTTCGACAAGTATTGCTGCTTTCACAGGTATAGATACCACCTTCAGATGACTGTACATTGTTAAGTGACAAAACCGAATTCGTTGCACCATTTAATAATAACCCATCTTTATACCATTGGTATGTATATGGGCTTGTACCCGAAACACCTACAGACAAACTAACGTTTTCACCTGCACATAACGAATGTGACTGAGGTTGTAAAACATATTGAATTGTTGTATATTGAGCTGGTGCCCACACATAAGAATAAACCATTTTCTGAGTAGAAGTAAAATTTCTAACACATCTGATATTATATAGATCTGTTTTATATGACAATAATTCACCCTGTTGAGTATACGCTTGAGAATAAGATATTTCAGTTGAACTCCAACAAGGTCGAGCATCCTCAAACCCACCAATAATACTACTTTGAGTATATAATTGTAATAGTTGGTCATGTGCAGGCAAATACCAGTCATTGTAATGTGCCATGGCAAGATCATAACAAACACTTGCGGCAATAGGACGAATAGAACACCCATTAACAATATTTAAAGTATTTGCAATTCCATCCGAATGACTACTCGCATTTAAAAAAACATTTAATTCTCCCCAAATAACACTATCCATCTGATTACGTCGTGGCACTACTGTTCCATTTCCTGCTCCATCTGTAGTATAAACAACACCTCCCTTATAAAAATCACCTACTTCTAACATACTATAAGCAGGAATAATCTTATGGCGAATTATACTACTATATGTTGGAGTATGAGGCAAACAATCACTATCTGAAATCCGTGCCCTATAAAACATTTTAAAAGTAGGACTCCAAGTGGCAACAAATCTTTCGGTAGCATGTGTATACCCAGATATATCTATCCATGAACTACTATCATTACATTGTTGCCATTGAACAAGACCTGTATGTCCATATACTTTTAATTCAACACTATCTCCTACAACAACAGCCTGTAATTCATTTACAGCATAGTTACTTGTTAACTCTACATTATCAATAGATATTGGTGGTTGATACTCCCCCCAACTATTACTATTAACCCATGTAAATACCAAAATTTTTGAGGTGCCAGAATTTGAAGAATCTAAAGAAATAGATTCAGTTTGCCATACAGATGATTCTGCGTATATACCCATCCAATCAGCTCCATAACCACTAATAAGATACGTATCATCAATTGCTACTCCAGCTACTAAAGGAGTTGTAATTGGAACTAAATATACTTTTAACCCTGTCCAGGTTGTTTGCCCTTTACATCTCCAGTTAAAAGATAAATTAATGACTGTTTTTCCTGCAGGAAAATTAACCTGTGTAAATAAATGAGAATATTGCTCAACTTGTCCCGAATAAGTATT
>CAIQJL010000206.1 GCA_903872185.1 uncultured Bacteroidota bacterium | reverse complement strand
TTTAATATACCAAACTGAGCTATTGGAAACTGTTTTTCTAAAAGTGCATTATTACCTATTGAAATATTAACTGTTGCCATTTCTGGAATTCTATAAACAATACCTTGTTTTGAGCTTGCCTTTTTGTATTTGCTTATTGCAGTATCTAATTGAGAAAGATTTCCATTTCTGTTTAATTCAATAATTAATGGAAATGATTTTGCACTTTTCTCAGCGAATAAGCCTTTTTCAGGATTTAAAAATGCAAGTACCTCTCTTTTTCCACAGTTCTCAATTGTTGGATAGTATAAAAAGCGGTAAGAGTATTTTCTTGTAAAAGTTTTTCCAATAAAAAGTGATAAATATTCTTCTTCTTCTTTGCGAAGCTCTGTTATTATTGCATCAACTGATTTGACTTCTGGTAATTTGTTATAAGCGCCAGACATCAGTTTAAATAATCTTTTTCTTAATCGCATTATATGATGCGCTGCTTCTTTTGCCTGATCTTCGAATGTAGCAGCTTCTATTGTCTTTTTTTGTGTAGGAACGCGAACCCAGCTTGTATCAACTTTTACTTGTTTCCAAACAGTATCAATTTTTTCTTTAATGTAATCGTTTTGTGAAAGTGTTGTGAAAATGTTTGCTGGAAATGGATGTTGATTGGATGTTGCATTTTTTGATAACGAAGGTAAATTATAGCTTGAATTTTGACTGTTAATTGAAAGCAAAATACCGTTATCGGTTAGATTTATATTTTTTATTTTCTTACTGCATTTTGGAAAAACAAAATAATAATTACTCGAATCAGGTTCAGCAGAAATAGCAATATCAGAACTAGAGATATAAAATTCTGATTTATTAGTTATAGGTACATTTTGAATTCCCATGTATTTTTCTGCATATTCAAAATAAGGGCCACGCATTATACGAGTTTCAGCGACTTCAATATCAATAGCTAATACATTTCGTGGAAGTGCATAAACCATGTAATTTTTTGATATTTTTTTTGCGTATTTTACATTAACCACCTGAATACTTGTGCATGAAGCAAAGAAAACTGTTAATGAAATAAAATATAATAGTTTGTTCATCAGAAAATTATAATTTTGTTGTAATTGATTAATCAGGCAAAGATAAAAAGAATACTATATTAATGAGTTCTTAATTTTTATTAAACATTTACAGTATAATAAATAATTAGTATGGCATTAAAAGGTTTCCAATAAAAATTCCAAAGTAATTACCCAAAATATATCCTAAAGATCCAACCAGCATTGCCGGAACTACCATGTGATTCCAACCTTTTGCAATTGCCATAGCTGCTGCTGTTGTTGGTCCACCAATATTTGCATTAGAAGCCATAACAACTTCTTCAATTTTAAATTTAAATAACCTGCCAAAAACCAAAGTGAAAAGTAGATTTATTAAAACTATGATAGTACAGAAAACCAATAGCCATGGTGATTTTTCAATTATTAGAGATACTGATGCTGGAATTCCTATAACAACGAAGAAAATCTGAATAATAAATGCACCAATTTCCTGCGATCCACCTAAGTTTCCAAAGAATTTTGAAAAGATAGATGCAAGTAACATTGTGAGTGTTGTTAAAATTAGGTATTTATTCCCTAACAATTCTCTCACAAATGATAAGCTCATGTCGGATGCAGGGATAATAGTTGCAAAATAATTTGAAATTACTTCAGAAACCCAAACAATTGAAAGAGCCAGTGCAATGCATAAGGCAATATCTTTTAATGAAATTTCTTTAGCTTTCCAGAAGTCAGCTGATAAATTTCCGTTAGAGTTTTCTTTTATTGGTTTTTTGTTTCTATCATTTTTTGGAGTTAAAAACTTCATGATAATAGATATTGATGGTAAGGCTATCAGAAGTAAAAAGTAGACAGCCATAATTAAGTTATCCGAAACTACTGCTGCTGAAACTAACTCTCCGGGAGCTTTAAAAGATTGAGCCATTGCAATAAAATTAACACTACCCCCAACATAAGACCCTGCCATCATTGCAGCTACTTTATATAAAGATGGAATTAAGCTTTTTAAAACAAAAAATCCTACTACTGTTCCTACTAATGTTCCTAATGAACTAAATAAAAATAATACTACAAGCCTGCCGCTTTCTTTCCATATTTTTTTGATATCGGCTTTAAAAAGCAGTAATGGAATTGCCATTGGAACCAAGAATGTCCATACATCATCATAAACCTTTGCTTCTGTAGGAATTACTTTAAAATTTGAAAAAAGAGCCGCAATAACCATCGCTAATACACAGCCGGTAATTTTTGATGCCCATTTAAATTTTTGTTCTAATATGATACTTGTTGCAGCAATTGCTGTAATGATAGTCCATAATGCCAGAGTGTTATCAGCTCCTATAAAAGTAGTTCCCATTTAAATGCAATATCAGGTAAATAAAAAACGAAGTAATAAATAAATCTAGATATATAAAAATAATAGTTTGTAGAATAAATTTCTTAAAATAATCTGATAATAATTCTTAAATAATAATTCTAAAACTCAAAAAAATGTAACTTGCAGCAAACATTATTAAATTCCAAATTCCAATCCGCCGCGGCGGATCAAAATCCAAATTCAAAAAAATACCTTTATATAATTTATGACTTTTCAACTTTCAACTTTATAAACTTTTAACTAAATATGAAACAAACAATTCTTTCTTTCAGTTTAATCGTGACGATTATTTTTTCGGGATTTTCACAGTCTGTACTTCCAATGAAAAAAGTTTCTCTTTTTAAAAATTCAACATGCCTTGTTAGCAAAGAGGGTCAGTTAAAATCAAAAAATGGAGCATTTGTTTTACCTGTTCCAACAACTGCGTTGTATGGTACATATTGGATTGGCTCTGTAAAAGAAAATATGCTTAAATCAGTTGTATTTAAAAGTGATACTTTAAAAACTGCATCAAAAGCAAAGTATATCGATCAGCTAATACGCGCCAATGTTGGAAAAGATGCTGTATTGATTTTACAAACTGGCGAAAAATCAGATAAATCAATTTCAGGAAAAATATTAGCATTTATTCCCGAATCTGGTTTGGTTAAAATTAAAGATGATAATGGTAAAATTACATTTATATCTTATTTGAAAATTGAATATGTAACATTCTCTACAGATAATTCTGAATATACCAACGATAGTATTGCACGCACTGCAACTTTAAAATTTGAAAAGAATGCAGATAATGTTTCACTTCAGGAGTATTATTTACAGCAGGGAATGAGCTGGATTCCTTCTTATTTCTTGAAATTAATAAATGAAAAAGAAGCTCGTTTAGAAATGAAAGCTACTATTGAAAATTATGCTGAAGATATTACTGATGTTGAAACTGAAGTTGTTGTTGGTTCTCCACAATTATATTATGGTTTAATGTTAGATCCTATTTCATATGATTATATGCAATCTCCAATTTCTACAACAAATGGTGCTTATGATAGAAATGATAATTACCTTTTAAGTAATGCAATGCAACAGGTTCAGACAACCGGTGGTTATGCTGAGGCTCAAAATGCACCCGCTTATTTCGAAGCAAATTACGAAACAGAAGGGGAGAAGAATAACGATTTATATTACTACAATCTTGGAAAAATAAACCTTCCTAAAAACTCAAAAGGAATATTTCCTGTTTTTTCTTCGGTTCTAGGCTATAAAGATATTTACAAAGCTGATATTAGTGATAAAGTTAATTTTGCTTCAACACAATATTGTAATAGTAATGAAGATTATTGTGATGTTTTTCATTCAATAGAATTAAAAAATTCTACAACTTTTCCTTTCACAACTGCACCTGTTATGGTTCTTACAGATAAAGGTCAGTTTATGGCTCAGGATCAATTGAAATATACTCCAACAGGAGCAGTATCAATAATAAAACTTTCTAAAGCAATTGATGTTGTTACTAAAAACAATGAAGAGGAGTTATCCAGAGTAGAAAATTTTAAGAAGATTGGAAAAACAACTTACCATAAAGTTTTATTAAAAGGCGTTATTACTGTTGAGAATTTGCAACCAAAGCAGATTGTAATTGATATAGTTAAACATGTAAACGGAAGCGTTACAAATGATGGAAGTAGTAAAGTTAAAAAGCAAAAAACTTATAACTCCGTAAATGCTTATAGTGACTTAAGCTGGCAGGTTACTTTAAATGCCGGTGAAAAGAAAACTCTAAGTTATGAATATGAAGTTTTGTTTGCACCTTATCCGTATTAAAATCCATATTTTTTAACTACTCAAATAAATGTAATTAGTTTTTGTTTTCCAAGTAAAGGCTGTCATAGAATTAAACACAAGTTATATTCTACTTAAAAACTTCTTGTTTATTAATGATTTTTTAGTAAAAAAACACCTATTCGATCTAGGTGTTTTACCTACATTTAATTAGTTTAGTAATTATTGATATCTAATAATATATATGGTAATTTTACATCTATTTATTAATTTAAACTAATGTTGAGAAAAATAATAAAAGGATTTGTGTTACTTGGTTGTAAATTAAGATAATAAACACATTAATGAAATGAATATAAATAACGAAGATAATTTTCGGAATTTTTTTAATGATATCAATGATTTCTTATTTGTGCTTGATTTAAACGGTAATATCATTGAAATTAATAAGGCTGTCGAAAACATATTAGGTTATTCAAAAGAAGATTTATTTGGTAAAAGTGTTTTATTAGTTCATCCGCCAGAATTTAGAGATGAAGCTCAGGATACTGTATCTAAAATGATTGAAGGCACTAAAGAATTTTGTCCAATTCCTTTAATCACTAAATCAAATTTATTTATTCCTGTAGAAACCAGAGTCTATTATGGAAATTGGAATGGTCAGAAAGCATTGATAGGTGTTAGTAGAAATTTAACTGAACTTGCATTGTCAGAAAGTAAATTTCACCAGGTTTTTAATCATAGTAGGGTATTAATGGCAATTTCAGAAATAGAGAGTGGACTTTTTGTAAATGTAAATGACCAATTTTTAGAAATATTAGGATATACATTAAATGAAATTATTGGAAAAAAATCTAGTGAATTAAAACTTTTTGTTGATTCAAATCAAAGAAGTGATATAATAAAAAGAATTAATAATAATGAGAAAGTTGAAAATGAAAAAACTTTTACAAAAACTAAATCTGGTGAAACATTATGTTTTTTATTTTCAGCAACAAAAATTAAAATTCAAACAATAGAATATTTGCTAACTTCATCAAGTGATATAACTAGTTTGATGAATGTAAAAAATAAATTAACACATAATTTATTACAGCAAACTATACTTGCAGATATTTCGCAAAATCTAAACTCTATTCAAAACATAGAAAGTAAAATTTATTCAACAATAAAATTACTTGGTGAGCATACAAATGTGAGTCGTGTTTACATTTTCGAAGATGATGCCGAAGGCTTGGTAACAAATAATACATACGAATGGTGTAATTCTGGAATTAGTTCTCAAAAAGAAGAACTACAAGGAATACCATATGAAATGATACCTTCGTGGAAAAAATTTTTACTAGAAAAAGGAAGAGTGTTTTCTACAAATATTAAAGAATTACCTGATGACCTTTATCAGATTTTAGCACCTCAAGAAATAAAATCAATTTTGGTTTTACCATTATTCGTACACGATAAGTTTTATGGGTTTATGGGGTTTGATGAATGTAAAATAAATAAAAATTGGGAAACAGATGAGATTGATTTATTAAGAACAATTTCTAGCATTCTTTCGAATACTTTTGAAAGAATATTTTATCAAAAACAACTTTCTCATAGCGAGGCCCAATTAAAAATGGCTATTGAAAATACTGAAACTGGTTTATGGGATTGGAATATTTTAACAGGTTATGTTTATTATAATGAAGTATGGTGTAATATGCTGGAATATAAGCAATCGGAAATTGAGCCAAATGTTAGCACCTGGGAAAAGCTTATTCATCCTTCAGATATGCCTATGATTAATTTAGCTCTTGAAAGGCATATGTCTGGCGAAACTGAATTTTATGAAACAACACATAGGTTAAAAACAAAATCGGGAAATTGGAAGTGGGTTCTTGATAAAGGAAAAATTATTGAACGTGATGAAACAGGTAAGCCAACAAGAGCAATAGGTACACATACTAATATTGATAATCAGAAAAATATTGAAACACAATTACAAAAAATTAATATAACAAAAGACAAATTATTTTCAATTATTGGGCATGATTTAAGAGGACCAATAGGTGGATTAATGCAAATGCTTGATTATATAAACGAAAATAGTAGTGAAATTTCTACTGAAGTTATTTATACTTTTTTAGGCAAATTAAAATTTCTAGCAAAGGATACATATCAGCTACTTGATAATTTATTGTTTTGGTCGATGTCAAACAATAATGAGGTAACTGCCGTGCCCGATAAAATAGATGTTAAAGAGTTAATTGAAACAAACATTAATTTAAATAGTTATTTGTCCAAAAATAAAAATCTAACAATAACAAGTTCTATTGAAGAATCCTTTTTTGCTTATGCAGATGAAAATATGATTAATTTAGTTTTGAGAAATATACTTTCAAATGCAATGAAATTTACATCTAATAATGGAAATATAAATATAAAAGCAGCTAAGAATAATAAGTTTATTCAAATTACGATTTCAGATACAGGTATTGGTATTTCTAAAGAAGATATTGCTAAAATACTTTCTGAGGATAAATTTTATACTAGCAGAGGAACAAATAATGAAAAAGGGTCTGGGTTAGGATTAAAATTATGTAAAAATTTTATAACAAAAAATAATGGAACTTTTTATATTGAAAGTGTAGTGGGGAAAGGCTCTTCATTTATAATTAATTTACCTGAAAATAAAAAACAGTAATGTTAGATTTTTCAAAACTTAAAATTATAATTGTAGAGGATGAGGCTCTTTATCTTCAGCTACTTATATTTTCAATAAAAGAATTGTTTAATGATATTGTAATATATATATCAGAAAATGGTAACGATGCATATTCATTAATTTTAGAACATAAACCAGATCTAATTATAACTGATTGGGATATGCCTAAATTAAATGGAATAGGATTAACTAAAAAAATAAGAGAAAATGCCGAAATTGCTTATATCCCTATAGTAATGTGTACGGCTAAAAATACTCCAGAAAATTTACAACAAGCATTTTCCTCGGGAGTATCCGATTTTATTACCAAACCATTTAATAAAATTGAATTTTTTGCCAGAATTAAGTCACAGTTGTTGCTATCTAAATATTATCAAACAATATTAAAACAAAATGAAGAAATAAAGCTTGAGAAAGAAAAATCTGATAAACTAATTAAAAATATTTTACCCGAAAGCATTGCTAATGAATTAAAATATAATGACAATGTAAAGCCTAAACTATATAAAAACGTGACTGTTTATTTTGCAGATATTGTAGGATTTACTGAAATATCAAATTCACTTAATTTAATTGAACTTTTTAGTGAGTTAAATGATGTTTTCTCAGAATTTGATGTTATTATGAAAAAAAATAATTGCGAGCGAATTAAAACTGTTGGCGATGCTTATATTGCAGTGTGTGGCATGCATGTGCCAAATAAAGATCATGCAATGAATATAGTAAATGCGGCATACGAGGTAATATCGTTTTTGAAAAAAAGAAATTCAAAAAATAAAAACAAATGGAAAATAAGAACCGGAATTCATACTGGAAATCTTATTGGAGGTGTTATAGGTAAAAGTAAATATATTTATGATATATTTGGTGACACAATTAACATTACATCACGATTAGAAAAATCATCTAAACCAATGAAGATTTTAATATCATCTAATACATATAGCCTAATTAAAAACAATGCCTCATATTCTCGACATTTAAATGTAAACATTAAAGGTGTTGGACCAATTGATGCTTATTTTTTAAATGAATTATATAAAAATAATAATAATATTACTTCAAAAAAACTTATTACAATAACCTAACAAAATTATTATGAAAAACTTCTCATATAAAAACATTTTAGTTGTTGAAGACGAAGATGTGAACTTTATCTTTATAAATTTAATTTTAACAAACAATCATTTTAATGTACTTCGTGCATGTACAGGCACAGAAGCAGTTATGTATGTTAAAAATAACACAAATATCGATTTAATTTTAATGGATATTGAACTTCCAGAATTAAATGGTTGGGGTGCAATACTTCAAATAAAAAAAATTGATGAAAAGTTGCCTATAATTGTACAAACTGCTTTTAATCTTAAAGAATATGAAAAGCGCTGTTTCGAAATGGGTTGTCAGGCATTTATAGCAAAACCATATAATGCCAACGATTTATTAGCTCAAATTAAAAAGTATTTAAAATAATTATTAATATTTATTTGTAAATTTTTTGGAATATCACTTTGATATAAATATTGTAATTTAATATCAAAATTTTATGAAAAATAATGAAAAAACCACTGCACAACTTTTAAAAGAATTACAGGAATTACAAAAAAATTATAATTCTTTAAAAGAAATATATGAATCAAATATCTCTGAAAGAAAACTAAACGAAGAAGAACTTAAAGAGAATAAAGAAAAGTACAGAGGCCTTAGTGAAGCTGCTTTTGAGTCTATTTTTATATCTGAGAAAGGGCTTTGTATAGAACAAAACCAAACTGCCGAAAAGATATTTGGATACACAAATGAAGAAGCTACACAAAGCGGAAGATATGGAACAGAGTGGATAGCTGTAAAAGACAGAGATATGGTAATGCAAAATATGCTTGCCGGTTTTGAAGAGCCATATGAAGTTACCGCACTCAGAAAAGATGGAACTACATTCCCATGTATGTTAAGGGGAAAAATGATGCATTATAAAGGAAGAACAGTTAGGGTAACATCATTAAGTGATATAACAGAGCGCAAACGTGTAGAAGCAGAACTTATTATTTCAAAAGAACGTGCTGAAGAAAGCGAACGGTTAAAATCTGCTTTTCTTGCTAACATGAGTCACGAAATTCGAACACCAATGAATGGAATTTTGGGCTTTGCTGGATTGTTAAAAGTATCAAAATTAACAGGTGAACAACAACAACAATATATAAGCATAATTGAAAAAAGCGGAGCCAGAATGCTGAATATTATCAACGATATAGTTGATATTTCTAAAATTGAATCAGGATTAATGGAAGTTGATATTAAAGAGTCGAACATTAATGAACAAATGGAATTTATTTTTAATTTCTTTAAACCCGAAGTTGAAAATAAAGGAATGAAGTTTAACGTAGTTAACAATTTACCCAAAAAAGAAGCAATTATACTTATCGATCAAGAAAAACTATATGCAATATTAATTAACCTAGTTAAAAATGCAATTAAATATAGCGATAAAGGATCAATTGAGTTTGGATATAAACTTAAAAAAAATAATAAAAATAAAGAATTATCAGAACAACACATATTAGAATTTTATGTAAAAGATACTGGTATTGGTATTGCTAAAGAAAGACAGGATGCCGTTTTCGAAAGATTTATTCAGGCTGATATTTCCGATTCAAGAGCTTATCAAGGAGCTGGTTTAGGATTATCTATTTCTAAAGCTTATGTTGAAATGCTTGGAGGTAAAATTTGGGTTGAAAGTGAATTAGGAAAAGGTTCAGTTTTTTATTTTAATATACCTTATAATATTGGCTTAGAAGAAAACCTTGAAAAAAATATTCTTCCTAATTATAATGAAGAAGAAAATAATATTCGAAATTTAAAAATACTTATAGTAGAAGATGATAATATTTCCGAAAAATTTATTTCAACTGTTGTTAAGGTTTATAGTAAAGAAATATTAATTGCAAGAAATGGTATAAAAGCTGTTGAATTATGTCGTAATAATTCTGATATCGATTTTGTTTTAATGGATATTAAAATGGCAGAAATGAATGGATATGAGGCCACAAAGCAGATTAGAAAATTTAATAAAAAAGTAATTATTATAGCACAAACTGCACATGGTTTATTAATTGATAAAAAAAGAGCTATAGATGCAGGTTGTAATGATTATATTTCGAAGCCAATAAATGTTTATTTATTAAAAGGACTAATTAAAAAATATTTTAATAAATCAAATCATTAAAAAACTAACTTTAATCTATATATATTGGTTGTTAATCAGCAACTAAATATTTTATCAATCATTTTATCCCATTTATCAATCTTTATTAGAGCTTTTGTTATATAATGCGTATAAAGTATTAAGCGCGATTAAATATTAAAAGCCATGAAAAATCATTTTAAAAAAAATATTTTAGTTGTTGAAGATGAAGACATCAACTATTTTTTTATTTGCATGATGTTAGTAGATAGCCAGGCAAATGTATTCAGGGCTTTTAATGGAATAGAGGCGGTAGAATTAGTTAAAGATAAACCAAATATAGATTTAATTATAATGGATATACAACTTCCCATCATGAATGGCTGGGATGCAATAATACAAATAAAAAAATGTAATTGTAAATTACCTATAATTGTACAAACAGCATATGCTCATAAAGAAAATCGAAGTCATGAGTTGGGTTGCGATGGGTTTATAGCAAAGCCTTATAGTCCGGTTGATCTGTTAGTGTTGGTTAAAAAATTTATAGAAGATTAGGACAGGTTTAACACTTAATGCACTCTCTTATTTTAATTATTTACTCTAAAAACTAACGTAAAAATATATAATTATTTTATAGGTGTAATACCTATAAAAAGATTGCAATTGTAACTATTGCAGAAATGTTTAATCAATAATAACTTTAGAAAAAAATATTATTATTGATTATGAATTCTATAACAAAGTATTTTTTATTTGTACACAAAAGGTGGGTAGTCATACCCGAATGGCTTCAGCTTATTGTTTTTATTATATTGTCTTTTGTTTTCATAACTATTTTTGGCTGGGAATCAGGAAAGATTTGTGCTGGTATAGTGTTTTTATGGCTAATTCTGTAATTTCCTAAATAAAAAGTAGAACGAAAATAATAGTGTTAATTTTTAAAATTAAAAGTAATATTATCTATCAAAAAATAATTTGTTAAAATAATCAAAAAGAAACTTTTAAAGTATTATGGGAATTATTTCTAAAAATCTTTACTTTTTTAATAAATGGTATTTCTCATTGCCAAGATTCTGGCAAAAATTATTTTTATATATTTCACTCCTCTTTTTAGCTGGTTTTGTTGGTTGGTGCATAGGTATAATGTTAGCATCTTAAAGAGCGGGTATTTTTCTTTTTTGCAATATTTTTTTCACTTACACTTCCCGAAATTAATTATTTGCAAATAGGTGTTTTTACCTGTAGTATTATCGCAATTATAACTATTGATGTGTCTTTTTATATGTTCTAATTTTATATCA
>CAIQJL010000205.1 GCA_903872185.1 uncultured Bacteroidota bacterium | reverse complement strand
ACAACGATTGAAAAATCAAGCTCTTTGAGGTTATGTGAATGATATTTTTTATCGGTTATCCTAAGTGTTAGCCCGATTTGATACATTCTCTATATATACTGAAAACACTGGTGTGCGAGGGGTTTAAAATTTGTCCCTCTCTCTCCGCAGAAAAGAGCAAAAATCCCGCAATAGCGGGATTTTTTATTTCCATTCAAATTCCCACAGAGTCTCCTGTATGGGACTCTGTGCATTTATCATTTTCAGAGTCCTTTAATAAATTTATATTTTATTTTGCATTATTAAAAAGAGACTCTGAAGTACGTGAATGCATTATGAAGAAGAGACTCTGAAGTACATGAATGAAATTCCCACAGAGTCTCCTGTAAGGGACTCTGTGTAGTTATTAAATTCCCACAGAGTCTCCTGTATAGGGACTCTGTGCATTTTCATTTTCAGAGTCCTTTAATAAATTTTGCATTATTAAGAAGAGACTCTGAAGTAAATAAAATGATTTTTTGGACTTAGTTTGTATTACGAGTACAAATTAATTTGTATTTGTAATACAAATTAATTATTTTTGTTAAAAATTATTTTAATTATGATACTAGAATCAACTCTCAAGTATGTAATAAAAGAATATGCTGAATTAATAAATAAAAGTAAACCGGTAAAACGAGAAAAAGAAATTTCATTAAAAGGAAATCTGGTAACCGTTGTAACTGGAATTAGAAGATGTGGAAAAAGCACTTTATTACAACAAGCATTAATTAAAGAAAAAAAGAAAATTTATTTAAATTTTGAAGATAATCGTTTAGAGGGTTTTGATTTAAGCGATTTTAATAAAGTTGAGCAAATTGCAGTTTCTGATAAAATAAATTGCTTTGTATTTGATGAAATTCAGAATATTGATGGTTGGGAAAAATATATCCGTTCTGCACATGATAAAGGATTTAAAATATTTTTAACAGGATCAAATGCATTTATGCTTAGTAGAGAATTAGGCACTAAATTAACTGGTAGGCATATTCAGACTGAACTTTTTCCGTTTAACTATAAGGAGTATTTAAGTTTAACAAAAGAAAAATCAGGAAAAGAAAGCTTGATTAATTATTTATCTACTGGTGGTTTTCCTGAATATCTTATATCTAAAGACAATGAATATTTAAGAACTTTAACCAGAGATATTGTTATAAGAGATATTGCAGTAAGAAGGAAAATTAAAAATGAACATGTAATATTAAGGCTAGCAATTCAATTGATGAGTAGTGTTGGCAAAGAAATTAGTTACAATAAATTATCACAATCATTAAATATTAAATCTGTTCGCACAACGATAGATTATTGCGATTTTTTAAAAGAGAGTTATCTTTTTGATTTTCTTCCACTTTTTTCATATTCTATAAAACAACAACAAATTAATCCTAGAAAAGTTTATTCTGTTGATACTGGAATGGCTAGAGCAAATAGTTTATCATTTAGCGAAGATTATGGAAGAATGCTTGAAAATGCTGTTTTTATATGTCTTAGACAAACATCACAGGATATTATGTATTTTAAAGATAAAAATACAGAATGTGATTTTCTTATAAAGAAGAACGAAAAAATAGTTTCAGCAATTCAAGTATGTTCGCATTTAACAGAAGAAAATATAGCTAGAGAATTAAATGGAATTAGAGCTGCTATGGTTGCAACAAAATTAAAAAGTGGAATTATTGTAACATTAGATCAGGAAGATGATTTTGGCGAAATAAAAGTAATGCCAGCCTGGAAATGGATGTCACAAAGTCAATAAGTGATATTTGTTAGGAAATGACTCTGTATATTTCTCATTCATTTCAGAGTCCTTAATAAATTTCATGTTTTATTTAACATTATGAAGAAGAGACTCTGAAGTACAGGAAAAGTACAGGAAAATGAAATTAATAGTTTCTGCTATTTGTTGTAATGCGGAAGTGTAAAATAAAAAGTAGATCCTCTTTCTTCTTCACTTTCTACCCAAATTTTACCATTGTGTTTTTCTACAAATTCTTTGCAAAGAATTAAACCCAGTCCGGTTCCTGTCTCCATATTTGTCCCAGTAGTGGAGTAACTTTGATCGATTCTGAATAATTTTTCAATATTTTTTTTTGATATACCAACACCGTTATCGCTTACCGAAATTATAATTTCATTTTGTTTTTCAATGGCTGAAACAATGATCTCACCGCCTGGCTTTGTGAATTTTATAGCATTAGAAATTAAATTTCTTAACACCGTGCTCACCATATCATTATCAGCAAAGACAGATATGTTATGTGGTAAAATATTTTTGATGGAGATTGATTTTTGGCTGGCTATTTCATAGTATAAAACCGTTTTTTTATTTATACAATCCACCATATCGAAATGCTCCGGATTTAATTCCATCATTCCGGTTTGTGAGCGTGACCATTCCATTAGGTTCATCAATAAATCCATCGCCTTATTTGATGAGTTGAAGATTAAATTGCTATATCCTTCAATTCCTTTAATATCTTTATTTTTAACTTTCTCCATAAGAATACTGCTAAAACCAATAATGGAGTTAAAAGGGCTTTTTAGGTCGTGGCCTATAATTGAAAAGAATTTATCTTTAGCAGCATTTAGTTCAATTAATCTTAATTCGTTGTTTTTGATTTCTGATATATCGTAGCAAGAGCCAATATAACCTAAGAATGAATTATCTAAATCGTAAAATGGTCTGCCAAAATCACGTATCCAACGATATTCGCTAAATTTATTTTTCATCCGATATTCCATTAAAAATGCTTCTCTTTTATCAAAGGCAGTAACATATGTGTCTATACAACTATCCAAGTCGTCGGGATGAACTCCTTCTGCCCAACCATTTCCAAACTCTTGTTCCATAGTTCTGCCTGTGAAATCAAGCCATGTTTTATTAAAATAGTCACACAATTTATCTAAACGGGAACGCCAAATTAAAGCTGGAAATTCTTCAAATATTTTCAAATACAATTCTTTTGCTTCAGAAATTTCAACCTGTTGTTGTTTAAGACTTAAAATTTCTTTTTCAAGTTCTTTTATTTTCTCTTTTAAAAGTATATTTTCTTTGTCCATGTTGAATTATTTATAGCTTTGACTATGCCGTATTATATCTATATGCTATGTAAAGTTAGTTGATATTTATTTATTACCCGAAATATTTTTTTCAGAGTCCTTCATCAATTTTTATTTTATTTAGCATTATGAAGAAGAGACTCTGAAGTACGTGAAAGCATTACGAAGAAGAGACTCTGAAGTACGTGAAAGAGGCTCTGAAGTAACTAATGTCACCACGAAATAAGAATATTCTTCTATTTGTTAAAATACTTCTGAATTAAAGTAAATAATTCGTTTTTTAAAACTGGTTTTGTAATATAATCGTTACAACCTGCTGCAATTGCCTTTTCTTTATCGCCAGAAAGTGCAAAGGCTGTTTGTGCTATAATGATAATATCTTTATTAAATTCTCTAATTCTTTTTGTGGCTTCTATTCCATCTATTTCTGGCATTTGAATATCCATCAGAATTAAATCAATGTCAGTGTGATTTCTACACAATTTAACGGCATCAATTCCATTTTCGACCCAAATAATATTTTTAGTATATGTTTCAATAATTAGTGAGATTAACTTTGATGAAGTTTCATCATCTTCGGCAATTAATATTCGCAATGGTTTAATTTTCTTCTTCTTTTCTGTTTTTTTAATAATTTTTTTACTAATAGTTTCTTTATTCATATTGTTATAATATGGTAGTGTGAAATAAAAAGTGGATCCCTTATCTTCTACGCTTTCAACCCAAATTTTACCGCCAAGCATTTCTACATAAGATTTGGAAATAGATAATCCAAGGCCAGCTCCTTCATAACCTCTGGCATACCCTTCACTGCCTTGTCTGAATCTTTCAAAAACAAGTTTTTCTTTTTCAAAAGGTATTCCTGTACCAGTATCTTTTACATAAAATTCAAGAAATTCATTTTTTCTTACGTAACCAATTTCAATATATCCTTTAACGGTAAATTTTAATGCATTTTTAACTAAGTTTGTAAGAATAGCAAATACTTTTTCTCTATCTGTTTTAAATTGAGCTTCGTTAGGATTTAGACCGTTATTTAAAATCAAATTAATTCCTTTTTTTTCAGCTTCTAGTTTAAAGAAATTATAAATATAATCGGTTTGCTCATTTACATTTGAGTGGGAGATTACAACTTCAACCATTCCCGACTCTATTTTTGAAATGCTAATAATGTCATTTATAATGTTTAGCATTCGCTTACCGCTATTCTCAATTATATTGATATATTCTTGTTGTTTTTCACTTGATAAATCATGGCTTTTAAGTAAATCGGAAAAGCCCAAAATACCATTCATTGGTGTGCGTATTTCGTGACTCATATTAGCAAGAAATGCTGATTTTAATCTGTCAGATTCTTCGGCTTTTTCTTTGGCTTTAATTAATTCAAATTCTGATAATTTTTGTTCGGTAATATCTTTTGCAATACCTGTTAAAAATAGAGGATTTCCATTATCATCAAATGTAGTTTCGCTTGCACTTGCCCAAATATATCGAATTGATTTATCGGGCATTATTATTCGGTATTCTATTGGTTTATTATTTGCAATGTCAGGAGCATTTGATGGTAAAACAATATGCAAATCATCTGGATGAATTACTTTTGTAATAATATCGCCAAGTCGTTCGGTGCAGGTGTTTTTATTTATACCAAAAATATGATACATTTCATCAGACCATTTAACTTCAGCGGTTTTTAAATCCCACTTCCAGTTTCCAAGGTGTGCAATTAATTGGGCATTTTTTAAATCAGATTCAGATAAACGATATTTATTTTCGCTTGCCTTTATTAAAAATTCTGCTTCTTTTTGTATAGTAATATCAGTTGCAATTCCTTCTATAGCTATTGGATTTCCCGATTCGTCGAATATTAATTTATTGCGTTGTTCTGTCCAAATTGTTTGGCCGTCTTTTTTTACCCAACGCAATACTACAGGTTCTCCGTGAATATTATTTGAAGCTTTTTCCAAAATTATTTTATCATCAGGATGCACCAATTTGTATCCTAAATTTGGGTCGGCATAATGATCTTCTGGTGTATATCCGGTAATTTTTGTTGCTGCCGGACTAACATAATCAAATTTGAGTTCGGGCTTAAGTAACAATCTGTAAATTATTGCAGAAGAATTTTCCGCTAAATTTCTAAATTTATTTTCACTTTCTGTTATTTTTTCTTTAGTTATGGTTAGTTCATCATTAGTTTGTTTTAATTCTTCATTTATTGTTTCGTATTCTTCTGTTTTTAATTTTAATTTTGATTCACTTTCTTCAATTTTTTCTTTTTCAATTTTTATTTCATTATAAGCAAGTAAAAGGTCATTCTCAGCTTTTAATTTATCTGTTACATCATTTGCAAAAACTAATTTTGCTTTTTTTCCCTCAAAAACTAAATCACATCTGATAATTTCAACCTGAATTATTTCTCCGTTTTTCTTTTTATGAATATATATGCCTGCATTAACAAGACCGTCATCAATTATTCTAACATCTTGTTTTGTTTTTTCTATTTCAGCAGTAGGTCTTATATCCAAAATAGTCATAGTTAAAAATTCATCTTTTGTATAGCCATATTTTTTGGCAAAAGCATTGTTAACCGAAAGAAACTTTAAAGTATCGGCTTCAAAAATCGAAATTGGCATTTGGTTCGAATCATATAGTAGCTTATACTTTTCTTCGCTTATTTTAAGTTTTTCTTCGGCAATTTTGCGTTTGGTAATATCAATAAATGAACATATTGCTTGTGCTACTCCTCCATTAGAATTTAATTGAGGTGTTGCGCTTACTAATAACCAAATTCTATCTTTAATATCCGGCCTATATACCCCCATTACTATATTTTCTACAGGTTTACGTGTTTCAATTGCCTGTGCTATAGGATGGGTAGATCCTGGAAAATCTGAGCCATCTTCATGTATTACATTCCAATATGGGTCAAGAGATGACTTTCCTAAAAGTTGTTCTTCTGTTAAGCCAAGTAATTCCAGTGCTTTGTTATTACATAATAACATTTCAGTTTTTGGTCCTTGTATTAATAACCCTACTTGTGTATCCTTAACCAAATTCTTGTATTTTATTTCACTATTAATAAGTGCTTCTTCTGTAATTTTTAGATCAGTGATATCAAGCGTAGAGCCTATATACCTTACCAGCTTACCGTTTGTATCTGAGTATGGAATAGCACGATCATATACCCACCGTATGCTGCCATCGGGTCGAACAATTCTGTGTTTTAATTCGTAGGCAGAACCACTCTGAATGGCTGTGCTAAAGGTTTGGTGGAGGATCTCTGCATCCTCAGGATGAATATTTTTTGCAAGCATAACATTATACTCAGGAGAAGGCCCCTTAGGATCTAATCCATAAATGTAGTATTCCTGTTCGGACCAAATTGTAGTTTTGGTTTCGGCTATGTATTCAAATGTGCCCATTTGCGCAATCTTCTCACCTTCTATCAAAATGTTTTTCATTTTCGTTATTTCTTCCTCTTTCAACTTGCGCTCAGTAATATCTTGGCAAATACCCATCATTCTTTCTGCTTTTCCATTAGCATCATAATACCCTACTCCTGTTGAATTTATCCATCTTATATTACCATCAGGCAAAATCACTCTGTAATCGCTTTGAAGGTTTGTATGTTTTTCAAGTGCTTCAGTAATTCTAAATTCTGCTATTTCTAAATCGTCTTGATGCAGTATGGCTCTCCAGGCGTCGAAAGTTGCACTGGATGTCAGAGAATCTATTCCGTAAAGAATAAATAATTCTTTTGACCAAACTATTTTACCCGAAACAATATCCCAATCCCATGTACCTGCCGCAGCAGCATTCAACGACAATTCCAGTCGGATCTTTGTTTCACGCAAATCTTCTTCAGCCAGTTTGCGCTCAGTTATATCAGAAAACATAACCGCAAACTGATTTTTTACCGGACTGAAAGCTTTTATCTGATAATGCCGTTTCAATGGCTCTGAGTAATCTTCAAACTCAATGGGTAGGCCTGTTAGAGCAACATTACCATATTTTTCAATCCAGAATGTTTCAGTGTTGGGCATGACTGTTAAGACCGTTTTCCCAATTAATTCTGCTTTTTTAAGACCAGTTAGCTGTTCAAACGCAGGATTTATATCCAAAAACCGATAATCAACAGCTTTACCTTTGGTATCACAAATAATCTCGTGGAGGGCAAATCCTTCTTGCATCTGATTAAAAAGAGAACTATATTTCTGCTCGCTCTTTATTAATTTATCCTCTGCTAGCTTACGTTCGGATATATCCCTTGATATAACAATAACTCCTATAATATTTTCATTTTCATCACGTATTGGTTCTAATGAGTTTTCTAAATAATAGCCTCCATTTTCCATAATAGATTCTCTTTCAATCACAAACTTTTCGCCAGATAAACATCTGTCATAATTTACTTTCCAAAAACCAATTTCCTCTTTGGAATATTTGTCAGTTAAAACTGATTGCCCAATTTCAATATTTTCGCCACCTGTAGCTATTACTGCTTGTTTGTATGCTTTATTTGCAAATATTAAACAATAATTATTGTCAACTACCCAAATTACTTCTTGAGTGTTATTCATTATTAATTGCAATATTCTTAATTGGTCTATCATATTATTCTTTGATGCTAAAAACTAATAATTTTCTAATTTGTATAAATTGTTATAATACAATGCATTATAATATATAAAGGTAGTTCAGTATGGTTAAAACACCTATAGGATAATGGCTGATTTTACTGTAGGTGTTTATCCTACAAATTAATTATTTATAGCAAATTATTTGTCCACGTTTGCAAACGAGGACGAGGTTGATGAGGTTGAATATAAAATTAAGAAAGTTTATTCTACAAGATTGTTTTTAATAGCATATAATATAAGCTCGGTATTTTTTCTCATTCCCATTTTTTCGAGTATGCGAACGCGGTGTGTGCTCACTGTTTTAGTACTTATAAAAAGATCAGTTGAAATCTCTTTAACTGATTTTCCTTGGGCTATCAAGCACATGATCTGGAATTCTCTTACAGATAGTTTTTTGTGGGGAATTTTGTTAAGTTCGAAATCATCTTTGAAAATTATTATTTCGGCCAGCTCTGGGGATATATATTTTCCACCGGATAATATTTTATTAATGGCAATGGCTAATTCTTCATACAAACTATTTTTACAAAGATAACCAGATGCTCCAAGTTTAAATGCACGAATGGCATATTGTTCTTGAGGATGAACACTTAGAATTAAAACAGGTGGTTTTTTATTTTTGTTCTTCATTTCAATTAGAACATCAAGGCCGCTTTTGCCAGGCATAGAAATATCGAGTATTACCAGGTCGTAGTCATTAGTCATTATTTTATTTAACGCCTCGGTTCCATCTGATGCTTCATCAATAACTGTAAATAAACTAACTTTTTCTGTTATTGGTTTTAAACCTTCTCTAACAATAGTGTGATCGTCTACAATAAGTATTTTCATTTGATTTCGTTTTTTTCAAAAGGTATTACAAAAATCAATTCTGTTCCTTTTCCAATATCTGATTTAATTTGGAGTATGCCATTAAACTGGTTTGCTCTTTCGCGCATACCCATAATTCCAAGCGATAGACCCGATTTTATTTTTTCTGGGGTAATGCCAATTCCGTTGTCTTTTATTTTAAGTATAATGAAATTTGTTTTCAAGTAAATCCGAACTTTAACTTTGTTTGCTCCGGCGTGCCGCAATACGTTGGTGAGTGCTTCCTGAAGCACACGATACAAAGATAGTTTCTTACTGCTATTTAATATTAAAATATCTATAGGTTTAAAAATGCATTTTATTTTCGTTCTCTTCTCAAATTCCTGACAATACCATTCCATCGCAGATATCAGCCCAAGGTCGTCTAGAATTCCAGGGCGAAGATCAGCAGAAATTTGCTGAACATTTTTTAAGATATCGCTAACAATGTCAATCATGATATTTATTTTACCACTTACTGCTGGGTGTCCCGAAACATTATCTTTGGTCCATCCCAAATCTAATTTAAGTGCTGATAAGGATTGACCAAGTTCGTCGTGAATTTCTCGTGAAATTATTTTTCTTTCATTTTCCCTAATTTCATTCTGATGGCGGTAAAGTAGTTTTAATTGTTCGTGCGTTTCTGATAGTTTTGATTCTACATGTTTGCGTTCAGTAATATCTTGGAAAGTACCAGACAGCTTGATTGCTTTACCATTTTCCATTTGTGCATATCCTTGCCCTTTTACCCATATATGTTTGCCCTTTGCAGTTGTCATCGGCAATTCATACTTCCATGGTATTCCATGTTTAATTGCATTCGCAATCATTGCCTCAAGTTGTTTTTTTACTTCTGGAGCATAAAAATCTTGTGCTTGTGCAACCGATGGTTTTATCGAAGGATCTACTTCGTGAATGCGGTAAACCTCATTAGACCAAATAAGTTCTCCTGATAGTAAATTCAGATCCCAGCCTCCAATCTTAGACATTATAGAAGTTTGTTCAAGCAGTTTTGAGGTTTCGGCAAGTTTATCTTCAGCCAGCTTGCGTTTAGTTATATCGATTAATGAACCAATAATCTCTTTTGGATTGCCTTCATCGTCACGTATTAATTTCATGTCATCACGCATCCACCTGTAATTGCC
The DNA here is from genome assembly GCA_903872185.1 of uncultured Bacteroidota bacterium. Lineage (GTDB taxonomy): Bacteria > Bacteroidota > Bacteroidia > Bacteroidales > GWA2-32-17 > GWA2-32-17. The sequence continues at coordinate 19,444 of CAIQJL010000205.1, read as the reverse complement.
ATCAGAGTGACGAAACCGATATTCATGAGTATGTTTGCTTAAATTGAACAAATGAGATAGTTCTTTAGAAATATTCTGGGTATCATCGGGATGTAAGTGGTTTATCCAAAAGGAAGGAGTTTTAGTATATTCATGAGATTCATAACCTAGTTGATTTTTTATATTTTCGCTGACAAAATTTGCTGCAAAGTTGCCCGAAGGCTCACAGGAGTATATTACTGCAGGGCTGTCTGTTATTAAATGATTTAAGTATGCTTCATTTGCGACAAGTATGTCTTCTCTCTTTTTGCGATCGGTGATGTCTTGTAACTGATCAATATATCCAATTACCGAGTCGCCATCCTTCAAAGGAGTTATAGACCAATCCAATTTTATAATTCCCGAACGGGTAGTTTTATATATGTTTAACTTTTTTACTTCTTCAAAGTTAAAGTTAGCCTCAAATCTAACACTTTTGCCATTTAATAGTTTTGTTTTTATATTATCGGGTATATTGGAGTCTTCAAATAGTTTTAAACCTATAATTTCATCAATATTAACTATGCCAAACAAATTAATACCAGCGTTATTTACATTAATTAAACTTCCATCAGCATCAAAGAACCCAATTGCAATAGGTGATTGTTCGAAAATTGCACTATAGCTTTTTTTGCTTGCTACTAGCGCTTCTTCTATTTGCTTTCGTTCGGTAATATCCTGGCAGGTACCAAAGGCTTTTATTGGCAATGCTTTGTTGTTATAGTTAATTTGCCAATGCTCTTCAACAAATTTTACTTTACCTTTGGGTGTTATAATTCTATGTTCAATGTAATTGTTTTTATCGTGTTTAAAAGATTTTAAAAATGCAGAGTCAACTTTTGCTCTATCTTCAGGATGAACGAAATTTAAGAAATCAGGATGAGATGGTTTGAATTTTTTCTTGTCAATTTCGAAAATACGAAAGGTTTCATCAGACCATATTACACTTAAATCAGAAAGATCAGTTTCCCAATTGCCAATTTTTGCTACTCTTTGTGCAGTAGTTAAGCGCTCTTCATTTAATTTTATTATTTCTACTGCTTGTTTGCGTTCGGTGTTATCAACAATAGTCAAAAGACATAAGTTATCGCTCTCACTGAATATACCATCGATATTTACATATATTGGCAAATTTCCTGCGGTTTCAATTATAACTTCGCAAGTTTCTTTTGTTTTTTTATTTGTAATAATTTTCTCGAAAAAGGAATAAAAAACAGGGCGGGTTTGAACAGAAACAAATAATGCAAAGTGTTTATTGGTAAGTTTTAAACGTTCTTTACCTAGTATGTTTGCAGCACAAAAATTCAAGTTAATTATTTCACATTCTTTTGAAAGTGTTACAAAACCGGAAGGTGCAAAATTATAAAGATTAATGTATTGTTCTTTTGCAAGTTCTGTTTTTTCGTTAGCTAAAATAAGTTCTTCGTTTTGTGCTTCCAGTTCTATCTGGTGCACTTGCAATTCGTGAACGAGTCTTAGTATTTCATTTTTAGATATTTCAGAAAATTCAGTTACTTCTAGTGCCTTTAATTTTTTTTCTGCCTTTTGGCGAAGTATTTTAGATTCTGATTTTGGGTCAGTTTTCATTGATAGTAAAGATTGTTTTCTTGAATAATGCTAATGGTTTTATTAAGATCGTATTTCAATTTTGGTATACAAAAATATAATTAATTGAATTACAAAGCAAATGTTTCGTTTTTGCAAATGTTTTAGAAAATTGTTATTCAGTTTTGTTGTGGTTAAAAGAATAAGTTTTTTGATTCTGATTTTTGCTTTCATTGCAATTGTTCGGTTTGCTTTTACATATTTTGATAAAAAATAAAATGGATAAGTAAAAACACCTATATAAATATTGTTATTTTTAGTGTAACATAACATCATTTTCTTTTTGATTTCTATTTTTAAGTAATGTAAATTGCAAAATGTTGTTTAGGCATAATCTTAACAAATGAGTTGTTAATTTCAATCTTATTTTTTTGATGATTTCTAAAATTTTTTAAATATTTAAAAACAGTTACAATGAGAGCAAAATTTTTATTAATTTTAATATTATTAACCTGCAAATTATTTGCTCAAACACAACAATATTTTCAATACCAAGCTGTAGTAAGAGATGCTAATGGGGTAGTTTTAACAAATCATACTGTTAATTTTAAAATAAGTATTATTCCAGGTTCTATTAATGGAACTATTGAATATGTTGAAACACACAATTCTTTAACAAATGAATTTGGAATAGTATTACTTCAAATAGGCTCAGGTGCCCAAATTAGTGGATTATTTTCTTCAATAAATTGGGGGAATTCACTTCATTTTATAAAAATAGAGGTTGATCCATCAGGTGGCACAAATTATATTGAAATGGGTACCACGCAGCTGTTGAGCGTTCCTTATGCTTTATATGCTGAAAATGCAGGAAATATTCCAACATATACAGGTGGCACAGGAATTAATGTTACTGGAACAATAATTACTAATGATGCACCAGATCAAATAGTAAATTTAACACAAAGTGGTGCAACAACAATAACAGGATCATATCCTAATTATACTATAAGTAGTACTGATAATAATTCGACTTATTCAGCTGGTACAGGTATAAATGTTACAGACACTATAATTACAAATACAGCACCTGACCAAACAGTTACACTAACTCAAGCTGGTGCAACTACTATTATTGGAACTTACCCTAATTTTACAATTAGTAGCACTGATTTAAATACAGGCACACCCGGCGGAGCTTCTAAAACTGTGCAATTTAATAATTCAGGTTCTTTTGCAGGTGATACTGCGTTAGCTTGGGATAATACTAATAAAAGACTTGGTGTTGGGCTAACAAATCCTACTGGAAGAGTTGTAATAAAAGGAAGTAGTACTGCATTACCAACAGAACCCTTGTTTGAAGTAAAAAACAAAGCTGGACAAACAGTCTTTGTAGTATATGAGGATAGTGTGAATGTTTTTGTAAATGATGATGCAATACAAAGCAATAGAGGCGGTTTTGCTGTAAGTGGAAGAAACAATTCTAAAGCTTTTACAAATAAATATTTGTATGTAACCCCGGATAATTCAAAAATATGTACAAAAGATACAATAAAAGGTTTTGGAGTTGAAAATCTTAGTTCTGGTGTTTCAACAAGTTATATGAAATTGAATCCTAATAATTATTTAATAGGTCATCAAAGTGGTAATAGTATGACAACTGGTTTATTTAATTGTTTTTTAGGTTATCAGGCTGGTAAATTTAATACTGTTGGATATAGTAATATTTTTATGGGTTATAAGTCTGGTTTTAATAATATTAATGGTCAAGAAAATATTGGTATGGGGGTTTCGTCTCTTTATACAAATTCAAGTGGAAATTTTAATACTGCATTAGGAACGCGTTCTTTATTTTTAAATACAACAGGTTCATGGAATACAGCTGTTGGTTTTGAAGCATTAAACTCAAATTCTGATGGTAATTATAACACAGCAGTTGGAACTCAAACCTTATTTTCAAATTCAACAGGAGCATGGAATACGGCAAGCGGTTATCAAGCATTATATTCAAATACTACAGGAATTTATAATTGTGCTTTTGGCTTTAAATCACTCTTTTCAAATTTAACAGGTCCAGATAATACTGCCATTGGGTATCAATCATTATATTATAACACAAATGGTGCTTTAAATTCTGCAATTGGATATAAGACACTTTATAACAATACTTCTGGATACAGTAATGTTGCTAATGGAAATCAAGCACTGTATTCAAATACAACTGGCGCATTTAATGTTGCTAATGGATATTTTGCTTTGTTTTCTAACACTACTTCTAATAATAATATTGGTATAGGTGATTATGCACTATTCTCAAACACTGTAGGTATTAAAAATATAGCTACTGGTGGCAGTGCATTATATGCTAATACTGATGGTGATTATAATTCTGCTTATGGGCTATATGCCCTAACAAGTAATTTATCTGGCAATTATAATGTAGCTATTGGATCATGGTCACTTGACTCAAATAAATTAGGAAGTTATAATTCTGCAGTTGGTACCAATGCTCTACAATGGAATAAATATGATTGGAATACTGCTATAGGTTATGCGTCAAATTCTTTAGCTAAATATTATAGTAATACAACAGCATTAGGTGCTTATACTGTAATTACTGCAAGTAATCAAGTTAGATTAGGTGATAATTATGTTACAAGTATTGGAGGTTTTGCAAACTGGACAAATGTTTCTGATAAAAGATTTAAAAAAGACATCAAGAAAAATGTACCAGGACTAGATTTTATAATGAAGCTTGAACCCGTAACATATTACATGGATATGCAAAATATAGCAAATTTGTTAAATATTCCGGATTCTGTTAGAAGAAAAGATAGTGAGATTTTAAAAGGCAGTATATTGCAAACAGGTTTTATTGCCCAAGATGTTGAAAAAGCTGCCAACGAAATAGGATTTGATTTTAGTGGTGTTGATAAACCTAAAAATGAAAATGATTTTTATGGACTTAGATATGCAGAATTTACCGTTCCATTAGTAAAAGCAGTACAAGAATTAAACACAGAAAATACAAGTCAGAAAAATAAAATCAATTCTCTTGAGAATGAAAATTTAAAGCTAAAAGAATTGATTAATAGTTTAACATTAAGAATAGAAAAATTAGAAAGCAAATAGCTTTTTAAATTTTGAAACTGTTTTGAATTTTTCATTAAAACACATAATATATTGATATTATATATCATGCCAAAATAGTTGATAGGGTCATTCTGAGGTTCTCGAAGAATGTGCAAGGGCATTGGAACATCTTTCGAGTGCCTCAAGATGACATGGTTTGGGGTATTATATTATTGTAATTCTGTGAAAAAAATAAGAGAATTGAAAATTTTAATAAATTCAAAACAGTTTCGTATTGTTTAAAAACATGATAAAAAAAGCATATAACATTTTTTTATCATGATAATATGTCGTACGTTTACGACATTAAACATTAACTCATGACCAATAATAAATCAGAAGAATTTGAAGATATTGAAAAGGAACTTGCTTTAATATCTAAAGTATTTTCGCATCCTGCAAGAATTGCAATAATTAAACTTTTAACTAAAAAAAAAGAAATTAAAACCGGAAATATTTCAGACGATTTACCAATTTCAAGAACAACAGTTTCTCAACATCTTAAAATACTAAAACAGGCAGGAATTATTAAAGGAACAATTGATGGGCTTAAAATTCATTATTGTTTAGATATTAAAAGACTCAAAGAAATAAAAGAAAAATATGATAGGTTTTTTAGAAGTTCTACTCTAGATTTTAAATGTAAATGCTAAACTTAAATAAATTATAAAATGAAAAAAAATACAATTATTATTATTAGTTCGATGTTTGTAATAACAAACATGTTTGCTCAAGGAGTAAGTGCAGATATTCAAAAGGCACAGAAAAACAGTAACTCTATATTTTTAATAGTAACAGATAAATTAGCAAAAGGTACTGATTATCTTGTTAAACTTTCTGAAGGAGCAAATAAAAAAGTAAAAAAAAATGTAGTTTTAAAATTAGATAGAGATGAAAAAGAAAATGCTGATTTGGTAGCAAAATACAGAATTGCTGGCGCTCAATTACCTTTAATATTAGTTGTAGCATCAAATGGTGTAGTTTCGGGTGCTTTAACATCTGATGATGCATCAATAGAAAAAATTATTTCAACATTACCTTCAAAGACTCAGGCTGAGGTTTTATTGGGATTTGAAAATGGTAAAGCTGCATTAATTATTTGCGGAAAAAAGAATGCAAAAGATAAAGCAGCTATTCAAGCAGAGTGCAACACAGCTGTTACAAGTTTAGGTAATAAGGCAACAGTTGTATTTGTTGATGTTGAAAGCAAAGAAGAAGCAAATTTTATTGAATTACTTAAACCAGATTTAACAAAAACTACAGTTGTTATATTTAATGGCAAAGGACAATTTACTGGAAAAATGGATAGCGTAACAAAATCAGAAGATTTAGTTAAAACAGTTAATAAGAGAGTTGGTGGCTGTGCTCCAGGTAGCTGTGGCAGTGGAAAAAAATGTTAGGCTAGGTTTTAACAATGAATACATTTAAAATAATTTGGTTGGAATTGTGGAAACGCAAATCTCAATTAATCAGTGGAATTTTAGCTATAACGCTTGGAATTGCTGTTATTGTTGCCATACAAAGTATTTCAGTTGTTTCAAAACAAAACGTAGCTAAAAAGCTTGATAATCTTGGAGCAAATATTCTAGTATTACCACAAGGTTCAAGTATTGATGATTATTATACTTCAGATATTGATGCTCCAACTTTACCCATGGAGTATGTAGAAAGAATTTTAACTTCAACAATATCAGGTGTAGATAATATGTCTCCAAAATTAACTCGAAGAGTAAAAGTTGGAGAAACAAGTATTGTGCTTACAGGTATACTACCTAAAAGTGAAATAGCTTCAAAACCGTTATGGCAAAATTCAGGATTGGTAGGAAATGAATTAATAACAGCATGTGCGCCTTCAAATGAAGAAAACAAATCGCAGGGATTTGAAGATGAAAAATTAAAACGTAAAGTAATTGATACACTAAATAGATATGATTGTTTGTTGGGTTCACAAATTTCAACAAAATTAAAGCTTGTTGAGAATTCTAAAATTATTATAAGTGGCCAGGAATTTAAGGTTGTAAAAGTTTTACCCGAAACTGGCACAGTTGATGATGATAGAGTTTTTGCCCATTTAACAACTGTTCAGGAATTATTAAATGCTCCTGATCAAATTAGTACAATTGAAATTATGGGATGTTGTAATGCTATATCAGAAGGATTGTTAGGAAAATTAAGAAATATTTTGCCAGATACTCGTATAACAACTATCAATCAGATTGTATCGACTCAGATTGAAACCAATAAATTAATGGATAAAGTAACATTGATTTTTTTAATTATAATATTTTTTGTGGGTGGCATTTCAATGGGTAATTATATATGGGCCAATGTAAATGAGCGTCATAAAGAGATTGGTGTTCTCAGAATGATGGGTGCTTCAAAAGGAATGATTTATAAATTATTCTTATTGAAAGCAGTCTTTTTAGGAATAGTTGGTGGAATTCTGGGATTTGTTATAGGTACAATAGCAGGAATGTTTTTAGGTCCTTATCTAGCAGGGATGGCAGTTCAGCCTCTATATATGTATTTGGTATGGTCGTTATTGTTATCTGTTATTATTGCTTTAACAGGTACAGTGATACCTGCTTATCTTGCGTCAAAAATTGACCCTCACACTAATTTACAGGAGGAATAAAGATGAATTTAACAATAGAAAAATTATCTAAAGAATATTCAACTAAAGATGGTAGTGTAAATGCAATTAGTAATATTAGTTTAGTTATTAATAAATCTGATTTTGTTACTATCACAGGTCCTTCAGGTTCAGGAAAAAGCACGTTGTTGTTAAGTCTTTTTGGCTTAATAAAACCATCATCAGGTAAAATATTTTTTGACGATAAAAGAATTGATAATATTTCAGACAGTGCATTAGCTAAAATCAGAAAAAACCATATTGGTTTTATAATGCAGAATTTTGCTTTAATACCATATTTAACAACCGTTCAGAATGTAATGATTCCATTGAGTTTATTAAGAATCAATAAAACTGAACAAATTAAAAGAGCTGTTGATGTTCTTGAATTTGTAGGGTTAAAAAATCGTTTAAATCACTTGCCTCGTCAGTTATCTATTGGACAGCAACAACGTGTAGCAATTGCAAGAGCATTGGTTCATAATCCTTCTGTTATACTTGCTGATGAACCAACAGGAAACTTAGATCCAGCCTTATCACTTGAAATTCTTGATTTTCTTAAAAAGATAAATACTGAAAAAGGAATTACAGTAATAATGGTTACACATAGTCCTATTGCTGCCGAATATGGAAATAAGAAAATTAAATTGAATAATGGTGAATTAGTAAATTAAATATGAATCATTAAACTAAAGTTTATGAGATACAAGCAAATAATAAGATCACTTTTAGTATTAACAATGTTTATAGTGTCATTTGGTTATGTGTATGGTCAGATTGATAATACTTATGTAAAGTCAAATCCAAATGCGCCCGAAATTTCTTTTACTAAAATATTACACAATTTTGGTTCAGTTCAAAAAAATGCTGATGCCAGTATCGATTTTGTTTTTAAGAATTCAGGAAAAAGTCCATTAGTATTAAAAGCAGTAACACCTTCATGTGATTGTACTACACCCGAATGGTCAAAAGATCCAATTATGCCAGGTAAAACAGGAAAAATAAAAGTAGTTTATGATACTAAAGAAATGGGCGTATTTAATAAAACGATTACTGTTACTTCAAATGCTGTAACAAATAAGATTGAATTAACGATTCAGGGTGAAGTTTATGAAAAATAATAATAAAGAAAAAAATGAAAATTCTAATTTTATGCACAGGTAATAGTTGCCGAAGTCAGATGGCTGAGGGAATAATGAGAGATTTAAATTCAAAAATGGAAGTCTTTTCAGCAGGAACACGACCAGAAAAAGAAGTTAATAAATATGCTGTTAAAGTGATGGCTGAAATTGGTATTAATATTTCGCAACATTATCCAAAACTTGTTGATAGTTTTATTTCACAACCTTTCGATTTTGTAATAACAGTATGCGATAATGCAAAAGAAGCTTGTCCGGTTTTTTTGGGTAAGGTTGGTAAAAGAGTTCACATTGGATTCGAAGACCCAGCAGATGCAATTGGTACAGATGACGAAAAACTTGTTGTATATAGAAAAATTAGAGATCAGATAAAAAATGATTTTACTAAATTCTATCAATCAATTTGAAGATGGAACAATTTGAAAATTCACAATTAAAAAATATTTAGATGAGAAATGATAAATCTAATCCTATTGTTGAATTGACTTTGGAATTTGCATTAGAAATAGTTAGATATTCAGAACTTCTTGAAGAAAATAGAAAATATGTAATTGCAAGGCAATTATTAAAATCAGGTACAAGTATTGGGGCAAATGTTAGAGAGGCTCAAAATGCAGAAAGTAAAGCAGATTTTATTCATAAATTAAAAATTGCTGCTAAAGAAGCTGATGAAACAGAATATAGGTTAATACTTTGCAAAAAATCTGAAAATTATCCAAATCCTGAAAAGTTAGAACTTTTGTTAACTTCAATAATTAAAATGTTATCGAAAATAATAAGTACATCAAAACAAAAGGATAATAACATTAAATAATTTTCAAATTATCAAATAAATAAATCATCAAATTAGCTAATTTTCAAATCATCAAATTGAGTTTTTATGAAAGCAAGATTAAAATTTTTAGATCGTTATTTAACCTTATGGATATTTTTAGCAATGGGAGTGGGGATAGCCAGCGGTTATTTTTTTCCTCAAATAGTTGCATTCTGGGAATCGTTAAAGTCATCACCAGAAAGCACAACAAATATTCCAATTGCAATTGGATTAATTTTAATGATGTATCCGCCTTTAGCAAAAGTAAAATACGAAGAGCTGGGTGATGTTTTTAAAAATTATAAAATATTAGGTTTGTCGTTAATTCAAAACTGGATTATTGGTCCGGTTTTAATGTTTGCATTGGCTATTGTATTTTTCAAATTGTTTCCTGGCGATAATAATGCAAACCTTCCATACATGTATGGAATTATTATGATTGGTCTTGCACGTTGCATTGCTATGGTTATTGTTTGGAACGACCTTGCTAAAGGAGATACGCAATATGCCGCGGGATTAGTTGCTTTTAATAGTATTTTTCAGGTTTTGTTTTTTTCGTTATATGCTTATGTTTTTATTGCAATACTTCCTGCTTGGTTTGGAGTTCCAACAAGTGACGCAGTTAGCAAAATAACAATTTCACAAATTGCAGAAAGTGTTTTTATTTATCTTGGAATACCTTTTATTGCTGGATTTTTAACTCGCTTTATTTTAATCAGAGTAAAAAGTAAAGAATGGTATCATACTAAGTTTGTTCCTAAAATAAGTCCTTTAACCCTTATTGCTCTTTTGTTCACAATATTTGTAATGTTTTCTTTAAAAGGTGAACTTATTATAAGTATTCCATTAGACGTTGTACTCATTGCAATTCCATTATTAATTTATTTTGTTATAATGTTTGTTGGTTCATTTTTTATGAGTAGAAAAGCAGGAGCAACATATGGGCAGACTGTTACGCTATCCTTTACCGCAGCAAGTAATAATTTTGAATTGGCAATTGCTGTTGCTATTGCAATTTTTGGAATGAATTCGGGCGAGGCTTTTACTGCGGTTATTGGTCCATTAGTTGAGGTGCCAGTAATGATTGCTTTGGTTAATGTAGCATTCTGGTTTAAAAAGAAATATTTCAATAACAATTAACAGTCATTTTTTAATTATTCTATAAATTTGCTCTCTATATTTTATATGTTGAGCTATAGATGATATAAATATTTGAGACCTTAATCGAATTAGATTGCTTATTTGAAGAAATTTCTTTATTTTTAAAAATAATTGCAACTGATATTTTTAAAATAAAGAATGGTTAAGATATTTTTAATAGTAATTAGCTTATTTGGCTGTATTACAGGCTTCTCTCAAACATTTACTGGTACTACTGGTAACATAACCGATAACCAACAGTATAATTATTTTTATTCAACTGTTACTGGCATTTCACCATCTCAACTAAATGCTGCTCATGGTTTAGTTACAATATGTTTAAATATTTCTCATACTTACGATTCTGATCTTGAGGTTCATTTAATATCGCCAGACGGAACCAATATTAACCTTTTTTCGGGTATTGGAGGAGGAGATGATAATTTTACTAATACATGTTTAAATCAATCAGCTACGCAATTAATAAATTCAGGAAGTGCTCCTTTTACTGGAACTTTTAAACCGCAGGAAACTATAGGTAATATGAATAATGGCCAAAATGGAAATGGAATATGGACACTTCGTATTATGGATACTTACCCTCAGGATGCTGGTATTTTATATAGCTGGAGTTTAACTTTTGGAAATAATGCTCCTGTTCCTATTGTTTTTACTAGATCTAATCTACCTATTGTCATTATTAATACTAATGGTGTTGAAATTCCTGACGAACCAAAAGTTAATGCTACAATGAAAATTATTTATAATGGACCCGGAATAATGAACTTTGTTACCGATACTATTTTTCATTACGCTGGAAATATTGGAATTGAATTACGTGGAGCAACCTCACAATGGTATCCTCAAAAACCTTACAAATTTGTAACAACTGATACAGCAGGGATAGATCAGAATGTGTCTATTCTCTCAATGCCGGCTGAACACGAATGGTGTTTGCTTACAAATTATAACGATAAAGTTTTCTTGAGAAATATGATGGCATATAGGCTATTTGATAAAATGGGTCATTATGCTACTCGTGCAAAATATTGTGAAGTGATTTTAAATGGAAGCTATCAGGGAATATATCTACTAGCTGAAAGTATTAAGCGTGATAACAACAGAGTAAATATTGCCAAACTCGATTCTACTGAAAGTACTGGGATAAATGTTACAGGTGGATATATTTTAAAAAATGACCTATGGGTAGGGAGTGGTGGTTGGCTTTTAAATTATCATCCTATCGATCATACCGAACTTGATGTTCATTTGCTTTACGAATATCCTAAAGCTGAAGATATAATTCCTCAACAGGAAACATATATTCAGACTTTTATTAATGAAATGGAAACAGCATTATATAGTTCAAATTTTACTGATTCTGTTAATGGATATAGGAAATATATAAGCATTAATTCTTTTATAGATTATTTTATAATAAATGAATTATCAAGGAATAATGATGGTTTTAAAAAAAGTGTTTATTACCATAAGGACATAAATACATTAACACAAATTTCAAAACTTAAAGCAGGCCCTATTTGGGATTTTGACTGGGGGTGGAAAAACATTTGGGATTGTGTTATTTTTCAAGCAACAGATGGGTCGGGATGGGCACACCATATTAATGATTGTGGACCAGATGCAAATTCTAATGGATGGTATATCCGTATGTTGCAGGATACTACATTTCAAAATACATTACGATGTCGTTGGGAAAACTTTAGGTCTAGTTTTATGAGTAATGATAGTATCTTTAACTATATTGATTCTGTTGCCACATATCTTGATACTGCACAACAAAGACATTATGAAAAGTGGGGACATTTGGGAGTAAATACAGGAACTCCTGAAGTAGAACAAGATCCTCCTACATTTTCAGCACATATTACACAATTTAAAAATTGGATTGCTACACGAGCAAGTTGGTTAGATGCTAATATTCCAGGAAATGCAAATAATTGTAATACAATTAGCAAAGATGAATATTATGATAATAATGCATTTTTGTTAATTACACCTTCACCTGCAGATGATTTTATTAAACTGTCATACCTTAATGATATTACATCTGATTATTCTGTTGATATAACAACTTTATATGGAAAAAGTATTGGCAATTGGTCATTAAATCAGAATACAAGCTATATCTCAATAAAATCAGTGCCTAATGGAATGTATTTTTGTGTTGTTAAAAATAAGAATCAACAGGTTGCCATTAAGAAATTTGTAGTTATTCATAATCAGTAGATCTTCTGCAACGATATTGTAACATAATACAAAATTGTTGTCACATAAGAAATATAAAACAAAAAGTTGCGGGGAATTAAATTAGAATTATTTTTTTGTCCAGTCAACTCGTCTCATTTTTCCCATATTGCTCATTATCCATTGCTGACGACGTTTTATATACCCGGTTGGTTTTGAGGCATTCCATCTTCTGGGGTTTGGGAAACATGCAACAATTAAAGCTGATTCTCCTTTAGTAAGTTTTTTTGCAGATTTGTGAAAATATTTTTGGGCTGCCATTTCAACTCCATAAATACCGTCGCCCATTTCAATTACATTAAGGTAAACTTCCATTATTCTTTTTTTACTCCATGTAAGTTCCATTAATAAAGTAAAATATCCTTCAAAAGCTTTACGTACATAAGATCTTGATGGCCATAAAAATATATTTTTAGCTGCTTGCTGACTAATTGTACTTCCCCCTTTTATTTTCTTTCCTTTTTTATTGTTTTTAAAAGCTTGTTTCATAGCTTTTATGTCAAAACCCATGTGGTTATGAAAGTTTTGATCTTCGGCAGTAATAGCTGCCTGAACAATATTTGGCGACATTTCTTCAATTGGAACCCATACCTTATTAAGCTTAGGCGATTCGCCATCAAAAATTTGTTCGCCCATTCTTATTACCATTAATGGGGTAATTACTACTGGTAAAAATCTGTAAATAAGAACTGTGAGTATGCTTAAAATAAAAAAAGCGAGTATTGCTCGTTTTATTAAACGGAATATTTTACCGAGGAATGTCCTTTTCTTATTTTTCATTGCGCAAAATTGCTAAAATAATGCATTATGACAAAAAGATATTTCAAAAGGTATTTGTGAGTTTTAGAAATTTGCATTAGGTTTGAAGAAAAATGTTAGCTCTTAATAAAAGTAAAAGTTTTTTTTCAACTGAAAGGATATTACTAATTATAATCCTTTTGGCTTGTTTTTTTTCATATTTCCAAATTGTTAATCACGATTTTATCCGATGGGATGACGATAAACAAATTACAGATAATTTATTTGTTAAAAATCTTAATTGGCAAAGTATTACGCATAATTTATCTTCCGAAAGATATACTTTTTTAACCCTTACTTCTTATTCGGTTATTTATAATTTATGGGGAAATAATCCTTTGCCTTTTCATTGCTTTAGTATTTTACTACATCTTTTAAATGTACTTCTGATTTTTTTGTTAACTAAAAAGCTTTCAAATAGTATTTACGTTACTTGTTTAGTTGCATTATTATTTGCTTTGCATCCTATGAGAGTTGAGTCTGTTGCATGGATTTCAGAAGCAAAGGACTTACTGTTTACTTTTTTTACTTTATGTAGTTTCTTGGTTTATATTAAATATTTAAAAAATGATTTTAAGCTAAAATTTTTATTGTTAACAGCCTTATTTGCTTTATTAGCTTCGTTCTCAAAAATTCAAGGTTTGTTGGTGCCTATAACTTTATTTCTTTTTGATATTTATTATAAAAGACAATATTCAATTTCGTTAGTTCTTGAAAAAGTTTTTTTGTTTTTATTGATATTCTTTATTTTCAACTCATTGGCATTAAAAATAATAGTTGTGATTGTTGTTTTATTGCTATTTTTTAAAAATAAAATACATAAAGTTTCCTTGAATAGAAATGTTAAGATTGCTTTATTAGCATCGGTTATAGTGCCGGTATGTGTTTTTATTGCATATTATTTTATAAATGATAAATCTGGATTATGGTCAAAAGTGCCAGATAATAGATATTTATTTTCTTTATTTGATAGGTTTCTTTTGTCCGGTTTTGCACTTTGGTTTTATTTGAAAAGTTTTTTTCTACCAATTTTTCAAAATGCTGTACATCCATATCCAATAGTCATAAATGCTATACTTCCTGCTATATATTATTATACTTCAATAGTAATATTAATTGTTATTACAATTTCGGTTTATTTGTTTTTAAGAAAAAAGAGAATCTCTGATTTGTTGTTTTTTGGTTGGTTCTTTTTTTTAATTAATATATCAATGGTTTTGCATTTAATACCTATTGAAGGTAGGTTGGTTGTAGCTGATAGATATAGTTACCTTGCTTATTTTGGTTTGTTTATAGTATTGTCCGAACTGTTTGTGAGTTTTGTTAGTAAAAAAGAATATTTTAATAAAATATATATTTTCACTTTTACTTTTTTATTAATTCTACTTTCTGTTTTAACATATAGCAGATCCTTGGTTTGGCATGATTCTAAAACGCTTTTTAACGATGTTTTACAAAAAAACCCAAATATCTCTTTTGCATACAATAATCTAGGAGGTGTATATTTAAATGAGCGTAAGCCTAAGGAGTCCCTTTATAATTTTAATAAATCTATTAATCTTGATTCGTTAGATCCCGGTGCTTACTTTAATAGAGCAATGACATATTTTATGTTAGATAAACCAGATTCAGCGATTTCTGATTTTAAAAATGTTCTTAGACTAACTAAGAGTAATACTGATAAGGCTCTTACGTTTACAAATATGGGCGAAATATACCATAAAGCAGGTAATGATAGTTTAGCTCTTTATTTTTATAATATATCAATAAATACTGATAGTTTAATAGCTCAATCATATAATAATCGTGGAATGTTTTATTTTCAAAAAAATAATTTTCTGAATGCACTGAGCGATTTCGAAAAAGCTATAAGTATTGATGAATATTATGCAGATGCATTAAATAATAGGGGGTGGGTGTTAACAAAACAAAATAAGTTTTCTGAAGCATTAAAAGATTTTAATGAAGCTTTGAAAATAAATCCTGAATATGCATTAGCATACAATAATAGAGGTTTTATGAAATTTTCTTCTGGCGATATTTCTGGTGCTATAGCTGATTACAGCAAAGCAATAGGAATAGATAGTTCGCTTAATGAAGCTTTTTTAAATAGGGGATGGGCGTATTCATCATTAAAAGATTACGAAAAAGCAGTAATTGATTTGTCAAAAGTTATTCAAAAATATCCAAGACATCAAACTGCAGTGACCAATCGAGCTTTTGCCTTTTTTTATCTTAAAGATTATACAAAAGCAGGTAAAGATTTTGAAGATGCTTTAAAATATTTTCCTGAAAATGCAGTTTCTTGGCAAAACATAGCATGGTATCATATGCAAATTAATGATTTAGATAAATCAATTATTGAATTCGAAAAATCTGTTCAAATTGACAGTTCTCTGATAAATACATATTTAAATCTTGGATGGATATATCTTCAGAAGAAAAATTTTCAAAAATCAGAATATGTTTTAAATAAGGCTTTTGCGGTAGACTCTAAAAATCCAGAAACAGTTTATTGGTTAGGTGAGCTAAATCGTCAAAAAGGAAAAGATGAAATTGCATGTAAATTTTTTAATGAGGCTTCGATATTAGGAAGTGCTCAGGCTAAAAAGGCTTTAGCTTTATATTGCAAAAAATAATGCAACTTATTTAAATAAAAATGAAAAAATATTTTTTTGTTGGGCAACGAAATTATACCTTAATTTGTCTTATATAAGAATTTAAAAGCGAAAAAAACGTTAACTAAATAAAAATCAATATGAAACACATTAGAATGTTCTTATTCTTTATGCTGATGTTGAGCCTATCTAATTTAAAAGCTCAACAAAATGTTGCTGTGACAGCAATATTTCCAAAAAACATTTGTCAATCATACCAAAATGATGGCATGTCGTCTGTAAAAATTGAATATAAAATTTCAGGTTTATCAAACGAAGCTGCTCAGGCTTTTAATACTAAAGCTTTAAAGAATGATAAAGTTGTAAGTTCTAATGTAGCAACTAACTTAAGCCAAGGATTACGTGTTGGCAAATTAGAAATTACTGCTCAAACAGATTTTGATTACATTAAAAACATTTTTGTTGAAGGCGGAATAGCTTTCGTTCATATCGAAGATGTTATTATGCCAATTGAAGACTGGAAAGCATTTACAGCTGAACAATGCTCAAAAATTACTCAGTTAAATTTAAATATTGAGAATATTGAGTTCAAATTGAATTATACTCAAAATAATCCTACTCAAAAAGCAATGGCAGAAAGTAATGGATGGTTTACTGAAGCTTATGACTTGCTAAATAAAGCAAAAGAAGCTAAAATTAATTACGTAGAATCAATTAAATAACGTGAATATATAAAACAAATAATATGAAACGAATAATAGCAATAGCATTCACGATTGTGGGATTCGCTTTAAGCGGATACTCACAAAACAATTTATGTAGCGGTGCTGATCCATTTTGTACTGGAACTACATATAATTTCCCTGCTGGCGTTAACCAACCTGCAGCTCAAACTGGTCCAAACTATATGTGTTTAGGCTCGGAACCAAATCCAGTTTGGTATTATTTATTGATTGATCAGCCAGGAAATATTTCAATTGATATACATTCTGTTCCTCAACATGACCTTGATTTTATTTGCTGGGGCCCTTTTACTAGCAGTACTGCTCCTTGTACAGCACAGCTTACAGGAGTGGGTTCTCCAGGATCACACTGGCAATTAACAAATCCACATCCTGGAAATATGGGTGGATATCCTGCTGGTAATACTATTGATTGTAGTTATAATTCTTCATATCAGGAATGGTGTTATATTCCAAATGCACAAACTGGTCAGTATTATATGTTGTTAATTACTAACTATTCCAATACAGCTTGTAATATTGTTTTTAATCAAACAAATAATGGTGCAACTGGTGCTGGTACTACAAATTGTAATATTGTTGCTTGTTTATTTGATAATATTACATATACAGTTAATCCTTGTAATCCATTAACAAATCAATATTCAGTTTCGGGAAATTTATTGTTCCACTTTTTACCTGCAAATTATTCAATGTCTGGAACATTAACAATAGTTGACCAGCCAAGTGGTATTAGTTATACTTTCCCTGGTCCCTTTACAAATGCATCAAGTCCTTTACCATATAATTTAGCTGGTATTCTTTCTAATGGTGGCACTCATACTTTAACAGCAACTTTTTCTGATGCGCCAACATGTACATATTCTGTTACCTATACGGCACCAAGCTCGTGTAATCAATGTTTTGCTAATGCAGGAAGTAACGTCACTGTTTGCGGACTAAATGCAACTATTAATGCAACCCAATTAACTAGTGATATTAATACACACTGGATTGCTCAAGCAGGTATTTCTTATGGAAATATTAATGAACCCACAACAACAGTTACTGCTACAGCACCAGGTACATATAATTTAGTTTGGCAAGTAACAAATTCTTCGAATTTATCATGTACTGATACAATGCAAGTTACTTTTAATGCAATTCCAACATCAGCATTTAATGTTACTGGTCCTATTTGCTCTGCCCAAACTAGTACTATAACTTATACTGGTTCAGGTGGAACTCAGTTTAATTATAATTTTGGTGCAGGTACTCCTGCAACAGCTGTTTCGGTAGGTCCACATACTGTAACATATACTAATACAGGAACAGCACCTGTAGTTTATGTAAATTCATTATGGGTAACAGCTTCTAATGGTTGTACTTCAGATACAACATACCAACCAATAACAGTAAATCCAATTCCTTCTTCAGCTTTTACTGCTACTGGTCCTGTTTGTATTAATGATCCAAGCTATATAACTTATACGGGTGCTTCAACTCCTCCTTTAACTTATACATGGAATTCAATTCCAGCACCAGCAACATCAACTCCATCATTCCCAAGTAATGGACCTGGTCCATATACTTTAACATGGTCGGCGGTTGGTACACCAACTATAACATTATTTGTAACTAGTGCAGCTGGTTGTACTTCTTTGGTTACTACTCAGCAAGTTCAGGTTCTTTCATCGGTAACTCCCAACTGTTGTGTAACTCCAAGTCCTAATGCCGGACCAAATGCTAGTGTTTGTAGTTTTACAACTGCACTTGCAGGTTCTATTCCTGCAGCTGGTAATATTGCTAGCTGGACACAAGTTTCAGGACCAGTTGGAGGTACATCTACATTTGTTAGTAATTCATCGTTTAATACTCTTGTTACAGTTACTGCTGCAGGAACTTACACTTATGCATGGCATGAAGTAAGTGGTGCTTGCGACGCAACTGATAATGTTGTTATTATTTTTACAGAACAACCTAGAGCAAATGCTGGTGAAAAAGATCAGATTTGCGGTCTTGATTATGTAATGGAAGGTGTTCCAAGTGTGTTAGGTGCAACAGGCATATGGTCAACAGCTGGAGGTTTAAGTACTACTTTTACTCCTAATACTTCTGCTACAGCTAATGCTCATGCAAATTCAGGTTACGGAACATATTTCTTAATATGGACAGAAACTAACGGATCTTGTGTAAGTGCAGATACAGTGAGAATAGATTTTCTTCTTATACCTTCAGTTAATGCAGGAACAGATGTAACATCTTGTGGTCAGGTTTGTAATCTTTCTGCAGATAGTATTTATCCTGGATATTGGACTGCAACACATAATGGAACTGCATTCTATCCTATTTTTACCGATAACAATGCTGATCCAAGTCCTCATGTTTGGATTCCTTCTTATACACCTACAACTTACCCAGTAGTATTTACATGGCATGCGTTTAATGGAATTTGTGCAGGTAATGACGCTGTTACAATTACATTCGTAAAACCTCCACTTGCAGTAATTGATCAACAAATGATACAATCAGTATGTGGAACTCAAACTCAATTGCTTGCAGATACTATTGGTAGCGGTATTGTAAATGCATGGTGGACTTGCGATGTTCCCGGTATT
>CAIQJL010000204.1 GCA_903872185.1 uncultured Bacteroidota bacterium | reverse complement strand
GATGGAAAAATTGGTGGCGGAGATGCTACTCCTGGAGTTTATTACTACATTGTCACTGCTAAAGGAAAGAAAGAAACAGATTATGAATTTAAAGGATTCTTCTATCTGCTAAGAGAAAAATAAAATTCTTAAATCACATAAATAAAAAAGGAGGCAATTGCCTCCTTTTTTATTTATGGAAAGAATCATCTTCGTTTTAATTGTCATTGTTAGTCAGTTAAGATTATAACAATATTGATTTACTTGAGATAGAAAAAAATTATTTAACGTAACCTCGATATAATTTGTCATTCTGTCCGCTGTAGCAGAGAAGTGAAGAACTATTTCTACGAAGCAAAATCTATATCTTAAAAGTATTCGCTTTGTTCTGTATGATATCTTGTATTGTTTTTATTATATGGATAATTTAATCATTGCGCTTATATCGAACTCACGTTAATTAGGAATATTGAATTCTAAAGGTTCAAATGTTTGCATTGAGTCTGTTGGGACAATATAGGATTTGGCTTCACCAGAAATTACAATGTTAGTATTTAAATTTTGTTGTTCGGAAGCATTAATCATTTGTTTGTTCAGCATTTTGTTGGCAATTACAACAATAAATTCCTTTACAGAAGCATTTAATTCGCCATTAGCATCAAAACTGTATTTGAAATACTTTGGTTTTGGAATAATTGAAGCAAGGTATATGGCTTCTGAAAGGGTTAAATCTGCTGGCCTTTTGTTAAAATAGAATTTAGATGCATCGGTTATACCGTAAATGCCAGGCCCCCATTCTATAATGTTAAGATAAACCTCATACATTCTTTCTTTTGTGCAAAGGCCTTGATTTTCAATTAACCAAACAATTATTATTTCTTCTACTTTTCGTGCAATAGTTTTATTTCTGTTTAAGAAAATATTTTTAACAAGCTGCATAGAAATAGTACTTCCTCCACGTGCAAATTTTTTGCGTTTTATGTCTTCGGCTATTGATTGTTGTATTGACTCCATTATAAAACCTCTGTGATAGAAAAATGCTCCGTCTTCAGTACATAAAATAGCATTTCTCATAAATGGGGAAACTAAATTTAATGGAGTAAAGCCAGGATTACTAAAACCAACTGAAAATGTTTTTACTGGTTCGCCATTTTCAAAAGCAGTATGAGTAAATTCGTTTTGAATCATTGAATAATTTACATTTCCGAATTTCTGAATTCCAAAATCTTTACGTAACATTTCAGAATTAAATTTTAATGAGTCGGGGATAGAGAAATCTACAAAAAAGTCTAGATTATATGCTAATTCACCTTTAGTTTTTATCCCAAATAATGTGTGAAATAATCCTTCTGGTAATGATTCAAATAATTGTTGTGATGGGAAAAAAGGTTTATGTATTTTTAATGTTAATTGTTTTGTAGGTGAAGTGGTATAATTAATAAATGGATTAAATGATAAAGTATTAATATACGCTGTAGAGCTACTATCAAGTTGGAAATAATTTTCACCAATTCTAATGTTAAAATCAAATTTAAGATCCTCGAATTTTACATCAGTTTTAGATATTGATGGTTGGTTGACTTTAAAATTAGATAAATAAGATTTGCCAAGAAGATTAACATAATCTCCAACTGTAGTCTGAATAAAGCTAAAAAATGCAGTGTCGAAACTTAAATCTGTTTTATATGGATTCATTAATCCTGAAAGTATTTTATTTGATTTTCCAACTTGATTAACTTTAATTGCAGCAGTTCTGGTGTCTGGTAATATTTTTCCAACAAAACGAATTTCTGATTTATATTTTCCATCATCAAGGTTAAATCTTGATTTGAAAATATTTTCGTTATATGTTATATCTAATGTTTTTGCAATTAAAGAGTCTTTTTTTTGTTTATAACAAATGTCAAGATTTTTAATTGTCATAAAATCTGGAATGTGCCCAAATAGTGCATTAAATACAATGTTACTGCGTTTGTAATAATTAACATTATTATCTTGAATTGTATCTGTTGAATCTGCAGAGTTGTTTTTCAATAAAAAGCTATAATTGTCTGTACTGTCAGAAACTAGAATCTTTATTTTAAAATTTGTTACAGAAAGTGAACTAAAGTTTACATCACCAAAAATTAAGCTCCAAAGTTTTAAATCAGCATTAATGCTGTCAATTTTTATTAGTGTATCGCCTTTAATTGGAAATATCTTTATGTTATTAAATTCAACATTTGTAATGCCATTTAGCTTTGATTCGCCAATAGAAATTGTTCCATTGTGATTTTCATTAAAAGATTCTATTTTAGAATTTAATAGGTGATTAAAAATAGATTGCTTGAATATTAATGCAGTAATCAATAATAAAAACAACGTACACAATAAAATAATTGCAATGAAGCGAATTTTCTTTTTAGTAATTTGCATAAATAAAATTATAATCTTGAATTTGAAGAAAGATAGTTGCTTACGTAATCAATCACAGAATTTTCTAGTGAAGTAAATGGCTTGTTGTATCCAATAGCTCTTAATTTATCCATTTTTGCCTCAGTAAAATATTGGTATTTATCACGTATATCAATAGGTGTGTCGATAAATGAAATATCTGGTTTAATATTCATTGCAGAATAAGTAGCATTTACAAGGTCATTAAAGGTTCTGGCTTGTCCGGTTCCTAAATTATATATACCAGAATTTTTTCGGTGATGCATTAAAAAGTATAAAACATCAACCAAATCCTTAACATAAATAAAATCTCGTTTTTGTTCACCATCGCCATATCCTTCTTTGTGAGAACGGAATAATTTCATCTTTCCCGTTGCCTTAATTTGATTGAAAGCATGAAAAACAACAGAGGCCATTCGTGCTTTATGGTATTCGTTTGGTCCAAAAACATTAAAGAATTTTAAACCTGCCCAGAAATATGGTTTTTCAATTTGTTGCAGTGCCCAAATGTCAAAGTTGTTTTTTGATTCTCCGTATGGATTAAGAGGTATTAAATTTGGAATAATTGATTCATCATCGTCATAACCAAATTCTCCTTCGCCATAAGTAGCAGCTGATGAGGCATAAATTAATGGTAATCCAAATTCAACACAGGCTTTCCATATATTTTGAGAATAGTTAAAATTTAATTCATCAAAAATTGATTTATCAAATTCAGTAGTATCAGTTCTAGCACCTATGTGAAAAATAAATTGTACGAATTTATGGTTGTCATTTAACCATGTAAAAAAATCTTTTCTATCTACTTTAGCTGTAAAAATTTTATTTTGAACATTTGATACCTTTTCAGTTTTCGAAAAATCATCAACTAGTATAATGTCTTTATAATTTTCTTTATTAAGTCGGGAAACTAATACGCTTCCAATAAAACCTGCTGCGCCTGTTACTACTATCATAGTATTTTTTTGTAAAGCTACCTATTTTTAAAATAATGACATATTTTAATCTTAATAAATTAAAAAAGCCAAGCTGGTTCATCTGATTTTTTATTTACATTTAGCTCCTATGGAGCTAAAATTAAGGTTTTATTTGTTTTTATAAACATTCAAATCCTACGGATTTAAGAACATACATATCTAATATTTTTTTTATTTAAAAATCCAGAGGATTTTAATGATTATAAAAATGTTACTAATGTAAATGTGAGATCCGGAGGATCTTAATGTTAAAAACATCCTTTTTTTATGTTTGTCTTGAGGTGGATTTGAAAATTATAGTTTTGCACGAAAAATTTTTAACTTCGCATTACAAAAAAGTAAACGATTATGTATAGAACTCATACTTGCGGAGAGCTTAATATCAAGAATATAGGTAATGTTGTGACTTTAAGCGGCTGGGTGCAGCGCATACGTGATAAAGGTGCAATGCTTTGGATTGATTTACGCGATAGATATGGCTTAACACAATTAGTCTTTGAACGTGAGAATATAAATACTGAATTATTAGAAAAAGTAAAATCTCTTGGTCGTGAGTTTGTTATTCAAGTAACCGGACAGGTAATTGAGCGTGAGTCAAAGAATCCTAAAATGGAAACAGGAGAAATCGAATTAAAAGTTCAGACTTTAAATATTCTGAATAAATCTCTTACTCCTCCATTTACAATTGAAGACGAAAGTGATGGTGGCGATGAGATTAGAATGAAATACCGTTACCTTGATTTAAGAAGAACCCCAATAAAAAATAATATTGAACTTCGTCATAACATGGGAGTAGAGACAAGAAATTATCTTAATTCTCACAAGTTTTTTGAAATTGAAACTCCTTTTTTAATTAAGTCAACACCTGAAGGTGCGCGCGATTTTGTTGTTCCATCAAGAATGAATCAGGGACAGTTTTATGCATTGCCCCAATCTCCTCAAACATTTAAGCAATTGCTTATGGTTGCTGGTTACGATAGATATTTTCAAATTGTTAGGTGTTTCAGAGATGAAGATTTAAGAGCCGATCGCCAGCCCGAGTTTACTCAGATTGACTGCGAAATGGCTTTTGTTGAGCAAGAAGATATTTTAAATATGTTTGAAGGTTTAACAAAGCACCTATTTAAAAATGTAAAAGGAATTGATATTCATGAATTCCCTCGCATGAGTTATGACTATGCAATGAAAAATTATGGTTGCGACAAACCTGATTTGCGTTTTAAAATGACTTTTGTTGAATTAAACGATATTGTAAAAGGAAAAGATTTTAAAGTTTTTGACGATGCTGAGCTTGTTATTGGTATTTGTGCAAAAGGCTGTGCTGAGTATACAAGAAAACAATTAGACGAGCTTACCGATTTTGTGAAACGTCCGCAAATTGGAGCCACAGGCTTGATTTATGCAAGATTTAATGCTGATGGTACTTTAAAATCATCTGTAGATAAATTTTATAATGAAGAAGAATTAAAAAAATGGGCTGTAAAATTTAATGCAGAACCTGGTGATTTAATTTTAATTCTTGCTGGGAAAGAAGAAAAAACACAAAAAGCATTATCTGAACTTCGTTTAGAAATGGGTAATCGTCTTGGTTTACGCAAATCAGATGTATATTATCCGCTTTGGGTTTGCGATTTTCCGTTATTAGAATGGGATGAAGAAACTCAAAGATATTATGCAAAACATCATCCATTTACTGCACCAAAACCAGAAGATATTCATTTCTTAGAAAAAGATCCTGGTAAAGTTCGCGCAAATGCATACGACCTTGTTATAAATGGTGTTGAAGTAGGAGGTGGGTCTATTAGAATTTACGATAGAGATTTGCAAAAACAAATGTTTGGAATACTTGGATTTACTGACGAAGAAGCTCAAAAACAATTTGGATTTTTAATGAATGCATTTGAATATGGTGCTCCACCTCATGGAGGAATTGCATTTGGTTTTGATAGAATTTGCTCGTTGTTTGGAGGAAGTGAATCAATTCGTGATTTTATTGCATTCCCAAAAAATAATTCAGGTCGTGATGTTATGATTGATTCTCCTTCTGAAATCAGCGATTTGCAATTTAATGAATTGGGCATAATGTTAAAATCATAGACTGAAATTATTTTTCAATACTTTTATACTAAATCTATGCGAAATAAGGTTTAAGTATTATCACTTAACCTTTATTGCATATGAAATCCCTTATTGTTTTATTCTTTTTATTTTTTGGGATTAACATTCTTTGCAACTCGCAAAGTGATCCCAAAGATGGTCAGTATATAATTTATCCAGTTCCATACCCTTTTGTTAGAGAAGCCGACATTATGTGGTCTAAAACTGTCTGGCGAATGATGGATTTACGCGAAAAAATTAATCTTCCGATTTATTATCCAACAACGCCAATGGATAATAGATATAGCCTAATTGATTTGCTTTTATATG
>CAIQJL010000203.1 GCA_903872185.1 uncultured Bacteroidota bacterium | reverse complement strand
TGATGCGTCTAAAAACGTGGTGAGTTTACCTTTAACTATATACCCATCTCTTGTAGAACTATCATACGTCAAAGGATTAACGAGTTCGGTTCAAACTCAAATAAACACTAAATTTACAACTCCAAGCGGTACAACTTCTCAATACGTTCGTGGAGATGGTTCACTTGCTACATTTCCTTCTATACCTTCTATTACAGGGTTAGTCCCATATACAGGAGCGAATAGTAATGTTGATTTAGGAGTTTATACATTAACTACCCCTACGCTTTACGGGTCGGCAGTAGCAAGTGGTGGACTAACATTAAATAGTACGTCAGACGCAACTAAAGGTGTTATTCAGATAGGTTCAACAGACCTTATTAATATTGGCAATAAAGCAACGACAAGTCAAAGGTTAGTAAGGGTAGGACAAGATACAGCGTGGGTTGACATAGGTAGTTTAGTAGGTTCGACATCACAATCTGCTTTGTACTTAAATACAGCAACTCCTTCTTCAACTAATTACGTTTTAGCATCAAATGTAGCGGGTTCGGTTACTTTGTTAAATGGAAACCCTCAATTAACAATAGCTTCAAACGGGACATCTATTCTGACAATAAATAGGAATACCAACTCTATTAATTATTCTTTCATTCCAAGTAGTGTAACTTCAAATACTGCATCAACAGAGTTGCCTATACTTCAAATTGCAAGTTGCACTAAAACTTTAAGTGCAGGAGCATTAACAACACAAAGGTTTGTATATTTACAAGCGCAAACAATAGCTTTTGCAAGTGCAAGTACTGTAACCAATGCTTATGGATTATGGGCTGAACCTCCAACAGCAGGGACAAACGCTACGATAACAAATAACTATTCGGCAGGTTTTAACGGTAACGTACAGATAAATGGTAATATAAACGGAGTTACGCTAAATACCTATACAAGTACTATTGGAGGCTATACCGTAGCACCAACTCAATCATTTTCATATACACAAATAGGTAAGATATTAAATTTATCATTTAGCATAACAGGAACGTCAACAGCGACTACGTTTACATACACTTTACCAAGTGGAGTATTAGCGTCAAGAACTACATATTATCTTTTAAGAGGTACTAATAATGGTGCAACGGTGCAAGTGTGTATGAGAACAACGGCAGGGAGTGGTACAGTAGATTTATTTACTAATATCGCTTTAGGTACATGGACTTCAGGTGGAGTTAAAGAATGTAGTGGAAGTGTAATGATTGAAACGCAATAATAAAAACAATATGAAAAAATTA
Source organism: uncultured Bacteroidota bacterium (assembly GCA_903872185.1). Taxonomy (GTDB): domain Bacteria; phylum Bacteroidota; class Bacteroidia; order Bacteroidales; family GWA2-32-17; genus GWA2-32-17. The sequence continues at coordinate 1,121 of CAIQJL010000203.1, read as the reverse complement.
ATTTATTTTAACAGACCAGATTGCCCACAAAATATGGGGGTTTCGCAATTAACAGATAATTTGAATGTTTTTCTTGAAGATAGAAAAGACATAATCATAGACCCAATTATATTATCGGATAGGATTACATTTACAAAGTCGGTAGATGAAGATGGCAATAACATTTATGGTTATGCGTTATACTTTGAAGTACCAAATGATTTTAACAATTAAAAAAAATGAAAGAACAAATCGAAAAAAGAATTGCTGAATTAGAACAGGCAAAATTACAATTAGTAGGACAGTTTAACGCTATCGAGGGTGCACTTATGGAATTAAAAAACGTACTAATAGAGGACGTAGCACAAAAATAAGTGCCATATTACAAATACATAATGCTTAAAATTTATAAATATGGATTTGGTAACAATAAACAGAGTAGCGCATTTACATCCTAAATTAAGAAGTGAAGTTGCTGATATTATAAAGGATATTCAATCTAAAGGAGTTGATATAAGAATAACTCAAGGATTAAGAACTTTTGCCGAACAAGATGCTTTATATGCACAGGGTAGAACAACTCCTGGAAAATTTGTAACAAATGCTAAAGGAGGACAATCATGGCATAATTTTGGGCTTGCTATAGATTTCTGTTTGCTTCATAAAGATGGAACAATATCTTTTAGTATAACTGAAGACATGAATGCTGATAAAAAAACTGATTGGAATAATGTAACAGATTCATTCAAGAAATTTGGATGGGTTTATGGAGGAGATTGGAATGTATTTAAAGATAATTGCCATTTTGAAAAAACATTTGAAATAACTTTACAAGATGCTAATAGTAAATTAAAAAATAAACAAGTAGATAGTCAGGGATATATATTAATATAATGTTTATGAAGCCAAAAAGAGAAAGAGGAGAAAATTACAAAGAGTATCAAAGATTATACAGGCTAAAAAATAAAGATAAATTATTGGATTACAATAAAAATTATTATACATTAAATAAGGAAAAATACACAAGAACAAAAGAAAAGAATTCTGAAAGTTGTAAAAAATATAGATTAAAAAATAAAGAAAAACTAAAAGAAAAGAGAAGGAAATGGGTATCTGAAAATAAAGATAAAATAAGTGAATAT
>CAIQJL010000202.1 GCA_903872185.1 uncultured Bacteroidota bacterium | reverse complement strand
TAAAGATGGGCAGGAACTTGAATTACGTCCAACAAAAACATGGACAATTGAAATACCAAGTACTAGTCCACTTTCGGGTATGCAAATTTATTATGGACAAGGTTCTTCATTTATTGACTGGTCGCCAAATCCAGCTGGTAGTTATACTACAACTTCATATGGTTATACTGGACAAATTGCCACTCTTGGCTGGACTGCATGTGGAAAACCAGCTAGTGTTTCAGCTACAACAACAAATTACACTTTTTCTTCAACTGTTGATAATTTGCAAAATGTTAGTGCTTTTATTTATTTCCCATCTGCAAAAAGTTTAATGCAAGTTTATAATCTTACTTCCGGAGCAATTCCAGTTGGTGAAAATGCTAAAATTATACTAATGGGAATGAATAGTAGCAATGAAATATTCTATTATTATAGCGAAACTCAAGTAAGCACATCAAATCAGATATCTGTTACTTTAAATCAGGTTTCAGATGCTAGCTTGACATCTATATTAGACGCATTATAAAATTTTATGTCCTTTGTTATATTCTAAATAAAATGAAGCACTTTTTATACCTAAGATAAACTATTTTGGGTTAGATGCTTCACTTCGTTCTGCATGACAAAAACTTTCCTAATACTTCTGCGGCACAAAATTCTGTTCTTGTTTTGGAGGTCTTACATAATGCTCATCAGATTTTCTTGGCGGAAGTTTAAATGGTTTCGGAGTTAAATCTTTATAGGGGATTAGCGATAACAAGTGACTTATACAATTTAATCTAGCACGACGTTTATCATCTGCTTCAACAACAAACCAAGGAGATTGCTTAATATCTGTGTATGCAAACATATTATCTTTTGCATGTGAATACTCAACCCATTTGCTTCTCGACTCAATATCCATTGGGCTAATTTTCCATCGTTTTAAAGGATTTTTAATTCTTTCCTGGAAACGAGCTTCTTGCTCTTTATTGCTAACCGAGAACCAATATTTAACAACAATAATTCCTGAACGGGTTAACATTCTTTCAAATTCAGGACATGAACGTAGATAATCTTCATATTCTTCTTTTGTACAATATCCCATTACATGCTCAACGCCTGCTCTATTATACCAACTTCTGTCAAAAAGTACAATTTCGCCTGCCGCAGGAAGATGTGATACGTAACGCTGAAAATACCATTGTCCTTTTTCTTTCTCAGTAGGAACACCTAGCGCAACTACACGACAGATACGGGGATTCATGCACTGTGAAATAGTTTTTATTACTCCACCTTTACCTGCTGCATCGCGACCTTCAAAAATTACAACAACTTTAAGCTTTTTTTGTTTAACCCATTCCTGCAATTTTATAAGCTCAATGTCAATGTTCTCAAGAATTTCTTCAAAATCTTTTCTTTTAATTTTCTCTTTATGTTTTACAGTAATATCGCCTTCAGCAGTTCTTTTGCCAGATTTTACAGGCTTGTCTTTTTTAGATTTCTTATTGTTTGCCATAATAATGTAATTTTTTAATAAAAATACTAAATATTAATTACATAAAAACAAAAAATATTAGTAAATTAATGTTTGCTATATATTTGTCGAGGTAAATAAGCTTTAAATATTGCTCTCACCACCAAATGTTTCACATTTTAATTGCAATAAATCTCGATTTTTAAATTGTGATATGAAATCAATAAATTTACTGTGCAAATGTAAAATAAGCGTACATCCCATTTGGGTAAATACCTTCAATTAGTACAGTCCCTTTTATCTGACTTAATACATTTTGTGCATCATCAATTGTATTTATTGGTTGATGGTTTATACTTGTCACAATAAAACCATTTTTAATCCCAACCGATTTAAGTTTACCTTCAGCTAAATCAGAAACTTTTATTCCATATTGTAAACGTAGATTTTGTTTGTCATCACCTGATAAAGGTTGAAATTTTGCACCTAAAATTGTAATATCTTCTGATTTAACAATAGCAGTTCCGTTTTCACGATTTTTAAGCACTGTAGGAATGTCCATTTTTTTATCTCCACGCATTATCTGAAGTTTAATTTTATCACCTGGTCTGAACTTTGTTAGTTGCTCCTGTAATTGTGGAATATCTTTAACTCCAAACTCATTTACACCAACAATTACATCACCCTTTATAATCCCTGCATCTTCGGCTGAACCTTTCTTGTAAACATCTTCAATATACACTCCTTGAGTTTCGGTAATTCCTTTTTGTGCGGCCAATTGTTGATCAACTGAAGAAATATTTACGCCAAGATATGCTCTTTGTACCTCACCAAATTCAAGTAAATCTGCAACTACCTTTTTAACAATGTTCACAGGAACTGCAAAAGAATATCCTATATAATTTCCGGTCTGAGAAGCAATAGCTGTATTTATCCCAACTAACTCACCTTTTGTATTTACTAATGCACCTCCACTGTTACCAGGATTAACTGCTGCATCAGTCTGAATAAACGATTCGATAGAATAATTTGAAGAGATATTAATATTTCTTGCTTTTGCACTTACAATTCCTGCTGTTACTGTAGAAGTGAGGTTAAATGGATTTCCAACTGCCATAACCCATTCTCCAATCTTAAGTTCATCGCTATTTCCATAAGCAATAAAAGATAAATCTTTGGCATCAATTTTTAAAAGTGCAATATCAGTTGTAGGATCTTTACCAATAATTTTAGCTTGAAATGTTCTTTTATCATCTAAAACAATTTCAACATAATCTGAATTATTAACCACATGGTTATTTGTTACAATATATCCATCTGAAGAAATACAAACTCCAGAACCTACTGGCATTATTTGAGGTTGCTGTTGAAATTGTTGTCCTCCATTTCCAAAAAAGAAATCAAACATTGAATTCTGAGAATAATACTGACCTGCAATTTTTGTTTTAACGTGCACAACACCATGAACCGAACTCTCTGCGGCATTAGTTAAATCGGGTAAAGATTCAGAACTGATATTTGCAGTTCGATGAACTGGTAAGGGATTAGTTAGGTCATTTGAAATTGTTTGATTGTGGTTAATTTTATCGTATGCCAACAAAGCAACTGAAGCGCCAACCACTGCACTTGCAAAAGATAAAATGTAACGTTTCATAAAATTAAATGTTTAGTTTATTAAATTATTTATCTTTACTTTTTTTAAAGCAAAATATTTTAATTTGCTTGATAAAATTACATCAAATAGAACGCAGAAAAATATGTAACTGTTATTTTTTCAGGTACTTTTAACACATTTTAACGAGACATGACAATTCACTTTTCTAAATATCATGGTGCAGGAAATGACTTTATAATCATTGATGATCGCAATGAAATTTTTGATATTTCAAATAATAATTTAGTAAAGAATTTATGCGATAGGAGATTTGGAATTGGAGCAGATGGGTTAATGATATTAAGAAATGATAATCTTCAAGATTTCAGAATGATATATTTTAATTCTGACGGTTATGAAGGAACAATGTGTGGCAATGGAGGAAGGTGTATTACTTCATTTGCATCTAATTTAGGATTAATTTCTGATTTAACATTTTTTTTGGCTAGCGATGGAACTCATGAAGCCAAAATTTCAGGAAATATTGTCAATTTAAAAATGAATGATATTTCAGAAATAATAAAACTTGAGGATGGTTACTTTATTAACTCTGGTTCTCCTCACTTTATTTGTTTAAATGAAAATCCTTTCAAAATTGATATTAATACTATTGGAAAAGAAATCAGAAACCAACAAAGATTTTCACCCGGAGGAGTAAACGTTAATTTTATTTCAATAGATAAATACGCTATCAATATTGCAACATTTGAGCGGGGTGTAGAAGCTGAAACACTTTCGTGTGGTACCGGATCTGTTGCGGCTGCAGTTTCTGTGGCTTATGACAAACCAAATGGCGACTATAATTTTAATGTCAATGCAAAAGGCGGAATATTAAACGTTACATATAATAAATCAGAATCTTTTTATTCAAATATTTGGCTTTCTGGACCAGCAGTTAAAGTTTTTGATGGGGAATTTGAAATTTAAATATTAACAATTAATTAATATTAGAAATAGTATTTTTGCAATAATTCGAATTAAAAAAATAATATAAATATATGATCAGAAAGATTGATAAAAGAATTGGTATTCTTACAGCAGGTGGCGATTGTCCAGGAATAAATGCTGCAATTCGTGGAGTTGCAAAAACTGCAATTCTTGAATACGGAATGAACATTGTTGGAATTTCTAATGGTTACACAGGATTAATTAATAAAGAATATTTCGACATACAAGAAAGTGATATTTCAGGTATATTAACTTTAGGAGGAACTATACTTGGAACATCAAGAGAAAAGCCTTTTAAAAGAGGAATAATGCAGAACGAAATTAACAAACCAAAACTTATAAAAGATCATTATCATCAGGCTAAGCTTGATGGTTTAGTTTGCATAGGTGGTAATGGAACTATGAGAACAGCAGCTTTGCTTGCACAAGAAGGTTTAAATATTATTGGTATCCCAAAAACAATAGACAATGATGTTTGGGGAACCGATGTAACTTTCGGTTTTGATTCTGCAGTAAATATTGCAACCGAAGCAATTGATCGACTTCATACTACTGCAAACAGTCATAAACGCATTATGATTATTGAAGTAATGGGTCATCATGCTGGCTGGATTGCTTTATATTCAGGAGTAGCAGGGGGAGGCGATATTATTTTGCTCCCAGAATTGCCTTATGATGAAAAAATAATATGTAAATGCCTTGAACATAGAGCGCAATCTAAAAAAATGTATTCAATTGTAGTTGTAGCAGAAGGTATCAACAAACCAAAAAAAGTAAAAGCAGGCGACCATATTGCTAAAATTATTTCGGATAATTTAGATTACGAAACAAGAGTTACTGTACTTGGCTATCTTCAAAGAGGAGGCACGCCATCGCCAACTGATAGAATTCTTGCAACACGTTACGGAGCTCATGCTGTAGATTTAATTGCTGAAGAAAATTTTGGTCAAATGGTATGTGTTTTAAATAACAAAACTACTTCTATTGATTTATCAGAAGTACAAGATAAAACTAGATTAATTCCTGAAGATCATTCATTAATTAAAAAAGCAAGAAGAATTGGAACTTGTTTCGGAGATTTAATGCCATAACAATATACATAATTATGAAGAATTTAGTTTTAATAAGGCATTCAAAAGCTGAGGATGAAAGCAATAACGATTTTGAAAGAAAGCTTACCAATGAAGGAAAAAAGCTTGCTAAAACTATGGCTTCAGTTTTGAAAATTAAGCCCGATAATAATACTAAATTTGTTTCTAGCCCAGCTCCCCGTTCTTTAGAAACTGCAAAAATTTTTGCGGATCATTTTTCATATTCACTAGAAAATATTTCTACTGCAGATTTTTTATATAAATATTTTACTGTGGATAGATTTTTTATGTTTTTAGAAAGTGAATTCAAAAACAACGATCAGATATGGATATTTGGGCACAACCCCATGTTTAGTGAAATAACTTATGTTTTAAGTAAAGGAAAAACATGCTCAATGCCTAAATGTGCAATTGCTTCATTCAATATAACAACTAATAATTGGATAGAAGCAAATGAATCAAATTCTCTACTTAATTTTTTCGAAAACCCAAAAGAGTATAAATGAAAAATAGCATAACCCCTAAAGAAATTAGCTGGCTTTCATTTAATGAAAGAGTTTTGCAAGAAGCAGCGGATCTTAATAATCCACTATTTGAAAGAATAAAATTTCTTGGAATTTATTCTAATAATTTAGATGAATTTTTCAGAGTTCGTGTAGCTACTTTAAAACGAATTACTCAACTCGGAACAAAAGCTACTAAAATTTTAGGTTACGATCCGTCAATTGTTTTAAGAAAAATTCAGGAAATTGTAATATCACAACAGTTTTATTTTGATAGAACATATCGCTCAATTATTTCAGAGCTTGCAAAAAATAAAATTGTTTTAATCAATGAATCACAATTAAATGAAAAGCATAAAGAATTTGTTCAAGATTATTTTCTTAACAAATTACGTCCACACATTATGCCTGTAATGATTGATCAGCTTGATGAAATTCCTCCTCTTGATGATGATATGGTCTATTTAGCAATATCTTTAAAATTTGAAAATAAAAATAAAAAGCCAATTAATTCTTTAATTAAAATTCCATCAAACGTCTTACCCAGGTTTGTTGTTCTTCCTGAAATAAAAAAAACAAAATACATTATATTTCTTGACGACATAATTCGATTTGGTTTACCAAATATTTTCTACATGTTTAATCCATCAGAAATAAATGCCTACACGATTAAAGTTACTAGAGATGCAGAGCTTGATATTACTGATGATATTTCTGAAAGCTATATTAACAATGTTGTAAGAGGACTGCAGAAACGAAAAGAAGGTGATCCGGTTCGTTTTATTTTCGACGAAAGCATGCCTTCATATTTGCTTAAGCTTTTAATGAAAAAAATGCATTTCAAGCATGATGACACTATAATTCCTGGAGAGAGATATCATAACTTTAAAGACCTTTTAACATTACCAGATTTTGGGATGAAGGAACTTTCTAAAAATTCTTTTAAACCTATTCAGCATCCATTAATTGAACCTGGTAAATCAATTTTTGAAAGTATTTTAAAGAACGATATTTTACTTTATTTTCCATATCACTCATTTAGTTATTTTATTGATTTATTAAGGGAAGCATCTATTGATCCGAAAGTAAAATCAATAAAAATCGCATTATATAGATTAGCTAATAATTCAAATGTAATTTCTGCATTAATAAATGCGGCTAGAAATGGTAAAAATGTTACTGCACTTCTTGAACTCCAGGCTCGATTTGATGAAGAAGCTAACATAAAGTACGGAAATATTCTTCGTGAAGAAGGCGTAAAAGTTCTGTATGGTGTTCCGGGATTAAAAGTTCATGCAAAACTATGTTTAATTGAGCGAATAGAAGGTAGAGATACAACTCATATTGCATGTGTTGGTACTGGTAATTTTAATGAATCAACCGCCAGGCTATATACTGACACAATGATAATGACAGCCGACAGAAAAATAACTAAGGAGATAATTAAAATCATAGAATTTTTTAACAGAACATATCAAAAAGAACAATTTTATCATTTATTTGTTTCACCATTTAACACCCGACAAAAGCTTAATAAATTAATTACTACAGAAATTGAAAATGCTCAAAAGGGATTGCCTGCTTTTATTCATTTAAAATTAAACAATCTAGTTGATGTAGAAATAATCAATCTTTTATATCAAGCAGCTAAAGCTGGTGTAGAAATAAAACTAAATATTAGAGGAATGTTTTCAATGAAAACCGAAAACAGTTCTAAAATAAAAGCAATAGGGATTGTTGACAACTACTTAGAACATAGTAGAATTTTTATTTTCTGTAATGGTGGAGACGAAAAATATTTTATTTCTTCGGCAGATCTTATGACTCGTAACATTGATCGCAGAATTGAGATTGTTTGTCCAATCTATAGTAAAAACATTCAGCAGCAATTAAGATTAATATTTGATAATTGCTTTAAAGAAAATGTAAAAGCAAGAATACTTGACGACAAATTATCAAATAAACTTATTGAAATAAAGAAAAACGAAAAACCATATCGCTCACAATTCGAGCTATATAATGTATTAGAGCAATTTCACAAAATCGAATCTGATAGCAAAATTTAGATAATTACTTTTCCAATTCTTTTAAATATTTTGCTATTGTATTTTCTAATCCAAAATATAAAGCATCACTAATTAATGCATGACCTATTGAAACTTCTTTTAAACCGGGAATATTGTTAGCAAAATATTTTAAATTTATTAGATTTAAATCGTGACCTGCATTTATACCTAATCCTATTTTACTAGCAACTTTAGCAGCTTCAATAAAAGGAGCAATAGCCTTTTCTTTATTTAAATGAAAATTAGCTGCATATGGTTCTGTGTATAGTTCAATTCTATCAGTTCCAGTTTGCAAAGCATTTTCAATATTCACAATTTTTGTATCTACAAAAAGCGAAGTTCTTATTTCTGCAGCTTTAAAACGATGAATTATATCAAATAAAAAACTTTTATTTTTTAAAGTATCCCAACCCGCATTTGAAGTTAATGCATCAGGTGGATCAGGGACTAAAGTCACCTGAGCTGGTTTTATTGCTATAACCATTCTAATAAAGTCCTCGCTTGGATATCCTTCAATATTAAACTCAGTTTTTATATTTTCTTTTAAAATTTCAACGTCAAAAAAACGGATATGGCGTTGATCTGGCCTTGGGTGAACAGTTATTCCCTGAGCACCAAACTTTTCGCAATCTAAAGCTACTTTTAAAACATCAGGAACATTTCCCCCCCTGGCGTTTCTAAGTGTAGCAATTTTATTTATATTTACACTCAATCTTGTCATGATAATTTTTTCGGTAAAGTTATTGTATAATTGAGTATTTTAAAAAACTATGCACGCAAAAGATTTAATTTCTGATATAGTTCCTGCGCTTAAAACATCAGACACAGGAATTCAGGCACTTAATTGGATGGAAATATTTCGTATTTCGCATTTACCTATTGTAAATAACACAGAATTTTTAGGTTTAATCTCTGATTCTGATATTTTTGACCTTAACATGGCAGAAGAATCAATTGGTAATCATAAATTATCACTTTTCAGCCCTTTCGTTACAGAAAATCAACATATCTACGAAGTAATTGAATTAGTTGCACAACTAAAACTATCTGTTATTCCAGTATTAAACAACAATAAAGAATATATTGGATTAATAACCTTACACGATCTTCTTCAGGGGTTTGCGAAAGTAACTGCAGTTGATAAACACGGAGCGATAATAATTTTAGAAATGAATGTAAACGATTATTTTTTATCTGAAATTACGCAGATTGTTGAAAGCGAAGACTCTAAAATTTTAAGCTTATATGTTTCTGATTCAGAAAATTCTTCAAAAATTGAAGTAACATTAAAGCTTAATACTAATGACGCAACACGTATTCTACAATCATTTAACAGGTATAATTATACTGTTAAAGCATCATACATGGAAGATAATGACATGACAAATTTATACCAGAATCGTTTCGATGAGTTTATGAGGTATTTGAACATTTAAAAATGCGATTATTATTTCTTTTATTTCTTTTACCTCTTATTTCTAATTCACAAATAATATTGTTGGGTAAAATTGAAATTTCTGGAAATAAAAAAACTCACGAAAAAATAATTTTACGAGAATTACCATTTAAAGTAGGCGACACCATTTCTCTCGATAAAATTCAAGAACAGCTTAGAATTTCAAAAGAAAATATTTTAAATACCTCTCTATTTAATTTTGCTGAAGTCGATACCTTTGAAAAAACAATTGGCACAATAAGTATTTCAATTAAGGTAATTGAGCGTTGGTATTTATGGCCAATTCCTATATTTGAACAGGCATCAAGAAATTTTAATTCATGGTTTTATGAAAAAGATTTTGACAAAATAAATTATGGTTTGTTTTTAGCCCAAACAAATTTCAGAGGAAAAAATGAATTACTTAGATTTGTATTTAGACGAGGTTTTCGCGAACAATATGGTTTTGCATATTCAATACCTGGTATTGATAGAAAGCAAAAGCTTGGATTAGAAGTAAAATTTCTTTATTATAAACAACGAAAAGTTGCATTTTCTACACTTGAAAATAAACCTGTATACTTGCTTACAGACAATTATAATTATCAGAATTCGTCATCTTCTATAAGTTTTACATATCGTCCAGGTATTTACAATAGGCATAATTTTGAAACTTCATATAATAATCATTTTATTACTGATACTCTATTTAAGACTAATTCGATTTTTATTGGAAATAATTATAAAAACACTCAGTACATCTCTCTTTCTTATACTTTTACAAGAGATAAACGAAATTCAAATTATTATCCTTTAAAAGGTTATTATTTCTCAATAAAATTTTCAAAAACTGGATTAGGTGTATTAGAAAATGAAATGAATTATTTTTCAATAAACCTAAAAGCAAGTAAATATTTTAAAATTTCAAATCGTTTTTATTTTTCAACTGCAGGCCATGCAGATTATTCTACTTTAAAAGATTATTCATATCTATTCTCCAGAGCCTTTGGATATAATAGTTATACTAAAGGAATGGAGTTGTATGTTATTGATGGGAATGCCTTTGGCTTGTGGAATAATGCTTTTAGGTATCAAATAATTAAGCCACACGTTGTACATTTAAGAAAAATAAAAGCAGAAAAATTTACTAAATTTCATTTTGCTATTTACGCAAGTTTAAATGCCGATGCTGGCTATGTTGTTAATGAAACTCAGATAGATATGCTTCATTCAAATGAATTTTTATATGGCTATGGAATAGGAATTGACTTTGTAACATATTACGATATAGTATTCAGAGTTGAATTTTCTGCAAATAAATTTGGCGAAACAGGATTATTTTTGCATTTTAACGCACCTTTTTAAACTTAAAATATGATTAAAAAAATAGGTCTTCACGGTAATCGCATTAACTCAGATTTTTTTGAATATTTCTCATTGTTAATTAAAAAAATACAAGAGCAAAATGTTGAAATATTTATTAATAAAACATTTTTAGAAAATATTAATGAATACTATGTTAATCAAATTAATGAAAAAGGAACTTTTACCTGTTTTTATGATTTAGAGCCAGATTTAGATTTAATGATTTGCATTGGTGGTGATGGCACTTTTCTTGAAGCAGTATCTATTGTTAGAACATTAAACATACCAATTGTTGGAGTTAATAGTGGACACTTAGGGTTTTTAACAAATATTTCAAAAAATGAAATTGAATCATCACTAAATGCAATATTTGCAGATAACTTTACAATTGAGACTAGAACTTTGTTAGAATTATCCAGCCAATCAACTATTTTTCCGGATTTTAATTTTGCGCTTAATGATATAACAATACACAAATTAGATACTTCGTCAATGATAGCAATAAATGCTTCATTAAATGGAGAATTTTTAAATTGTTATAGAGCAGATGGTTTAATAATTTCTACAGCAACGGGTTCAACAGCTTATTCTTTAAGTGCTGGTGGTCCAATATTAGTTCCAAATGCTAACAGTTTTGTAATAAGTCCTATAGCACCACATAATTTAAATGCTAGACCAGTTGTAGTTCCTGCTGATTCAATAATTACACTTTCTATTCAAAGTAGAACTGAAAATTGTTTAATATCATTAGATCATCGTTCTATCGCAATTGACTCATCAGTAGAGCTTACAATTAAAAGAGCAGATTTTAATGTTAAAATGTTACAATGTCCACAGTATAATTTTTTTAACACTTTAAGATATAAATTAATGTGGGGTGCAGATCCTAGAAATTGAGACAGTTAAGTGATAGTTATTAAAATTTATGGTTTTTAAAGTATAAAATGTCTCAATTATTTTGTGTAAAACTATAATTTTGCCTAATTTTGATGTTTAAAAACAAAAAATAACTTGAATTGATGAGAGTTATACTCTTTATTATATTTTCAGCAATTTGCTATACGTCAGTATTTTCCCAGGCTTCTTCGAGATGGAAACGTATGCGTTATGAAATTTATTATGGAGTAGGTGCTACTAATTTCTTAGGAGAACTTGGAGGTGCTAATCGCATAGGAACCAATTTTGTAAGAGATTTAGAATTCAGAATGACTAGGCCTGTTTTAAGCCTTGGAGTAAGATATAGAATAACTGAAACTATTTCTAATAAAACAATGCTTAGCTATGGTTGGTTAAAAGGTGATGACAAAGCTACAACAGAAGAGTTTCGTTCACACAGAAATTTAAATTTTAAAGCAAATATTGCTGAATTTTCTACACAATTCGAATATTCAATAATTAGAGAAAAACAAGGTCATAGATATAATTTAAGGCGCGTTAGAGGTATTAAAGGTTTTAAAACAAATACTTATTTTTTCTTAGGACTAGGTGGATTTTTTTATAACCCAAAAGGAAAATATTTAGATGGCACATGGCATTCACTTCAACCATTAGGTACCGAAGGACAAGGAATAGTTCCTACCAGAAAAAAATATTCTCGTTTTAGTGTTTGTATCCCTTATGGAATTGGGTTTAAATATGGACTGAACAGAAGATGGAACATTGGTTTAGAGTACGGAATTCGTAAAACATTTACTGATTATATTGATGATGTTAGTACAACTTATTTTGATAATCAGATGGTTAGGGATTACAGCGGTGATGTATCAGCATATTTAGCAGACCCATCTATAATTAAAAACAGTCAAACAGCTGCATATCAACAGCGTGGAGATGCTAAAGACAAAGACACTTATATGTTTATGGAAATTAATTTAACGGTAAAACTTTATACAACAAGGCAGGGAATGCCAAAATTTAGATAATAATATGAAAAATAAAACAATTCTACTTGTATTAATATTATTAATAACGATACCGGTTATTACATCTGCACAAAGATGGAAAAGAAGTAGATATGAACTTTTGGGAGGTGCTGGGCCTTCTAGCTTTTTTGGCGATTTGGGTGGAGCAAATAAAGATGGCGTTCATTTCATGGGCGACATGGATTTACCAGCTACTCGTTTCCATTTACTTTTAGGAGTTAGGTATAAAATAAAAGAAAAAGCTGCTTTAAGATTAAACTTAATTTATGCTAGAATTCATGGTAGTGATGCCTATACTGAATCAGGGCGTACTTTTAGAAATGTAACTTTTTCTTCTGGATTATTTGAACCAAGTGTTCAATTTGAGTATTCACTTATAAAAGAAAAACTAGGAACTAGATATACTTTCCAGAATTTACAAAGATTTAAACTTGTTTATGTTAATACTTATGTATTCATAGGTTTAGGAGGAGTTTTATTTAATCCAAAATTAAACTGGATTGCCCCTACTAATAAAAATGAAAAGTTTAGTCGTTTTAATCTAGCAATTCCTTTAGGTATTGGTTTTAAATATGCCATTAATAGAAGAGCTTGTTTGGGATTGGAATTTGGTATGCGTTATACGTCAACGGATTATCTTGATGGGCATTCAGATAAATATTCAAAAGCTAATGATGCATACTCTTTCCTTAATTTAAACGTTACTTATAAATTGAAAACTGCACGTAGCGGTTTACCGAAATTCTAAATTTCTTTATTCCAACATGTTATTAAAACAGGCATTTATTATATGTTTTCTGTTCGTTTTAGTTTTTAAAGTATCGGCGCAAAAAAACTTAGACTTTGGACTTTTTCTTGGTACTTCATATTATCTTGGAGATTTAAATAATTCCCGCCATTTTTATAACCCTCATATTGCATATGGAGGTTTAGTTAGGTACAATTTAGGATCTCGTTGGGCAGTTCGTGCAAGTTTATTTGGTGGCGGACTTTCAGGAGATGATTTAGATTTTAACTATAAATATCAAAGATATAGAAAGCTTGCTTTTAATACACCAATTGTAGAAATTACGGCTCAATTAGAATTAAATTTTCTTCCGTATAGAATTGGAGATAAGAAACATAATTACACGCCTTATGTTCATTTAGGGGGAACTTTCTTTGTTGCTTCATATGCCATACAGCCTTATCAGCCCGCAATACCTTTTGGGTTAGGTTTTAAATTTAATTTTTTACCACGTGTAGGAATGGGTTTGGAGTGGACTTTTAGAAAAACATTTACAGATGGCATAGATAAAGTAGTTTGGTTTAAGAATTTGCCAACAACAACAACTGAAAATAGTTATTTGTTTAATAAACAAACCGGGTATTACCACCAACGTGATTGGTATTCTTTTTTTGGATTATTTATAACATATCAGATTAAACAGTCTGGTGCAGATTGTAACACATATCGATAAAATGGATTATAAAGAACTTATCGATATAAAGAACTTACCAAGTCACATCGCCATTATTATGGATGGAAATGGGAGATGGGCTAAAAAGCAAGGTGGTATAAGAATATTTGGACACCAAAATGGTGTTAAATCGGTTAATGACGTGGTAGAAGCATCTGCAGAATTAGGAATTAAATTCCTAACTCTTTATGCTTTTTCAACAGAAAATTGGAATAGACCAAAAATAGAGGTTGAAGCGTTAATGAGTTTATTAGTTTCAACTATTAGTAATGAACTTAAAAATCTTACAAAAAATAATATTAGGTTGCTTGTTATTGGCAATATTTCTCAATTACCTAAAAATGTTAGAAATAAATTATTAAAAACAATTGAAATAACTTCAGCAAATACCGGACTTACATTAGTTCTTGCACTAAGCTATAGTTCAAGATGGGAAATTAATGAAGCAGTAATAAACTTAGCAAAAGACATTAAAAATAACACTTTACAAGTTGAAGATATTAATGAAACTGTTTTTAAGAAATATCTTTCAACAGCTGAAATTCCAGATCCGGAATTATTAATAAGAACAAGTGGCGAATATAGAATTAGTAATTTTTTACTTTATCAATTAGCATATACCGAATTATATTTCACTGAAACACTTTGGCCTGATTTTTCAAAAAATGACTTTTATAAAGCTATTAATGATTATCAACTTCGTGAAAGAAGATTTGGAATGACAAGCGAACAAATAACAAAATAATAAGTACAAGATAATGATTAAGTGGGTAGCGGGTTTATTAGTGGCAATTGGGTTCATTATCCAAAGTCAAATTACATTTGGACAGATTCTGTCCTCTGAAGAGTTAGCAATTGATTATTCTACTTCACATTCTTATGAATTAGGCGGAATAACAGTTAGTGGCTTAAAATATCTGGATGAAAGTATTTTAATTAACATCTCTGGTCTACAAGTTGGAGATACAATTGAAGTACCCGGTGAGAAGATTACTAATGCAATAAAAAAATTGTGGGATCAGGGGCTTTTTTCTGAAATTAATATTAGCATTTCCAAAATATTAAACAGTACAGTTTTTCTTGATATTTATTTACAAGAAAGACCACGGTTAAGCAAATTTTCATTTACAGGCATTTCCAAAGGAGATGCTGACGATCTTCGTGAAAAAATAAAACTGGTAAAAGGTAATCAGGTAACTGAAAATACAACTCTTAATGCAAAAAATATAATACGTTCATATTTTATAGAAAAAGGATTTTACAATATTGATGTAAACATTCACCAGAAAGATGACTCTACTCTTGCAAATCATATTATATTGTTTTTTGATATAACAAAGAACAATAAAGTTAAAATAAGCGATATACAAATTATAGGAGATGATATTGTAAAAGGAAAAAAATTAGCAAACAACGAGAAAACTGCATTAGAAAAAGGCAAATTTCTTATTTTTAAAACTTCAGGAAATGTTTCTTTACGTTCTAAAATGAAAGAAACAAAAACAAAGCGCTGGTATCGGGTATTTAAAACTTCGCGCTATATTGAAGATAAATATATTGAAGATAAAAAAACTGTTATTGCTAAACTTAATGAACATGGCTACCGTGATGCAATAATTACAAAAGATTCAGTTTTTTCAACAGGTAGAAAAACATTAGGCATAAAATTATGGATTGACCATGGACATAAGTATTACTTTAGAAATATCACATGGATTGGTAACACAAAGTACAATTCAGATACTCTCACACAGTTTTTAGGTATAAAAGCAGGCGATATTTATGACCAATCAATTTTAGATCAAAGATTATTTATAGATCAAAATAGTTTAAGCTCATTATATCTTGATAATGGTTATTTATTCTTTTCTGCAGTTCCAGTTGAAATGCAAATTATTAACGATTCTATAGACCTTGAAATGCGTATTTATGAAGGAAAGCAAGCAAGAATTAATAGAATAATAATTACCGGTAACACTAAGACTAACGAACACGTTATTAGACGCGAAATTTTCACGAAACCAGGTGAATTGTTTAGCAAGGCAGATATCATGAGAACTCAACGAGAACTTGCTACACTTGGATATTTTGATCCAGAAAAACTTGATGTAAGGCCTAACCCAGATCCAGTTAATGGAACTGTAGATATTGAGTATATTGTTGAAGAAAAACCATCAGACCAAATTGAATTATCAGGAGGCTGGGGAGCTAGAATGGTGGTTGGAACTTTAGGTGTTTCATTTAATAACTTCAGCGCAAAAAATTTCTTTAAAAAAGATGCATGGAAACCTCTTCCTTCAGGCGATGGACAGAGATTAAGTGTTAGAGCACAAACAAATGGAGTCTATTATCAAGCATATTCTGCTTCATTTGTTGAGCCATGGCTGGGCGGAAAAAAACCAAGATCATTATCTTTATCAACATACTACACAATACAATCAAATGGTATTGCTAAAAAAGATGATAATAGACAAGCTATGGATATTTTTGGAGTATCTGTTGGATTAGGAAGAAGACTTAAATGGCCAGATGATTATTTCCAGCTATACAATGAAATTAGCTATCAAAATTATATACTTAAAAATTACAGCTATGGTTATTTATTTTCATTCTCAGATGGAAACTCAAGAAACATAAGTTTTAAAACCACTTTTGAACGAAATTCAATTGATCAACCTATTTATCCTAGAAAGGGATCAAATGTCTCACTTTCATTACAATTAACTCCTCCATACTCTTTAATGAACAATAAAGATTATGCTAATATGACTGATAAAGAAAAGTATAAGTGGATTGAATATCATAAATGGTCATTTAATACTAACTTCATTACAAAATTGGCAGGGGATTTGGTATTAAGTACGAAAGCAGATTTTGGTTTTCTTGGAATTTATAATAAAGATTACGGATCTTCACCTTTTGAAGGATATAATATGGGCGGCGACGGATTAGTATCATATAACCTATACGGAAAAGAAACCATATCATTAAGGGGATATGGAAATGGTTCACTTTCACCATTAGCAGGTGGAAATGTTTACAATAAATTTTCTTTTGAAATAAGATATCCACTTTCACTTAACCCAAATGCTACTTTATATATTCTTTCTTTTGCAGAAGGTGGAAATTGTTGGAATAAATTTGAAGAGTTTAAACCTTTTGATATAAAACGTTCAGCAGGTGTTGGTATTCGTATTTTTCTTCCAATGTTTGGAAGATTAGGAGTTGACTGGGGTTACGGTTTTGACGAAGCTGTTAGACCAGGAGAAAACAAAGGTCAGTTTCATTTTATTATTGGACAAAACTTTTAAAAATTAATAAATCTTACGACTATGAAAAAGCTATTTTTAATTTTAGTGGTTAGCATTTTTACCGTTAGTATTGCCAATTCGCAATCGCAAAAATTTGCTTATGTTGATACTGATTATATGCTAAAAAATATCCCATCTTATCAGGCTGCACAAGCCCAGCTCGATAAAATTTCTGTTGATTGGCAAAAAGAAATAGAAGCAATTTATACTCAGGTTGATAAATTATATAAAGATTTTCAGGCCGAAAAAGTATTACTTACAGAAGAAATGAGAACAAAACGTGAAAACGACATTGTTTTAAAAGAAAAGGAAGCAAAAGAATTACAAAAGAAATATTTCGGTAAAGAAGGAGAATTATATAAAAAACGTCAAGAGCTCGTTAAGCCTATTCAGGATGAGGTGTTTAATGCTGTAAAAGAAATAGCCACTGATGGCAATTTTGCAATTATTTTCGACACATCAGGCAGTTTAAATATGCTTTATACAGATCCAAAGCTAGATAAAAGTGATGATGTACTTAAAAAGTTGGGTTATAAGAATTAATTTATAAATTTGCAAAAATCTAAATTTAAAAATAAACATGAAAAACATTGGATTCGCAATATTAATTGCACTGTTATTTATCAATTTATCTGGGTTTTCTCAAGCTAAATTAAAGTTTGGTCATTTAAATTCAAAT
Organism: uncultured Bacteroidota bacterium; assembly: GCA_903872185.1. Lineage (GTDB taxonomy): Bacteria > Bacteroidota > Bacteroidia > Bacteroidales > GWA2-32-17 > GWA2-32-17. The sequence goes on along the minus strand of CAIQJL010000202.1, from coordinate 10,198 downwards.
GATTTATTTGCTTTAATGCCAGAAAAAGAAGCGGCACAAAAAACGCTACAAACATATTCAAAACAACTAGAAGATCAGCTTGTTGCGATGCAAGATGAATTAGAAAAAAAATATACTGCATATCAAGCAGATCAAGCTACATTGACAGATATGATTAAAAAAACTAAAGAAGAAGAATTATCTACAATGCAACAAAGGATTCAAACTTTCCAAACTAATGCACAAACTGAATTGCAAAAAAAGGAATCTGAATTATTACAACCAATAATTGAAAAAGCTAAAAAAGCTATCGAAGAAGTTTCAAAAGATAATGGATACACATATGTATTTGATACTGGAACTGGAACTTTACTTTATTGGCCAAAAGATGCAGACGATATTTTACCTTTAGTTAAAACTAAATTAGGTATTAAATAGTATTTAGTTTGTTATAACAAATAAAAAAAGCTGTCTTAATTAAGGCAGCTTTTTTTGTTATAAATCATTGAGATTAAAAGTGACCCATTTTTTTGCGCTTAGTATCTAAATATTTTTCGTTATAAGGATTTGAAGGAATATGTAAAGGTACATTCTCAACTATTTTCAACCCATAACCTTCTAATCCTGCTCTTTTAACAGGGTTATTTGTTATTAGTCTAATTTTACAAACACCTAAATCTCGCAAAATCTGAGCTCCAACGCCATAGTCTCTTTCATCAGCTCTAAAACCAAGTTCTATATTAGCTTCAACAGTGTCTCTGCCATTTTCTTGTAATTTATATGCTTCAATTTTATTAAATAAACCAATTCCTCTGCCTTCTTGATTTAAATACACAATAACACCTTTTCCTTCACTCTCAATCATTTTCATTGCTTCATCTAATTGAGATCCACAATCGCATCTTAATGAACCAAAAATATCTCCTGTAACGCACGATGAATGGACTCTGACTAAGATGGGTTCATCTTTTTTAAATTCACCTTTTATAAGTGCAATATGTTCTAAACCGTTTGAAATTTGAATAAAAGGAACAAGTTCAAAATCGCCATTCTTTGTAGGTAGTTTAACAGTTGCCCCTTTTTTTATCAAACTCTCTCTTTGAAGACGATATTTTATAAGATCTTCAATAGAAATAATTTTAAAACCAAATTTCTTACTAATTTCATATAATTCGGGAAGTCTTGCCATAGATCCATCATCATTCATGATTTCAACCAAAGCACCTCCAGGTTTTAATCCGGCTAAAAGAGTTAAATCAACAACAGCTTCGGTATGGCCGGCTCTACGTAAAACACCTCTTTCCTTTGATTTTAATGGGAAAATATGACCTGGTCTACCAAGATCTTCAATTTTAGTATCAGGGTCAACTAAAGCGTTTATAGTTTTTGCTCTATCACTTGCTGAAATGCCAGTGGTACACCCATTTCCAATAAGATCTACAGATACTGTAAATGCTGTTTCGTGAAATGATGTATTTCTACCAACCATCATTTGAAGTTCAAGTTCATTGCAACGGCTTTCTGGAATGGCACAACAGATTAAACCTCTTCCATATTTTGCCATATAATTAATAATTGTTGGTGTTACTAATTCTGCTGCAACAACAAAATCACCCTCGTTCTCTCTATCTTCATCATCAACAACAATAATCATTTTACCATCTTTAATATCTTTTATGGCTTCTTCTATTGTGTTTAATTGTATTTTTTCGATATCAGACATTTTTTTATTTTTTTTCAAAATTAGTTTAATTGATTTAAAAAACACCAAATAAATACTACTGTATTTGCTTTGACCAAAAGGCTATTAATGTTTTTGTTATCTGCTTTATGTCAAAATTTTGTTTTACATATTTTATTGCATTGACTCCAATTGAATCAAAAAATTGCTTTTCAGTTAAAACTCTTTCTACTTGTTTTTGAAATTGCTCAGCTGTATCTGCAATTAAAATATCAATGTTATGTGTAGTAGCTATACCTTCATTGCCAATAGAAGTTGTGATAATTGTTTTACCTAAGGCCATTCCCTCTACAATTTTAATTCTCATACCACTTCCAGATAAAAGAGGCACTATCATTACTGCATGTTCGTTAATAAATTTATAAGCATCATTTATTTCTCCATGGTAAATAATACTTGATTCCTGAAGAGTTTCAATAAGCCAATCAGGTGCATTTCTTCCAGCAACTTCAAGTTTAATATCAGGGAATTTTTCTTGTATATTATGCCATACTTTTCTAATAAACCACAATAGACCTTCCTGATTAGGTGCCCAATCAAGAGCTCCAATATAAAAGATTGAAGGATATTTAATGTTTGCTTTGTTAGGAATTAGATGTGAAGTATCTATACCTATAGGTGAAGCTATAAATGGTTTTTTATTTCCAATTGAATTAAATAAACTAGCATCACGTTCGGTAAAAGTAACCAAAACATCATACTTATTTACAACATCAGCTTCCATTTCCATTATTCTGTTAGAAAGAATTTTTAAATAATTTCTTTTAAAAAAAGAAGATTCATTCACAGAAACTCTGTTCCAGATTTCATGTTCAACATTATGAGCCTTAAATGAAATTAACGCTTTCGACAGTTTTCTTATTGATGGAATATAAGGACATAAATACAAACCTTCAAGTTGAATTACATCAAAAGTGTTATTTAAAAGCAACGCTTCTAATTTTTCTTTGTATGATTTTAAAATAAATCTTTGAGCGTTATAAGGTTTCTTGGAAAACAACAAATTGCTTAATGCGCCTGCAAATGTTATCGGGGCATCAATATCAACAGAAATAATATTTATTAAATCTGTAATTTCACTTGGAATACTTTTTATATCACAATAGTGTTTTTTGGTATTCATTGCTAAAAGCGTAACATCGTGCCCTTGCTTAGCAAGTTCAAAAGTATAATTCCAAACTCCTATTGATCCACCATCCTTTGGGGGGTATGGTACTTTATTGTGTAATTGAAGTATTCTCATTTTCTAGCAACTCAACCTTAAATCTTTATCGTTTTTTTCTTTTTTTCATTATTTTTTCATACAGCTTCTTAATCGGTTCTATATATAAATCGATATTAAAGATTACAGAATCAGATGCTGCTTTATATGTTAAAAATAAACCAAATGGAAATAAAACTGCAGATGATAACCAAACTCCGGCCCAAGCAGGTAAAATTAATTCTTTTGCAAATTTTTCTCCAACTAATGATATTATATAATAAAGTATAAATAACAATACAGAAACAACAACAGGCATTCCTAAACCACCTTTTCTTATTATTGCGCCAAGGGGAGCTCCGATAAAAAATAAAATAAGACAAGCAAATGCTAATGTGAATTTTAAATGAAATTCTACTTTATGTTTTACAATGAAACTTTCACGTGCTTCAAGTTCATCAACAGATAAAGTAATATATGCAGCCTGACTTCTAGCTATTGATAACGCATTCTCCAGAACCTGAATTTTTTCTTCTTTCGAAAAGGTTTTAAAAAGTGTATCAGGATGAATAAATGTATCTATTGTTGACCTTCTATTTGCTAATGAATCTAAAGCTATTTTTTTCAAGAAAGCTACATCTACAACAGATACTTTATATGCCGAATCTCGCTTGTCGTATTCCACCTGAAGTGAATCTTCTACTTGTTTTAGCTGAGAGATATTTAGCATTTTATAATTATCTGTGAACAAACTCTCATCACTTCTATTAAAGCCAAAGCCAGTTAGCTCAATAGTAATATCTTCTTCAGAAAATTTATCTTTTTGATGTGGATGTCTGGATCTCCAGCTTGACTGTGCTTCGTCCCTTAATTCATCATATTTCTCGCCATTATATAGATTTAATAATAAATATCTCTTATCATCAGTCATAAGGATTTTACCCGAATCAGCAACAATTACAGTTGTATTTCCCTGCCGATTAGTTTGATCATAAATCATTACACCGTATAAAATATTGGTTTTCTTATTTTTTTTCTGAACTCTAATACTATAATCATCAATACCATTATAAAATATTCCTGGTTTAATATTAATCTCGGGTCTAATATTTCTAACGTCATATAAAAGAGAGTAAAACTTTAAATTTGCTACTGGCAACACATAATTTGAAAATAATAGTGCACCAATGCTTACAAAAGAAATAAACACAATTAAAGGATACATTATTCTTAATAGCGAAATACCCGACGATTTTAATGCAACCAATTCGTAATGCTCTCCAATACTTCCAAAAGTCATTATTGAAGATAGTAGAATGGCTAAAGGAAGTGCCATTGGAATAAAGTTTACCGAAGCATAAAAAAGTAATTGAGCCATTACTGGGGTATCAATACCTTTCCCAACAAATTCATCGATATATTTCCAAAGAAACTGCATTAGAAGCAAGAATACAGAAATAAAAAACGTCATGAGAAATGGTCCCATGTATGTTTTTATCATGTAGGTGTGAAGCCGCTTCATTACTTCAATTTTGTGATTTAAGCAGCAAATTTAGCGTAAAATTTCAGAAGTTTAGGTTAAATTTTTATAATCCTAATGCACGTTTTAATTCACCCACCTGCGATTCCCATAAATTGATAGTATCACTTTTATCGTCAGGGTCGGCGAAATCAGTAATAATTAGTGCTGTATCGCCTGATAATTCTTGTGTTTCGATTTTAAATTCGAAATAATAGTCTTCTTCAAGTCCTTCGTCTTCAGCCCATTTAAAACGGATAAATTTTGCATCTTTACTACAAACAAGTTTAGCTTTTTGAGCTGAGTTTTGCCATATAAAAGAATAATCATTTCCTCTAGCATTTACATCATCTGCAAACCATTCTGACAATCCACTTGGGGTACTAAGCCTTGGGTAAAGTATTTTAGCAGAAGTATTTACAGAAAATTCCATTTGAATTTTTTCCTTCATCACTTTCTCATTTTTTGGAAAGATAGTTTTTTGTTTATTGATTTCCAAATTTTTATTCAAACTAATTGGTTAACAAAGCTTAAATTGTTTTTTTATTATTCTTATACATATGAATTGCTATAAATAAAAAATAATATATCTTTGCAACCTCAATTTGGCGAGGTAGCTCAGCTGGTTAGAGCGCATGATTCATAATCATGAGGTCGACGGTTCAAGCCCGTCTCTCGCTACTGAAAAATTAAACACTTATAAGCCGACTTAAAATCGGCTTATTTTTTTGCCCAACATAGCAAATTGAATTTGCAACAACATGCAATTTGTTATTGAACACGGCAATTTTAAATCCGGTGTTTACTTTGTAGAGTTGAGAGGTGATAGGATTTATAGAGTTAAATTAATTGTAGAATAAAAAATAAAAATAAAGAGTGATGAAAACTAGTTTATTGATTTCAATAATATTTTTAAGTAGTATCTTTTATTGTTTTTCGCAAACACAATATTCAGTATTGGCTGGTGATACAGCAATTCTTTCGTTATCTAGTGCAGCAGGCAGTATTCAATGGCAGCAAAGTGAAGATAGTGTTGCATGGACGAATATTCCGGGTGCTATAAATAATCCACAGAGAGTTTTAATCACCACATCATTGACAGGTAAAAGGTTATTTCGTGCAGTAGTTAGTGGAAGTGGTTTATGTGCCAATTATGATATAAAGAGTAGTGTTATTTGTTATAAAATTCTTACAAATACTTCACAAGTTAGTGTTGGTGATTGGTTTCATGGGGGGATTGTTTTTTATGTAAGCGGCACTGGTACAGGCTTGATTGCTCCACTACAAGACCAAGAAATTGCTTCATGGGGGTGTGATGGTACTACAACAAATGCTATTAGTACAATTGATGGTAATGGTAATACAATCGCTATATTGACAGCATGTTCAACAAGGCCTATTGCAGCAAGTATTTGCGATAATCTTATTATTAACGGTTACAGTGATTGGTTTTTACCTGCTAGAGATCAACTTAATTACTTTTATCAACAAAGAAATCTATTTAGTGTAAGTGGAGGTCTTTATTGGAGTTCAACTGAGGATTACCCTAATACGGCAGTTTGTATAAGTATGAATAATGGTATGATTGTAGGATGGGGAAAGTATCAGACTGCAAATGTTAGGAGTATAAGATCATTTTCAAATTCTGATTTATTTTCATCAATAAATTCAAGTTGTGCAGTAATATTACCTGCTCCTTTTCAGAATGAAAAAATATGTATTGTTACTGTTGATTCTGTTTTATGGAAAAATAAAATATTGTGGGAAAAAACTTTAGGTGTTAATACTGAGTATTATCTCATTTATAAAGAAAGTGGAACCAATAATTATATTCAAATAGGAAATGTTCAGGCAAATCAGCCAGGTGAGTTTATAGATTTATTTTCCGTGCCTGAATCACATGGTGATAAATATAAAATTTCAGTTTTAGATTCTTGTGGAGTTGAATCGAATAAAAGCTTGTATCATAAAACTATTAATTTAACAATAGCTGCATTTGGTTCAACAATGGGCTTAAATTGGGATGATTATATTGATGAGAGTGGAACTTATACGCCATTTCGATATTATATATATCGAGGGATTTCGCCATCAAGTATGGTGTTACATGATTCAGTTTCTGGAAGTTTTAATTCATACAACGATTTAAATGTATTTAATGTATATTATTATAAAATTGGAGTAAAAAAAACTGGTGGTTGTAATACCACAAAATCAGATTTTATTTCTTTTTCTAACAAGAAAGATAATACACCTTTTATTGGAATTAATGAAGTTCTGTGTGGTGCAATAAAGGTTAGCCCAAATCCTTTTTCGGAACAAACTACAATAGAGATTCCAAATTTCAAAAATTCAAATACCCAAATAACAATTTCGGATATAACTGGGAAAATAGTTCGAACAATAACAAATCTAAATCGTCATGCTGAACTTGTTTCAGTATCTCCTAAAAGCCCACAACAGATTGCCACGAACCTTTCAGGTTCTCGCAATGACTTACAAATTGTTATTGAACGTGGTAACCTTAAACCCGGGGTTTATTTTATAGAGTTGAGAGGCGATAGAGTTTATAGGGGGAAATTAATTGTAGAATAAATTTACTTTCATAAAATATTGATCAAAGTATATTTTGTTTAATTGCATTTTTAATTATGTTTATTTATAACATAGTGAACAATTAATCTGTTTTTTGCATTTACTAAAGTCGCTTTTTTACAACTGATTTTTTTAGCATGTTATAAATTACTATAAAGCAAGAATATAAATCATTTGTTGTTTTATTAGTATTAGGTAAAACACCTGCGTAAAAACCGTTATTGTTTTTATTAAAAATAATGTAAATTTGACATTTAAGGAATTAATTAACTTTCTTTAATAAAAGAATAGTTTCTGAACTTTCAACTTTACAAACTTTACAAACTTTCTACTTTATGAACTTTCTACTTTCAACTTTCGTACTTTTTGCTTCTGTTATGCTGAGCGTAGCCGAAGCATATTCTCAAACACAACTATATGCTTATTCAGCTGGTGAAACAGTTACTCTCTCGGTAACCGGTGCAAATGGTACCATACAATGGCAGCAAAGCACCGACTCGCTTGCATGGGCTGATATTGCTGGTGCAACCACAACGCCGTACACAATTACTACCACAACTTCTGTTACAGGCAAACGCTTTTTTAGAGCAAAAGTAACAAATACTGTAATTTGCGATAATTCTTCATGGTATAGTTCTGTAATACGTCATAAAATAATTACAAATACAGCTCAAATTGTGGTAGGCGATTGGTATGGTGGTGGCATAGTATTTTATACCGATGGCACTGGGCACGGCTTAATTGCCCCACAAACCGACCAAAGCACTGGAGTGCAATGGGGTTGTTTTGGTACTTCTATACCCGGCGCAGTTAGCTTAACCAATGGTGCGGCAAACACAATAGCTATAGTTGCAGCATGCACAACCAGGCCTATTGCAGCAAGTATTTGCGATACGCTAACAATAAACTGCTATACTGATTGGTTTTTGCCTGCGAAGGGCCAGTTAAATTATCTTTACCAGCAACGTTCGCTTGTTGGCGGTTTTTCTACTAACTACTATTGGAGCAGTTCAGAGTACAATGCGAACAACGCTTGGGAGCAGTACTTCAACGATGGCCTTCAGGTCGGCAACAGTAAGGTCAACGGCTACGGCAGTGTGCGTTGTGTTAGGTCTTTTTAGCCATTTATCAATTTAACCATTACCGCGAAGCGGTCGAAAAATGTAAAATATAAATAATTATATTATGAAACTTAAAATTTGTTTATTTTCGGCACTATGCTGCATTATGTTATTTGGTATAAGCCATATAACTATAGCTCAATGTAATTATAATACTGCCATAGTTACTAACCAACCCGTAACAGTTAGTATTGCCACGCAACCAATTGCTCAAAATAAATGCCTTGGCAGCAGCGTTACATTTACCGTTGCAACTACCGGTACTGCTACAATTACTTACCAATGGAAAAAAGCAGGGGCAAATATTACCTCCGCAACAAATAGTAGTTATACAATTTCTAATTTAACCCTTGCCGATGAAGGCATATATACATGTGAAGCTACAAACCTTTGCAGAACTATTACAAGTAATAGCGCACAATTAAAAGTAATAGGCTTAAATGTAAATGCAGGAACCGATATTACTTTTTGCAATGATACAGCTACACACATAATTGCAATTGCAACAACAAATCACACAATAGAATCCGGAACTTTAAATTATAATTGGTCACCTACAACAAACTTAGGTAGCCCAACTTCTTCAATTACAACTGCACAACCATTAACTAATACAACTTACACAATTACGGTTACTGATCAATTAGGTTGTACAAAAACTGATGCAATTGTAGTTACTTCAAAAACACCTGTAAGTATAATAACTCAACCAATATCGTATAATAAATGTTTAAGTTCTAATGTCGTTTTTACACTTAATGCTTCAGGAACTGCACCCATTTCTTATGTATGGAAAAAGAATGGAACGCTTATTTCAGGGGCAACTTTAAATACATATTCAATAAATGGACTTAGTGTTGCTGATGAAGGAATATTTACTTGTGAACCAACAAATTATTGCAGAACATTAATTTCTAATAATGCCGAATTAAAAGTAATTGATATTTCGGCAAATGCCGGATTAGATGCAAGAATTTGTAATGGACATAATACACAGTTGCAGGCAACAGGTGGTACAAATCATGTTACAGAATCTGGTACGTTAAATTATAGCTGGAGTCCTACCTTAGGATTAACACCTACAAACACAGCAGTCACAACAGCTAACCCAACCGCAACAACAAATTACACAGTACAGGTAACCGACCAGTTGGGTTGCACTGAAACAGACCAGGTAAATGTAGTTGTAGGTAATGTTTTTCAAAACGAAGAAATTTGTCTTGTAACAGTAGATACAATAACATGGAAAAATAAAATAATGTGGGAAAAAACATTAGGTGTTGGTTCAGAATATTATATAATATATAAAGAAACTGGTTTAAATAGTTACTCTCAAATAGGTAATGTTTTAGCAACACAACCTGCTGAGTTTATCGATTTGTTTTCGGTTCCAGAATCGCATGGCGATAAATATAAAATTTCGGTTTTAGATACCTGTGGCAATGAATCGGATTTAAGTTTTTTTCATAAAACCATGAACCTTACTATTGCAGCTTTTGGCAGTACTATGGGCTTAAACTGGGACGATTATATAGATGAAAGTGGCGCATATGCTCCTTTTAGGTATTATATTTATCGTGGTCTTACACCAACAAACATGGCTTTGCACGATTCAGTTTCGGGTAGTTTTAACTCTTACAATGATATTAATGTGTTTAATGTTTATTATTATATCATTGGAGTTAAAAAGACAGGTGGTTGTAATACTACAAAGTCTGATTTAATTTCATTTTCTAACAAAAAAGACAACAGCACCTTGTTAGGAATAAACAATCCAACCTATGGCACCATAATGGTTAGCCCAAATCCTTTTACCGAAAGCACAACTATAACAATACCCAATTCTTTAATTACGAATTACGAATTGAAAATTATTGACATTACAGGAAAAACAGTTCGCAAAATAACAAATCTAAATCGTCATGCTGAACTTGTTTCAGCATCTCCTAAAAGCCCACAACAGATTGCCACGAACCTTTCAGGTTCTCGCAATGACTTACAAATTGTTATTGAACGTGGTAATCTTAAACCAGGTGTTTATT
>CAIQJL010000201.1 GCA_903872185.1 uncultured Bacteroidota bacterium | reverse complement strand
TTTTTTTATGTCTTATTGAAGAATAAATAAGGGTTTCCTCCGCATTTAATTACGATTAATGCAATTACTAAATTTCTAATAACAAATAATTTATATACTAGTCCAATTTTAAAGCACTACTAATCATAGTCATTCTGAGGTTCTCGAAGGATTTGCCCGCAAACCCTCACACATGTTTCGAGAGCCTCAACATGACCCCATGGAATAATATATAATGTACTTTGGTATAAAAACAAAAAGGTCTGAAGAAAAACTCTTCCGACCACTCTTGGCAAAACTGCGGTTTTTTTATTTACTATCTTTTCTTTTTCCTTACAAAAAACTTTGGAAGTGGAATATTAGATATTGTCTTTTTTACAGCATTTCTATTATCATGAATTTCATCATCATCATAATAGCCATAGCCATAACCAGAACCATAACCATAACCGTAAGCACCATATTTATATCCGTAACCATAACGATTACCATAATAGCTTGGTATTTTCACATCATTAATTAAAATACCCATCGATTGATATTTGTTATCTTTATATAAACTGTTTACAAATTTCAATACAGTTCTACTGCTATAATCTTGTCTAACAACATAAATATTAGTATCAACATATTTTGAAAGAAGTAACGAATCGGTAACAAGAGCAACTGGTGGAGTATCAATAACAATAACTTCGTACCTTTCTTTTAGCTCTAAAATAAGCTGATTCATTTTTTCACTTTCTAAAAGTTCAGCAGGGTTTGGAGGAATAGGGCCCGAAGTAACAACGTGTAAATTTTCCTGAAATGTATGAACTATTATTTCATCTAAGGTATTATTTCCTATAAGATATGTACTTATTCCAATTGAGTTTTCAATTTTAAAATCTTTATGAAGTTTAGGTTTTCTTAAATCCAAACCCATAATAATTGTTTTCTTGCCAGAAAGAGCAAAAATAGAAGCTAAGTTTACTGCACAAAAAGATTTTCCTTCACCGCTTACAGTTGAAGTTAGAGCAATTGTATGAGTTGTAAGTTTTCTATCAATATGCAAATACTGAAGATTTGTTCGCAGTGTTCTGAAAGATTCTGCAATAGAAGATTTAGGTTTCTCGTAAACAACAAAATCAGTTGCTTTGTTATTGTGACCAATTGCAGCCATAATAGGAATATCTGTGCGAGATTCTACATCATGCCGATCAAGAATTTTATCGTTAAAAAAGTCAGCTATAATAATAAGAATAAGTGGAATTAATATTCCTATTAAAATTGCTATCGTATAGTTTAAAGTTTTTTTAGGACCAACCTGTGCTGCATTCTGAACTAAACAATTATCAATAATTTTATTATCAGGAACATTTGATGCTTTAGCAATACCAGACTCAGCTCTTTTTGTTAACAAATAAGTATATATCTGATCATTAAGCTTGTATTTTCTCTGTATAGTAATTAATTGTTTTTCAGTACTAGGCAATTTTGAAATTTCTGCTTCAACTTCACCTATACGCTTATCTACTTCATTTATTGAAATAATATTTGATTGAATAAGATTTCTGATATTCTCTAATAATGCTTTTCTATTACTCTCAATTTGGTTGTTAACCATTTCGGTTGCTGGATTTTTAAT
>CAIQJL010000200.1 GCA_903872185.1 uncultured Bacteroidota bacterium | reverse complement strand
CCTAAATTGGCACTTGCAGCTACTTCTTTTATTTTTTCTTTATCAATCATAAATAATTTAGGTTAATAAAACAGGGGACTTTCGGTCCCCTGTCATATCTTTCTCCTGAATTCGTTGCAAAGATATAAAAATATTTTTTGAATACAAAAATTTTACTGAAAATTTATTTTTCTAATTGGTCATTAAACAATTAGTTAGATTGTCACGCCCACTAATCATGGGCTCACAAGTACGGATTATTAAGGATAAAGCAAATATTTTTTCCTGATTCCTTTAAACTTATTCAAATCTACTTGCCATGTAGCTTTTATTTGGGCTTCTGTTTTACCAGCTTTAATAAGAGGAATAATTTCATCTGTACCTATTAACTTCTGAAAAAAAGGATTAAAAAAAGCTTCTTTATTTGACGATAGATTATACATTTTAATAATATATTTTAAAGTAAACACAGTATCTAAAGAATTTCTTAAATCAAAGCCAAAACATTTTTTGTTTTGATACATGGGATTCTTTGCTCCAATTGCTGATTTCGGAATAAAATAAAAAAGTGTAGAATCAAGAAAAGGATTTCCAATTACCTGAAAAGGATATGGAGTTCCTCTTCCAACACTTACGCATGTTCCTTCAAATAAACCAAGACTTGGATATAAATAAACTGATTGCATATTTGGCAAATTTGGAGAAGGCTTTACAGGTAAACTGTATTTTGTTAAATGTGTGTAATTTTTACATTTAACAATTTGCATATTACATGCAATTTTTTTTGAAAGCCAACCTTCTCCATTAATCATCTGTGCATATTCAGCTATGGTCATTCCATAAACTAATGGAACCGGATGCATTCCTACAAATGAATGAAAATCATTTTTTAATACCGGACCGTCTATATAATATGCATTAGGATTTGGCCTATCAAGAATTAAAAGCAATATATTATTCTCTGCACATGCTTCCATTACATAATGTAAAGTAGAAATATAAGTATAATACCTTACACCAACATCTTGAATATCAAAAATCACAATATCTAATCCCTGCAAATCTGCTGGATATGGTTTTTTATTTTTTCCATATAAAGAAATAATAGGCAAGCCAGTTTTAGAATCCTTTGAGGTTTGAATATTCTCACCAGCATCGGCATTACCCCTAAAGCCATGTTCTGGACAAAATATTTTTTTTACACAAATCCCTGATGATATAAGCGAATCTATTAAATGAGTATTCCCAATTAATGAAGTTTGATTTGCCACAACTCCAATATTTTTACCTTTTATTATAGCAAAATATTCATTGGTTAATTCGGCAGCTGGAATAACCTGAGAAAAAACTGAAAACGATAAAAAGAATAATAACATTAAAATTAAAAACTTCATGATTTTCGATTACTTTAATTCTAGATTTATTTAATGGTAAAATTACATTTTATGAATGAGATTGCATAATACTTAAATGTAAGTTAAATAAACACTCTTTTAATTTTCCTATTAACCTAAATAAATAATTTTATTTAGGTTAAATACAACCTCAATGATTTTATTCGTCAATAAATAAGCCATTTAAAGATTAATGAAAATTTTGTTTGATTATGTAAATTATTAAAACTACTTTTGCACCCACATTGCGGGGTAGAGCAGTGGTAGCTCGTCGGGCTCATAACCCGGAGGTCATAGGTTCGAACCCTGTCCCCGCTACACAAACCCCATGTAAGTAATAACTTGCAGGGGTTTCTTTTTTGTTAGGGGACATATGAGGGGACTATAAGTAATTTTGACCCTCTTAAAAGTATTATTTATTGATAGTCTTCTGTCTTTTTCCCTTCAGCGTCCTTATTACATCTGGGACAAAAAGGTGAATAGTAATTAAAAGCTATAAATGTATAATCACAATGCTTGCATTTAATAGTTTTAGTCTTTAAAACATTTTTAATTTCTCCAACCTTTGAAGCTTGACCAATAAAAATCCACATTGAAATAATTCCCAATACTCCAAATATAAAAAAGATAATATCATTTATCATAATAAGTTTGTTTGGTTTAAGCAAATATATTATTATAATTTAGATTATAATAATATATTGTTAATGTTTTAAAACCTATTGTGACTGTTATAAAATCTTTAGTCTTTAGCTGGTGTAAATTTTACAATAATTGGTTGCTGTGTTTCCTGAGTGTCTATTTCTACTTTTGCTAACATGTCCCCGCTACCAAAAAGAGACAAACT
>CAIQJL010000199.1 GCA_903872185.1 uncultured Bacteroidota bacterium | reverse complement strand
CTATACTTCCATAAGTAAACGCAAAATATTAAAAAAGCCTCGTAAATTACGAGGCTTTTTTTTTGATTATTTCAGTCTTTAAATAATTTATTACACATACAAATTAAAAAATATAGTAAAAGAATTTATTATTTTTACATAAAATAATTTAATATGAAAAAAACAAGTATTTTTTGGATATTAGCATTTGTTATAACTTTATCAACTGCCTATTATCAACGTATTACCGGGCCTACTTACCCAAAACGTTGTAAAATAGAATCGGGAAATGAAGTAGTTAAATTTAAACTTATTCGTTCATCAGATACAGGGAAGGATCTTGCAATAAATATTCCTGCAATTGGTAAAGAAGCCAGTGGATATTTGTATTACAAACGTTTTAATACTCCAGATGAATGGACAATATTAAAGATGAATAATCACAGTGATACTTTAACTGCAATGTTACCATCACAACCAGCTGCGGGGAAATTACAGTATATTGTTAGATTAAAACTACACCCTAATGAAAAACTTGAAACTGAGCCACCAGTAGTTGTTCGGTTTAAAGGAAATGTACCTATGTGGGTATTAATTCCACATATACTTGCAATGTTTCTTGCAATGTTTTTCTCAAACTTCACAGGTTTGCTTGCAATAGGTAAAGGATCTAAACAAAAAAAATGGGCTTTAATTACGTTATTTGTTATGATTATTGGTGGTTTATTTTTAGGCCCAGTTGTTCAGAAATTTGCTTTTGGCGAATTATGGACAGGCGTTCCTTTTGGTTGGGATTTAACAGATAACAAAACACTTATTGGATTTACCGGATGGCTTGTAGCTGTTGGTGCTAACTGGAATAAAGAACGCAGAGGCTGGTTTATTTTTGCCGCAATACTTACCTTAGTTGTTTATAGTATTCCTCATAGTATGTTTGGCTCACAACTAGATTACAATACTGGTGTAATAAAACAAGGATAACTCTAATTGGTCTGTGAGCCACAGACCAAGGTGATAGATAACTTTGATTATAATACTGGCGTGATAAAACAGGGATGATTTTACTATATGTTATATATTAAACCTAACAGGTCTTAAAGACCTGTTAGGTTTAATAATTTTAAGAGGAAATCAAATATCTAAAATTTCAATTTTAATGATTTTAAATCCTTTCGAAACCTCAACAGCAGCAAGGATAACACCAGAAAGAACAAATAACATTCCAGTTAAAAACAGTACTAGAATTGCATACTGACTATTATCATAATCAAATATTATTTTAAACCCAATAAACAAAGAAGAAAGAATAAAGAATGCTACGCCTAAAGAATAAAAAACAACAGCATCCCTAACAAGTCGCAAACGTTTCTGAAACCTTAACAACTGCGCATTTATACTATGCATTCTAATATCATCTTCATAAGTAACTTTATTCTCTTTTGCATGCAGCATTAACTTTCTTCTCTCCTCGTTTAAGACTCTAATTCTGGCCACAGTTGAGGAATATTTATTTCCCATTCCTAACAACAAAAGTGCACATGCAGAAATCATAATGCCAGGTGCAAGCATTGCTTGAATTATATTTACTATTGATATATCTATATTCATAAATGTTTGAAATATATTTGCACAAAATTATACAGAAACTATTTTCTATAACAAAACAAACATCATAATAATAACGTGTTTAATATCATAAAAAAAAGGCAGTTGTAAAACAACCACCTTTAATTTATAGACAAATTATAAAGTTAATTAGTTTCTGGTTTTAACCATTTATCTAACCAACCAAAAAATTCCCTTTGCCATAATATGCTATTTTGTGGTTTCAATACAAAATGCGATTCGTTAGGGAAAATTAAAAGCTTACTTGGAATACCTCTTAACTGTGCACAATTAAATGCTTGCATACTTTCAGTATAAGGAATTCTAAAATCGTTTCCTCCAGAAATCATCATTATTGGAGTATCCCAGTTCTGTACAAATTTATGCGGACTGTTTGCATAAGTATTTTGTGCTACTTTGTTATTTTTATCCCAGAATGGTCCGCCTAAATCATGATTAGTAAAAAATTCTTCTTCAGTCTCGGCATACTGACTTTCTAAATTAAACATACCACAATGTGCAATAAAAGCTTTAAAACGTTTCTCGTGATGACCCGCTAACCAATAAACAGAAAACCCACCATAGCTAGCACCAACACAACCTAAACGATTAGCATCTATATATTTTTCTTTTTTAGCTTCATCAATAGCAGATAAATAATCTTTCATATTCTGGCCACCGTAATCTCCAGAAATTTGTGCATTCCATGCCTGACCGAATGAAGGAACACCACGACGGTTTGGAGCAACAATTATATACTCATTTGCCGCCATAATCTGGAAATTCCAACGATAACTAAAAAACTGACTTACCGTACTCTGTGGACCACCTTGGCAATACAATAAAGCAGGGTATGCTTTTGTTGAATCAAAATCTGGAGGATAAATAAACCATACCAACATTTTCTTATTGTCGGTTGTT
>CAIQJL010000198.1 GCA_903872185.1 uncultured Bacteroidota bacterium | reverse complement strand
GCAATTGCTCGTTTTCCTTCACAGGAAATTATAAACCAAAATAGCGATGCTGTAATAAAAACTACTGACAATTTACAAATATCAGAAGCATGGGCAAAAAGTGGTCAGATAAGTGTTGATTTATATAATACGATTAATGAATCAATGCAATATCAATTCACATTACCTGGTGCTAAACTAAATAACATACCACTTACATTAACTGGAACAATTCCTGCGGCAATAGGTGGCACAGCATCACATACAACAATTTCAAAAGACTTATCGGGATACAAAATTGATTTTAGCGGCAAAAATCAGGATACAATAAATAGCTTAAATTATATTCTATCTGGAAGTATTGACTCTTCAGGAAATTTTGTTCACTTAACAATGAACGATAGCATTTATATTAATTGCTCTTTTTCTAACATTTTGCCCGATTATGCAAGAGGATTTTTCGGAAATCGTCATATAGAACAGGATTCGACTATTAGTTTTTCATTTTTAAATGATTTACAAATTGACAATTTAGATTTTAACGACGTAAGAGTTAGTTTATCAGTAGAAAATCAAATTGGAGCAAATGCTGTTGCAAATATTACAGAGCTAACCAGTATAAATACAAACCATAATACAAGCGTTTCACTTTCTGGGAGTGCACTCTCCTCGCCTTTTAATATTTTAAAACCTAATGATCCACATTCAACATTAATAGATGTAATTCCAACAGTAAATAATTTAACATTAAACAATAGCAACTCTAACATTAATCAACTTATAAATAATTTACCAAATAAATTCAGATATAAAGTTGCATTAGATATAAATCAAGGCATTACTCCGCCCCCTCCAGGATCGGGAACAGATTTTATATATTATGGCGATAAAGTAAGTTCAAAATTGAATATTGAAGTTCCACTTTCATTTATTGCAGGTAAATTAGTTTTAATAGATACTGTAGCTCCTGATTTTGCTAATACCGACGTAAGTAATGTAAATGGTGGAAGTATAATTGTAAACTCTGCTAACATGTACCCTATTGATGCTTCAACAAAAATATATTTCGTAAATGAGCTTAACATTATATACGATTCAATTTCAGTTATACCAATATACATTGATGCTGCTTCTATAAATCCTATTTCTCATAAAGTCACACAACCAAAAATCGCTAAAAATATAATACCTTTAACAAAAGCCAAACTTAACAGTTTATTTTTATCAAAAAAATTAATTATTGAAGCAAGGTTTAATACACAACCTGCAAATACACATGTAAAAATATACAACGACTATTATATTGACTTTAAATTAATAGGCGACTTTAGTTACAGAGTTGAAAAATGAAAAAAATAATTTACATAATTATTTTTCTTATAGCCTGCAATAATATAAATGCACAGGTAGTTCCATTGTCATCACCAATTTACAATACAGAAGATGATTCAGTATTTACAGAAATAGGCTCAAGTTTTTATTCATATTTAGGCTCGAATTCAATTAATAACAAATTTGCATCTACTCTTTTTAAAAGTGGATTTATTACAGATAATTTAAAAAATTCTAACCATCTAAAAGGAAAAAACATTTTAGGTACTGATCTGTCTTCAGAAATATATGTAACCAACATGCCAGATTCAATGTGGGGATTATCAAATTTTGGATATAGAATTGGGTTAGCACGCAAGCAATTCAGATCGGTAAATTTTAGTGACGATTTATACAACCTTATTTTTTATGGAAATAAACAATTTGCAGGAGATTTTGCAAATTTCGATAACACTAAATTCAGATCAATAGATTACCAAAAATTAGAACTAGGAATTATTAAGAATTATAATGATAACGAAACTAAAGTAAGTATATATTTTGGTTTTAATATTCTAAAAGGTCAGCAATTACAAGCTTTAAATATATACAAAGGATCATTTTATACTGCAGATGACGGAAGTTATCTTGATTTTAACACAAAACTATCTTATTACACTTCAAATCAATCACACAAGCAAATAACTGACTTTAATGGAATCGGACTCTCATGTGATGCATATTTTTCTATTGAAGACGTTAGCTCAAAACTTACTTTCACTTTTGCCAGCGAAGATTTAGGATATATTTCATGGAAAAATAAAAGTTATCATACATTTGTTGATTCTACTATACATTTTGACGGAATTGAAATAAATAACATATTAAATGTTGCACAAGAGAACCTTCAAGGAATGTCGAAAGACAGTTTAATGAATATTCTGTATAGTAATAACGATACCATACCTTTTCAGTATACCATTCCTGAAAAATTAACTTTAGAAATAAAAAAAGAATGGAATGGTTTTATAAATTCAACAATAATTGGGATGTGTTATATTTTTGATACAGGTCAACCAATTCCTCAATTTTATGCAGTACAGACAGCTAAAGTCACAAAATGGTTAAATGTTGGATTAATTGAAAATTATGGTGGTTTTTCGGGTTTTAATGCTGGATTAGCTTTAAAAATTCAAGCAAATAAAAAATTATCAGCTACAATATCATCTGGCGATTTAACAGGATTTATAATGCCTAAAGAAGCATTTGCTAGGAGCCTAATGGTAAGTTTATCTTATAAATTCTAAGATTTTAATATTTACATTTTGTTAAATAAAAATAATTTGACAAGCATTAAAAATTAAAGTATTTTCGTAAAAAAATATTCTATGAACTCTATATATAAAAGCATTACAGAAAGCAAAAACTTTTTTCTAATTGCTGGTCCATGTGTTGTTGAAAATCGTGAAATAACTTTCAATGTTGCCGAAAAAGTTAAAGAAATATGTTTAAAATTTGAAATCCCATTTATTTTTAAAGCATCATATAAAAAAGCAAACCGCTCAAGTATTGATTCCTTTTCAGGAATTGGAGATATTCAAGCACTTGAAATTATTCAGGAAATTAAAAGAACTTTAAGTGTACCAGTAATTACCGATATTCACAGCGCTGATGACGCTTTACTTGCGTCCAAATATGTTGACATGTTACAAATTCCTGCTTTCTTATGCCGTCAAACGGAATTATTAATTGCTGCAGGAAAAACTGGATTACCAATAAATATTAAAAAAGGGCAATTTGTTTCACCAGATTCAATGAAATTTGCTGCAGACAAAGTAAAATCAACTGGAAATCAAAACATTCTTTTAACAGAAAGAGGAACTACCTTCGGCTATAGCGATTTAGTTGTGGATTACAGAAGTATTCCTATTATGCAAAAAATCGGATATCCGGTTATTCTAGATTGCACACATTCATTACAACAACCTAATCAATTAAACGGTGTTACAGGTGGCTTACCAGAACTTATTGAAACCATTTCAAAAGCGGGCGTTGCAGTTGGAGTTAATGGTTTATTTATTGAGACACATCCTAACCCATCAGAAGCTTTATCAGATGGTGCAAATATGCTAAAATTAAGTTTGCTAGAAAGTTTACTTGAGAAACTTGTTAGAATAAGAAAAGCCATAAACTAAAAAAACATTCAGGTCTTTCAATCTGAATGTTTTAATTTTAAAAAGCAAACCTATAAGCCGGGTTCTGTTTCCCCTAAAGGACTTCTATCATTTGTCTTGTTTCGCAATCGCTCACGAAATCTAGCAACCTACCCTCCGACATTGGGCGAGCAACCCTATAGCGTCGGTTTACATGGTCTTGCAGCTCACAAGTTACACAGCTATTGTGTTACCACAACACTGGTGGGCCCTTACCCCGCCTTTTCACCCTTACCACAATAAATTGTGGCGGTTATTTTCTGTTGCATGGCTATACCCTCGCAGGTATCTTCCAATTAAGAAGCGTGATGCTCTGCGCTGCCCGGACTTTCCTCCCCGCATAAATACGGAGCGATAGAACAGTCTGCTATTTGCAAAGATACAAATTATTTTAAATTGGGCTATTACAACAAAAAAGCTGCACTTTTCAGCAGCTCTTTTACTTAACCTAAACCTAAAGAAATGAAAAAACTAACCTATTTAACTTTCTTTGTTGAACTTGCTTTTGCATTATGTGATGAACAACATGAATGACTTTTTGCATCTTTCTTTGTTGTATTTGTATTTGCAGATTTATCAGACTTAGAAGTCGGAGTCTTAATTGGTGCTGGCGATGCAGTTTTACTCGCTGTTTGATGTGACTTTGGTTTTCCTCTGTACTCTGTTGCGCTTACATTTAAAACCTGTGTTGCTGAAAAAGCAACTACTGCTAGAAGAACAAATAATTTTTTCATAATCCAGATATTTTTTAAATTCATTTTTAATAAAAAAACCTAGTCAAAGTTATGGTTACAAAAAGCCGAATTGTTCTAATTTAAGCTTAACAAATGTTAATTAAACAATTTCACAATAACCTATAAATATGCATGTTACTTATTAATAAACGTTAATTAAATGTTTTATGACATAAAAACAAGTAGCAATGTTAAAATTCGTTATTATTTGAAAGTTATATTTAGAAAATAAATTCTTTACCTTTGTAATATGCCTAATCTAATATTAAATAAATTAAAGTATATTCTTTGCTCTAAACATGAAAAAGGTTTTGGAATTCATTCACCTTTCCTTTTCGATTTAATTACTTTGATATTTAATGATAAAAGTGATAAAGTAGCTTATCGAAAAATTGATTTAATAAGGAAAGAATTACTCGAATCTGATAAAGTAATTACTGTAACCGACTTTGGCGCAGGATCAAAAATTTTTCAATCTAACCAAAGAAAAGTATCAGAAATAACAAAATACTGTACAATAAAGAAAAAATACGGCAAATTGTTATATAGATTAGCTGTATATTATAAACCTAAAACAATACTTGAAATTGGAACTTCTTTTGGAATAAGCACTGCATATTTAGCATTAGGAAACCCAGAAGCAAAAGTTGTTACTGTAGAAGGATGTAGCGAAACCTCAAAAATTGCTCAGGATACATTCACTTTAGCCAATACTAAAAACATTACACTAGTAAACGGTCAATTTGATGAAATTTTACCTCTAACCTTTTTTGATTTACAAACATTAGGAATAGTTTATTTTGATGGTAACCATACTAAAAAAGCCACATTAAATTATTTTGAGCAATGCCTTCCTTATACAATTAATGATACTCTTTTTATTTTCGATGATATTCACTGGTCAGAAGAGATGGAAGAAGCTTGGGAAGAAATCAAAAGAAATAAAAACGTTACCTTAACTGTAGATTTATTTCAACTTGGATTAGTATATTTTCATAAAGAGCTAACAAAACAAGACTTTGTTATAAGATTTTAATAAACTTTTCATTTCTAAAATATTATTAACTTGCATTACACTTTTAAATAAGAAAGATGAGCGAAGAAATAATTAGACTTCAAAAAATATATAAATACTACCAAATTGGAACAGAGATAGTAAAAGCACTTCGCAATATTGAGCTTTCTATTCTTAGAAATGAGTATGTTGCTATTATGGGACCATCAGGTTCAGGTAAATCTACTTTAATGAATCTTCTTGGTTGTCTTGACACACCTACATCTGGACAATATTTGCTTAACAATAAAGATGTAAGCAGAATGAGCGACAATGAGCTTGCTGAAGTTAGAAATATTGAGATCGGTTTTGTTTTCCAAACATTTAACTTGATGCCAAGATACAATGCATTAGAGAATGTTATTCTTCCATTAGTTTATTCTGGAAAAAACAAAGCAGACAGAAATGCCAGAGGGATTGACGTATTAAATAATGTTGGTTTAGCTGACAGAATGAAACATAAACCCAACGAACTAAGCGGAGGTCAACGGCAACGTGTAGCTATTGCAAGAGCGATGGTAAATAATCCGTCAATAATATTAGCAGATGAGCCTACTGGAAATTTAGATTCAAAAACATCTGTAGAAATAATGCGACTGATTGATGATATTCATAAAAATGGAAATACCATTATATTAGTAACACACGAAGAAGATATTGCCCGTTATGCACATAGAATAATAAGATTAAAAGACGGAAGAATTGAATCTGACCTAAAAAATACCGAACGAATAAACATGAGTATTTTAAATGAAAATATACACTAAGACTGGCGATACCGGAACAACTTCACTTATTGGAGGTAAACGTGTGCAAAAATTTCACGAGCGCATAGAAGCCTATGGAACAGTTGACGAATTAATTTCTCACGTTGGTTTGTTAAGAGATCAAATTACAGAAAATAATCTAAAAGAAAAACTACTTTTTATTCAGGATAGACTAATGACATGTGCCACTATACTGGCAACTGATTGCGAAGGCTGCAATTTAAAACTTCCTGTTTTAACAGATTCTGATATAGAAAAATTAGAAACTGAAATAGATGAAATGGAAAAACAACTTGAACCACTTCATTCTTTTATTCTCCCTGGAGGCCATCCTATTTCATCACAAGCTCATATATGTAGAACAATTTGCAGAAGAGCAGAAAGGCATGCTCTTGCGCTTAGTCAGAATTATAAAGTAGATGAACTTGTTATAAAATTTTTAAATCGTCTCTCCGATTATTTATTTGTTACTGCAAGATACATTTCAAAATTGCATAATGTTTCTGAAGTTCCGTGGAATCCTAAATATTAAAAAGATTTATACAATTAATACTAAACCACAATGTCATCCTGAACGCAGTGAAGGATCTAATTCTCTAGAATAGATACTTCGTCCGCCGCGGCTGATGCTAAGTATAACATTCCGGATTGTTCACATTTGCTGATAATGTATTTATTATAACTACATTAAGCTCGTGTTAATTAACGAATCAATGTTACAGGTCCAGCCTTTTCGTGTACCACACCTTTAAAATCTCTGAATTTTGCAAACCATGTATAAGTTCCTACTGGAGCTAATTCTCTGTTTTTAACTTTTCCATCCCAACCTTTAAGAATATCATTTGATTCAAAAATCACTTCCCCCCAACGATCAAAAACAGCAATGTTAAAGGTTTGTAGATCTATTCCATTTCCTGTAACAAAGAACAATTCATTTTTACCATCATTATCCGGGCTAAAAGCAGATGGGGCATAAAACGAAAACTCATCTTTAATTTCAATATTACCATAAACAGTATCTGTGCAACCATTAGCTGTAAAAACAATTAATGTTACATCATATATTCCTACAGGCGAAGTTGGATAAATATGAGTCGGACTAAAGATGCTAGATGAGTCACCATCTCCAAAATACCAGATAACACTATGAGCTGATGTAGAATAATTATCAAATGACATTATAGGTTTTATTATACTGGCATATTCAGGTGAAGATTCAAACTGAGCTTCTGGAAGAGGATATGCAGTAATCCAATTTGTAATTACATTATTTGTTTTACAACCATAAATATTAGTTGTAGTTAATGCAACATCAAATGTTCCTGATACATTATAAATATGCAAAGGATTTTGTGTATAAGAAGCTTCTCCATCGCCAAAATTCCAATAATATGTCAAATTACTTGAAGGACTTTGTTCGTTAAATTGAATAGATAAAGGAATACAACCTTCTACCCTATCTGACAAAGGATTATTTGGAGGGCTTGGATAAACAACAACAGGAATATCCTTTATTGCAGAATAACAGCCATCTTTTACCATTAGTTGATATGACTGTGTTACGTTTGGATAAATAACAATTGGCAAAGAACTAATATTTCCATTTAAGAAAAATGAATAAATCCCATTACCACCTGATGCACTTGCAGAAATAGATATCATCTCGCCAGGACAAATACTATCAACAGATGTAAAAGCTGTTAAGTTTAATTGCGGATATACAACAACGGTGGCATTACTTAAACTACTACAACCATTGGCATCAGTAGCAATAACATAATAGTTTGTAGTTGTATCAGGAGATACAGAAATATAATCAGAATAAAGTCCATTATTCCATTGATAACTATATGGAAATACTCCACCAGTTGCAGAAGATCCAATTAACACTGACGAATCAGAACAAATTGCATAATACTCATTAATATCAATAACTAATTTTGCAGGTTGAGAAATGGTTACATTATCAATTGCAGTACAAGCATTATTGTCGGTAACAGTAACAACATAAATTCCTTCATAAACATTTGAAAGTGAAGAAAAAATTGAACCATTTGACCATAAATATGTAACAGGCAATGTTCCCCCAATTACATTAGTTGTAATGGTTCCATTACTGTATCCAAAACAAGTAACATTGGAACTTAAATGATTTACAATAATTTCTGTAGGATTTGTTACATTTTGTGAATTTAATACTGAAACGCAACTATTTTGAGAAACCTGTAATGAAATTTGAAAAGTACCTGATGTAAAATAATTAATAACATAAGGCCCTATTCCACTTCCAGAAATGATATTTGCAGAACCAAAATTCCAATTAAAATTTGAAGTTGATGTTCCATTTCCAATATATGTTACAGTAGTATTTGAATTAAAACAATTTATTCCTGAATATTGAAAATCTGAAGTGGGAATATAATTAAATGTAATAACCAAAGTATCATTATCAAAACAGCCATTGGTATTATTTTCATTCCATAAATAAGTATAAGTTCCAAAATTATTAACATTTAACATAGAACTTGCTAAATTCAAATTTGAAAAAGTTGAAATTCCAGGTCCTGACAATTGACTCCACGTTCCTGTTCCAATACTTGAAATAGCAGACATTGTATAAGATTGACTACATAAAGCTGTATCTATTCCGGCATTTGCATTTGGCATAGAAGTAAAAATTGCTGTAATATTATCAGAGCTTGAACAACTATTGCCATTAGTTTCTTGCCATTGCAAAACATATGTTCCTTGCAGTGATGCAGAGACCAACGTGTTTGGATCATTAACATTTGTAAATGTAATATTTCCTGGTCCTGATGTTTGACTCCATGTGCCTATTCCAACACTTGGTATTGCAGTCAAATTTGTATTTAATTGACATATTGAAAAATTTTGTCCAGCATTAGCTATTGGTTGTGAAAAAGAAATAGTAACGCTATCTGAAGCTACACACCCTAGTCCATTATTTTCTGTCCAAATGAAAATGTAGGTACCACTTGCATTTACAACAACAGATGAATTTGCATTATGAATATTTGCAAATGTAGCAATACCTGGTCCTGTATAAGTCCATGTACCAATACCTAAAGAAGGTATTGCATTTAATAAATAAGTCAAAGAACAAGCAGTACTATCTATACCAGCATTTGTTGTAGGCTGAGAAGCGAAACTGATAGAAACATTATCAGTACTGGTACACCCATTATTATTTTCGGTCCAACTATACACATAACTTCCTTGAATACTAACAGAAACAGATGTAGCAGCAGAAACTGAAGACACAAAAGTTGATGTACCTGGACCTGAAACCTGTGCCCAGATTCCTGATCCAACAGAAGGACTTGCTATCAAATTAAAAGATAAAGAACAAGTTTGTCCATCAACTCCAGCATTAGCAACAGGCTGCGCATTAAAAACTATTGCAACATTATCAGTGTCAGAACAAATTGCATTATTAACTTCAACCCACTGAAAATTATAATTCCCCGCTGTGCTAACTGTAACAATTGTTGTAGCTAAATGTGAATTAACAAAAGTACTAGTACCTGGTCCCGATAATTGCGACCATGTTCCAATTCCAACACTAGGAGCAGCTTGTAAAGGATAATTTAATTGACATGAACTTCCATCTATTCCTGCATTAGCTATAGGTGTCTGGGCAAAAACATAATTCACATTATCAGAACTAACACATCCATTTCCATTATTTTCTGTCCATGTAAAAACATAATTTCCATAAACCGAAGCGGTAACTGAACTATTGACTGAATTCACATTGCTAAATGTTATTGTACCAGGTCCGGTCACCGTCCATGTTCCTATTCCAACAGAAGCTATTGCATGTAACTGATTTACTAAAGAACAAACAGAATTATCAATTCCTGCATTTGTTAATGGCATTTGAATAACATTAACAACAACAGAATCAACAGCAACACACGCTCCTGATGTAACAGTTACAATGTAAGTTGTTGTTATAACTGGAGTAACTATAATTGTTGCAGTATTTCCGTTATTGCTCCATAAATAAGTACCTCCATTTGTTGCAGAAAGAGAAGCACCACTTCCACTACAAATAGTTTGATTATTCCCTGCGTTTGTAGTTAAACTGGATATTGTTACAATTTGGCTTCCTGTTGCAGTTGACCCACATAAATCGGTTACAGTTACAATATAGGTTGTGGTAACAGCAGGAATGACAGTTGCTGCACTATTATTTCCAGCACTATTATTCCATGAATATGTATATGGAGAAGTTCCACTGTTAGGTGTTACTGAGATATTTGCGGAGCCACCTATACATGTTGTTATATTATTTCCCATTGACAATACAATAGGAACTTTGTCAATAATATAAATAGTATCTGACTGTGGTGTACAACCATTCATATAATTCAAAATAACAGTTTCTGTACCTTCAGATACAGCATCATTTGAAGGAGTTATATTAATTACTCCTGAACTTTGTCCAACAGGAATTGTAATACTATTTGAAATAAGCGAATAATCTATTCCATTTACTGCAGATCCAGAAATTGTATAATTAATAGTAACAGGCGAAGTAGCAACAGAAGACAATGAAAAAGTAAACAAACCATTTGAACAACCCTCAACCGCATTATTTCCTAAAGTGGGATTAGAATAAGTTTCAGCTAAAGAATAAGAAGTTGATGTAAAACTATTAGCTTCAAGAAATACTCCCGAATCATACAAACCATTAAAACCATCAGCAATTGCTATTTTAATATGATAAGTCTGACAAGGAGTTACTTTACACCATGCAGTTAAAGGAGTTGTGAATCCATTAAATGCAATAGTAGAACCAGAATTTGCTACATATAAACTTGAATAAGCAAGCGAAATACATCCTCCTGCTCCAGTTGTAACGCTTGTTCCAACACTTCCATTATTCACACTATTAACTGAAACAGGTAATACAGTTCCTGGAATCAATGCAATATTATAGTTTGTATAATTTCCACCTGCAGGATTAGGACCATTTACAAAAAACGCAAAAATATCCTGATATTGAGAACAAACCCAATTAGGATATTCCTCAGAACCAAAAACATATCTGAATTTTACAGTATCTGAAAGTGGCACAAAATCAAATTCTAGTATGCTTGCATCAAATGTAGAAGTGCCATTATTAATAGCATTTAGTTGAGCATTACCTGCCAAACCAAGATTTACATTCATAAAATAACTAGCAGCATTAGCTGTTTGAGTAACTGTGCCAGTAGTTAATACTATTCCACTTCCTAAACCTAGATTTGTGGCAGCACCATTTGTAAAAGAACCTCTAGAATTAGCACCACCTGTATATGTTACATTTGAAATTGTTACTCCACCACCAACCAATACATTTTGCACAAGTTGAGTTGGCGTCATAGTATTTGTAACTGCTAACTGAGCATGAGTATTTGAAATAAATACACAAAAAACAAAAATAATTAATGCAAAAAATGGCTTCCACGCATTTAAGAATGTGGAAACTAAAATATTTTTTAAAAAAGAAATTAAATACCTCATTATCGCAAAACTATTTTTCAAATAATCTACACGAAATTGGCTTCAGCTATACTGCTATATCAAGCAATATACATCAAGGTACTCAACTTCAAAAAATAAAAATTAAAAGAACTAAAAAGTCAATAAATGTAATTCATTTTTTTCGAATAGAGTTTAATAATTCATTAATAAAAGATGAATTTTTGTTAACATATTAAAAGTAATTATTAATAAATAAAAGCCATACATTACTGTATAGCTTTATAAAAAACATTAAATGTTTATTTTGAAATAATTATCCTTGCGTTATAAACATCTTTATCAGTTGAAATTTTAACAATGTACATTCCTTCACCTTCAATATGTATTGATTGTTTAAATTCAAAAGTTAAAATTTGTTCAACTTGTTTATTCAAAATCTGCTTTCCCAAAATATCAGTTACTTCAATTGAAACTATTCCAGTATTATTTAAATTACAAGCAATTAAAAAATCTCCATTTGAAGGATTAGGCCATACATTTAAAAAGTTTTTAGATATTTCAGAATATGTTACAGTCTGATATTGTTCTATCATAGTTGAAACTGTATTAGTCATAACAGGTTGGTTAAAATCAAAATAAATAAAAGCAGTATTTTCAATTTCGTCTCCTAAAGTAAGTGTACTCTTTGGTTTTATTTTATATTGAACATAACCATTACTACCAGGCTCATTTACTCCGCTATCAGGAAGTAAAATATTATTAAAAATAAAATCAACTATTCCAATATCATGAATATTAAAATTACAAGGATGACTTGAAGAAACTAATTCAAAACTTGAAATATTCAAATTCTGACTTAATGTATCTATAATATGAATATTAAAAGCAGTATCAGTTCCTGTATTTTGAAAACGAATTGTATAATTTAAATAATTGCCAGCACTTACCAATGATGGAGGAAAAACCCCAGTTGGCGAAACTGATTTATCATTTGGATCCCATGAACCAGAGACAATTCTAACATCGGTAGAATAGTTATTTGCAGGTAATGTATCGCTAACAACAGGAAGTATTGTAGCTTGTGAAGTAACAACAGTCCCTAAAGTTGTTGCTACCGGGATCATTGTACTTACATAAATATAAGAATAACTATTTGGTGCCATTCCATTAATATCCCAAGTTATAGAATCACCTAATATCGAAGTATATGCTTGAGAAGCCGATACGAAATTCGGTACAGCATCCAATTTTAAAATTACTGTAGCATTAGTTGTGTCAGTTCCAAAATTATAGTATGTTAAATAATAACCTGAAGCAAATCCGGGACGCATTGCAGTACTACTTAAGTATACACGAAGATCTCCGTGTGATTCAACATATACACCAAAATTATTTAAAGCATCAGTTTCATATGCATTGTACATAACTGCCTGTTGAGTTACAGGACTGATAACTGTATATGTTGAGTTATTTATAGGTGTTATTATAAAGTTACCAGTATCAACAAGAAATTCATAATACCCAATACTATTTGTAGTTGCATAATAAGAACCAGGAGTAACCATTACCACCATATTAGGCAAAGGATTCTCGCCTAAATCTTGCACACCGTCATTATCCAAATCCTGATAAAAAATACCCGAAATAGTATTACAATGCTGAACGATATTTACATTAATATTATCGGTTGATGAACATCCATATGCATCGGTAACAGTAACTGAATAATTTGAATTACCAGCTGGACAAACAATAAGTGAATCATTTGTTGACATATTACTCCAAATATAAGAAACCGGAGTTGACCCACCAATTGGATGAATAGTAATTGTATCACAAATCCCAGTACAAATGGAATAATCCACTCCAAGATTTGCAGATGGTGCTATATTATTTACTACTGTCATAGCTACTGCCGTACAACCATTAGACTCAGTTGCAGTAACAGAATACAAACCAGCTGTAAGACTTGAAATTGAAAGGGAATTACTACCAGTACTCCAATTTACCATAAATGGCATTGTACCACCAGTAATATTAACTGATGCGGAACCATGGCCTTGATTACATGTATCAGGAATTGACAAAGCAGAAGCTTGAAAAAATTGTGGTTCTGTTATAACAGTCGCTGCTGTTGCAGTGCAACCAGTTATATCAGTTACTGTTAAACTATAAAATCCTGCACATGCAGTAAAAATATTTGGACTTATCATTGCATTAGTCCATTGATAGTTATACGCAGGTGTTCCTCCAGTTATTGATGTAGAAATTACCCCATTACAGGCACCAGAACAAGTAACATTTACCGATGAAAGATTAATTATAATTGGCGAAGGCTGAGTAATTGAAACAGTTGCAGTAGCAGTTAAAGAAGCATTATCTGTAACTGTTACAGTATAAGTACCTGCGCAAAGATTGGTTACATGAGCAGTTGTTTGAACAGGAACAGTATTCCATGAAAATGTGTATGGTGCGGTTCCTCCAGTTGCAGCAGCTGTTGCAGTACCAGTGCACATTCCATTACAAAAAAGATTTGTCTGATTTGAAATCGTTGCATTTAGTTGTGCAAATCCGCTTATAGTTATAACCATAACAATAAGAGAAAGAAATAATTTTTTCATAGTTAATCGGTTTTGCGATTAAGACGAAGAATAATTTTACGGGTTGCCTTTTATGCGCTATTAAACTACAATACATATCATTACCATATTACAACATATACATATGCGGATATGCAAATACTAAAATAATGAAAAGTATTACCGAATAAATCATATATTTATAATTACAACTTATGTCAATATAATAATGAACTATTTGATTTTATTATTTTAAAAAAATCAATTTTAAAGCAATTTCTTTTCCTTTTAAAGTTTAAAATAATAAGTGTATTTTTGTATTGATAATATTTAACAACAGATTCTCATTTCATATTATAAAAACTGCTGGTAATTATTAATGAATATTAAACTTTTCATATTAAGCCTTACACTTCTGTTATTTTCAATTACTGTTTTTTCTCAGGAAAAGGTAATTGATAGTTTAGAAAATAAATTAAAAACAACTTCAATAGATAGTGTTAAAGTAGAAATTCTAAATACTTTAGGTTTTCAATACAGAAATAAATTTCCAAAAAAATCTCTTAGTTATGCAAATGATGCACTTTCTTTAAGTATTTCAATAAAATTTTTAAAAGGAGAAGTAAATGCTCATAATTTAATGGGAATTATAAATAAAAACCTAGGTAAATTTGATGAAGCAATTGAACATTATTTTAAGGCTCTTAAAATTTCAGAAAAGAATAACGATTTAGAAACAAAGTCTTCATGTTTAAATAATATAGGGAGCGTATATCAGGTTCAAGGCGATTATAAAAAAGCATTATCATACTTTAAGGAATCTCAAATATTGGAAGAGAAAATTGGTAACAAAAAACAATTATCTATTCGTTTATATAATATTGGTTTAATTTACGATAATCTTGATAGCCTAGATCTTGCTTATTCATATTACTATAACTCATTACTTATTGAGCAACAAATAAACAACAAAGAAGGAATTTACTTTGCCTTGTATGGCATTGCAGGAGTTGACACTAAAAGAGGAAGATATGACAAAGCAATGGAAAGCATTACGGAAGCCATTGGAATTGCTAAACAAATAAATGATATTGCTGGAGTTTCAGTATGTTTTAGTGAATTGGGCAAATTGTTTCAAGCAAAAAACAATTTTGCAAAATCAATACAATATTTTGATTCAAGTTTATATTATGCCACTAAAATTGATTTTAAAAACAGTATAATTCAAGGCTTTAAAGATTTATCAGAAACCTGGTTTAAGCTTGGAAATAAAGACAAAGCGTATGGCTATCTAAAAAAATATATTGCACTTAACGACTCAACTAACAGTATTGAAATAAGTAATAAAATTGCTGAAATTGAAACAAGATTTGAAATTGATAAAAAAGAAAAACAAATTCAGTTTTTAAAAGCAACCAATGCACTCGAAACTCAGAAAGCTGAAACAGAAAAACGTAACAGATATTTTCTATTGATAACATTTATTCTTTCTTTAGTTTTAGCTATAAGCAACCTAAGAAGAATTGTAGAACAAACCAGACAAATAGTTTTATATGTTTCAATAATTATTTTATCTCTTCTAATTGTTTCATTTATAATCTTAGTTAGTGGTTTATTTGTATACGAAATTTCATTTTATAATTTCTTTTCTGTATTTGTTGATGTATTAACTATAGCTATACTACCTATTTTTATAACAGTTCTAATTCTTGAAAGAGTATTATTAAGTTCTCATTTAAAAACTGCAAAAGAAGTTTCAGAACAAATAAACACTTCAGTTCCTTTATTATTGAACGAAACCAAATTGAATCTTCATTTTGAAAATGAAACAGATTTATCTTTTGCATTAAAAGACTTAATTTGTATAGAAGCAAATGATAATTATTCAGCAATATTTTATTATAAAGATGGAAAGCATAAAAAAGAGCTTTACAGAGTTACATTAAAAAAGCTTGAAGAACAACTAGCACAATATGAAGATATTTTAAGATGTCATAAATCATACATTATTAACATTACTCACATTAAACGAATTTCAGGGAATGCTCAGGGATTTAAATTACATTTTCAAGACTTAACTTTTGATATTCCAGTATCAAGAAAAATACCTCGTGAAATTATTGATAAAATAAAATCTAGATTATAATTTCATTTTTTACTTTCACACTTCACCCCTATTCTTGTCATTTCGCCTCAAGATTAAAGTTGTTATCCCTAATAGCTACAAAAGGCCACATATAAGACATACAAGGCTATTTTCAGTACTAACTTTGGGCAAAACCAACGTCTATATTGAAATTTTAAACCTTGTTTATTGTGAAAAAAATTATTTTGGCTTTAACGAAACTTACACTTTCAATATCATTGATATTTTGTGTAATAGATTCTTTTGGACAAATTTTAATTAGTACTGGCGGAACAGTACCAGTAACAAATGGCCAAATATTTTACGATGCTGGAGGCGCTGCTGGAAATGATCAAAATACTAGCTATACAATAACTTTAATTCCAGCTATTTCTGGAGAAAGTGTTTGTGTCGATTTTACTTATTTTAAAACTGAATTGTCAGGTATGGTTGGCTTAGCAGGAGCAGACAGATTGGAAATTTATGACGGATTAAATATTTCAGCTACAAACATTGGATCATTACAAGGCGATTATACTGTTGCTTACAATGCAAGCGGAACTCCTTATTATACTGGGCAAGGTGCTGTTGGTTCAATTGCTACAGAGTTAAAACCAGGTATCTTTTGTGCAAATAATGCTAGTGGAGCTTTAACATTCAGATTTGTAAACAATAATTCAAGTCAAAATCCTGGTTGGGTAGGTAATATAATCACATATCAAAAAGCAATTCCTGGTTGTAATATTAATTTATCAGCAACACCAAATCCAGTTTGTAGCGGAAGTCCTACAACATTAACTGCAGTTGGTAACGTTGTTACACCTTCATTAAGTAATGATTTTAATACAAGTACTGTTGGTACAGGTTGGAATGGTTCATTAGGAACTATTTCATTTTTAAATGTTTTGGCCTGTCAACCAAATAATGGATATAGTACAATTAATACTGATAATTCAATTTATGTATGGATGCAAAATATTGCAGCACCTAGAATTTTAGAAACAGCTGCTTTTGATTTAACTAGTGGTGGCTCTATTAGTTTTGATTTTAGAGAAGCATCAGATGATAATGGAGGTAATGGTTGTGAAGCTCTTGATAATAAAGAAGGTATTTATGTACAATATTCAACAAATAATGGAACTACTTGGACAACCTGTAAATTAATGTTTCCAGGAGAACTTGGAGGTGGAGTTTTAGGTTGCGGAAATTATGTTTACAATTGGAATACAACTAGTTTTCCTATTCCAAATGCAGCTAAAACAGCAAGTACAAAATTTAGGTGGATACAACCACAATCAACTTCTGGCAGTGAAGATAGCTGGGGTATTGATAACGTAAAAATATCAGCAAATAACCCAATGACTATTACTATAACAAATCAAACAACAGGAGGAACATTGGTTGGAACATCTTCAATTTCACCTTATTCTATTGCCGTTACTCCCACAGCAACTACAACTTATCGCGCTACAATTACTTCAGGTGTAACAAGTTGTTTTCAAGATTTAGTAGTGACAGTTAATAATTGTGGTTGCATTCCTCCTACTATAAATACTCAACCAATTGCGCAATCTGTATGCAGTGGTTCAAATACTAGCTTTACTGTTACTGCAAGCGGAACTGCTTCTGGTTATCAATGGCAGGTAAATTCAGGATCGGGTTGGACAAATATTTCAAATGGAGGAGTATATTCTGGAGCGACAACTTCAACATTAAATATTACAGGTGCAACAGCTGCTATGTCAACTTATCAATACCAATGTATTATTAGCGAAGCAACAAATGCTTGTTCCACTACTTCATCTGCTGTAGCCATAACTGTAAATACAGGAACTGCTCCTACATATACGACTGCTTCAACTAACGTGACTTGTGCAGGAGTAAACACTGGATCTATAACAATATCCCCAATGTCAGCTGGTCAGACTTACACTTGGGTAAGTGGTCCTATTGTATCGCCAATACCTGCAGTGAATAAACCAGGTGGAGCTATTGACGAAAGAGCTTTAATTAATTTACCTGCAGGTACATATTGTGTTAACATTTCTGGACCATCATCAGGTACAACAACTCAAACTTTATTTACAGAAGAATGGGAAACAGGTGGACTAAATTGGACAATTAATAATGCCGGAGGCCCAAATATTTTTATAATTAATAATGATTATATTGGAGGTAGTTGTGTAACTGGATTAGGCACTTTTACTGTACCTATTGTTCCAAATGAACCAGCTGCAGTTCCAGGAAATCCAACAAGTAAATATTTACATATTAAAGCGACCACTACCACTGGAGCTACATGTGGTGCAGGTTCTGTAAATTTTATTCCGTTAAATGCAAATTTTGATGGAGTTGCCTCTAGCCAAACCACTACCTTAAATACACCAATAGTAACTACTGGATTGACAAATGTAGTTTTCAACTTTTATTGGTTAGGAAAAGGTGATGCTTCTGGAAATGACTATGGAGCTATTGAATATAGCACTAACGGAGGAACCACCTGGACCCAGGCTGGAGCAAAATTATTTAACAAAACAACTTGGTTTTCAGATTTAAGAACAGATCCAAGCTGGAGTGGTCAGGCAAATTTAAGATTTAGAATAAAATGGGTAAATAATGCATCTTCAAGTATTGATCCTCCAATTGCAATTGATCATATTGTTATAACTGCAGATTTAACCACAACATGTTCTTCTACAGTTCAAGAATGTGTTACAATTAACCCTCCAGCGATAAGCATAACACCAACTTTTGCATCAATTTCTCCTATTTGCAATGGTGCTACTGCACCTGTTTTACCAACTAGTTCAACAAATAGTCCAGCAATTACTGGAACATGGAGCCCAGCAGTAAGTAATACAACAACTGGCACATATACTTTCACTCCAACAGCTGGTCAATGTGCTTTATCAACAACATTAAATGTAACAGTAACTCCTAATATTACCCCTACATTTACAGCTGTCTCACCAATTTGTTCAGGAGCAACTTT
The DNA here is from genome assembly GCA_903872185.1 of uncultured Bacteroidota bacterium. Taxonomy (GTDB): domain Bacteria; phylum Bacteroidota; class Bacteroidia; order Bacteroidales; family GWA2-32-17; genus GWA2-32-17. The sequence goes on along the minus strand of CAIQJL010000198.1, from coordinate 19,136 downwards.
AACTGCATTGCCAACAACTTCTACTAATGGAATTACTGGCACGTGGTCTCCAGCATTAAATAATACATCAACAACAATTTATACATTTACTCCAACTACAGGACAATGTGCAACAACCACAACATTAACAATTACAGTTAACCCAAATATAACCCCAACTTTTGCAGCAGTGGGTCCATATTGCAATGGTTCAGTAATACCCGCTTTACCAACAACTTCAACAAATTCAATTACAGGAATCTGGAGTCCTGCAATAAATAATACAAATACAACAACTTACACATTTACTCCAACAGCAGGTCAATGTGCAACAACTACCACCTTAACCATTGCTATTAATTCAAGTATAATTCCAACTTTTACAGCAGTTACACCTATTTGCTCAGGCACTACTCTATCTTTATTACCAACAACCTCAAACAATAGTATTACTGGGACATGGTCACCTGCTTTAAACAACACAAATACAACAACGTATACTTTTACTCCAAATACTGGCCAATGTGCTTCAACAACAACTTTAACAATTACAGTAAACCCTCAAACGATTCCGAACTTTGCAATTATTCCTGCATTTTGTTCTGGATCAATTGCACCAATTCTTGGAACTACATCACCAAATGGAATTACAGGTACATGGAGCCCTGCAATAATTAACAACACTTCAACAGGAACTTACATTTTTACTCCAACTTCAGGTTTATGTGCTACAACTCAATCATTAACTGTTACTGTAAACTCATTACCTATAGCTTCTGCAGGTTTAGATCAAATTTTAACATGTGCAACAACTTCTTCGTCAATAAATGGTTCTGCTTCAAGTTCAGGTATAAATTATGCTTATACATGGGCTACAACTGGTGGTAATGTTGTTTCTGGAAATACCACATCATCACCAACGATTAATCAAGCAGGAACATATAACATTACAGTCACGAATACAACCACTGGTTGTAATGCAACAGACCAAATGATAGTTACAAGTAACACAACATTACCAACTGCATCTGCGGGTACTGACTTAATGCTTTCATGTACAATTTCAAATATTAATTTAAATGGCTCAGGATCTAGTTCTGGAGCTAATTATACTTATTTATGGTCAACTATAGGAGGCAATATCATTTCGGGAGGGAATACAACAAGCCCAACCATAGATCAAGCAGGAACCTATTCTATTATTGTTACAAATACTACAAATGGGTGTACTGCTACAGATGCAGTTGCTGTAACAAATAACAGCGCATCTCCAACAGCAGCTGGTGGAGCTGACCAAACATTAACATGTACAATAAATAGTTTAATTTTAAATGGTTCATTATCCTCTTCTGGAGCTGGAATAACATATAGTTGGTCAACAACTGGAGGTAATATTGTTTCTGGAGGAAGCACAACAAATCCAACAATTAATCAAGCCGGCACTTATACTTTATCTGTAACAAATACTTCAAACGGCTGTTCAACTACAGACGTTGTTATAGTAACATCAAATACATCCCCACCCATAGCTTCTGCAGGTGCCGACAAAATTTTAACTTGTGCTACAACTTCTGTTGTTATTGATGGTTCTGGATCAAGTGCTGGTGCAAACTATACTTATACTTGGTCAACTACAGGAGGTAACATTGTTTCTGGAAATACTACATCATCACCTACTGTAAATCAAATAGGGACATACAATCTTAATGTTACAAATTCAATAAATGGATGTACCTCAACAGATCAAATGAATGTAACAAATAATACAATATTACCAATTGCATCCGCTGGTGCTGACGAAGTAATAACTTGTGCAATTACTTCAACTACAATAAATGGTTCAGGCTCATCATCCGGAGCAAATATCACATACAATTGGTCAACTATTGGTGGAAATATAGTTTCAGGACATACAACATCCTCACCATTAGTAAATCAGGCAGGAACATACATTGTGACTGTAACAAATAACCAAAATGGATGTAACACTAATGACCAAATGATTGTAACAAGTAATACAATAATTCCTGTTGCTGCTGCTGGATCAGATTTAATAATAACATGTACCTCTCCTTCTGTTTCAATAAATGGTTCAGGTTCATCTACAGGCACTGATATTATTTATGCATGGTCAACAATAAGTGGAAATATTGTTTCGGGAAACTCTACAGCATCTCCTGTCGTAAATCAAGCTGGTAATTACTCTGTTATTGTTACAAATACTACAACAGGATGTACATCAACAGATCAAATGACTGTTACAAGTAATTCAACTTTACCAATAGCTGCTGCTGGTGCTGATCAAACATTAACTTGTACAACAACTACTTTAACAATAAATGGCTCACAATCATCAACAGGTGCTATTTATACTTATTTATGGGCAACTATAGGAGGAAACATTGTATCTGGCAACACAACCTCATCACCATTAGTTAATCAAGCTGGCACATATAATATTACTGTTACTAATTTAACAAATGGCTGTATAGCAACCGATCAAATGTTGATTACAAGTAATACCATTTTACCTCTTGCTTCAGCAGGTGCAGATTTAATTCTAACCTGCACAACAACTTCGGCTACAATTGATGGATCAGGATCATCAACAGGTACAAATTACTCATATTTATGGTCAACAACTTCGGGTAATTTTGTTTCTGGAAATACAACATCTTCCCCAACAATTAATCAAGTAGGAATATATAATGTTACTGTTACAAACAATATTAATGGATGTTTTTCTACCGATCAAATGACTGTTTCAAATAACACATCATTTCCAACTTCCAGTATTATACCAAATAACATTCAATGTCATGGAGAATTAAATGGCTCAGCGAATTTAACAGTGATAGGAGGAAATCCACCTTTTCAATATCTTTGGTCAAATTCTGCTTCTTCGGAAGACCTTACAGGAGTTGGTGCTGGTGTATATTCAGTAATAGTTACTGATATTTATGGCTGCACAACTACAAACGGAACAACAATAGTTGAACCAGCCGCATTCCATATAAGCACGAATCCTAGTTTATCAACTTGCTATAATCAACCTGTAAACCTTAATGTAAGTGCAACTGGCGGAACTGGACCTAACTATAGCTTTATTTGGTCAAATGGATCAAACGGAAATAACATATTAGTTACACCACTTACATCAACATTATATATTGTTACAGCAACAGATCAAAATGGTTGTTCATCAACTGCGAATGTAAATGTATATGTTTCATTACCTATAAATGTTACTTTAGTTTCTAACGTTGATAGTGTTTGTCCAGGTGAAGCTGTATTGCTTACTCCTATTATAACTGGTGGTGTAGGACCTCCATATACAATTATTAATCAAGATGGAAATATAGTAACCCCACCTATCTATGTATACCCTCAAGCATCAGGTAGCTATTCTGTTTCAGTTCAAGATGCATGCGGAACACAAGATCAAGGTAACGTGTTTATAAAAGTACTGCCTTTACCTCAAGCTGGTTTTCTATCAGATATAATATCTGGTTGCGAACCATTAACAGTTCATTTTAATGAAATATATCCTATTGACGGAAGAACATTTGTTTGGAATTTTGGTGACAACGAAAATCTTTCTCTGTCACATAACCCAGTTCACACATATACAAGCTCGGGAGTTTTTACAGTTTCATTAACCGTTACATCAATATGGGGATGTAAAACCACATTGCAAAATACAAATATGATAACTGTTTATCCAAAACCAAATGCACAGTTTACATGGACTCCAGAATTTGCAACTGTAATAAAACCAATTATTGAATTTAATAATCATACTTCAGGTGCAAATTCATATATGTGGACATTTGGAGATGGAGATTCAACAAATCAGGTAAATCCGGAACATCGTTTTTCTGGTGCTGGTTCATGGCCAGTTCAGTTAATTGCAATTTCAAATATGGGTTGCCGAGATACTGTAATTTATCCTATAGAAATTGAAGAAGAAAACACGTTATATGCTCCAACTGCATTTTCGCCAGATAATGATAATGTGAATGATAATTTCTTTGTTACCGGAACTGGTATAGATAAAGATAATTTTCTGTTAAATATTTATGATCGTTGGGGCGAAATAATATTTACTTCAACTGATATTGAAAGAAGCTGGAATGGTTGTGCAAAGAACACAATGAATCCAGTACCAGTTGGAACCTACACTTGGCTTGTAATATACAGAGATTCAAGAGGAATAAAACGAGAAAAATCAGGACCGGTTACTGTAATTAGATAGTGTGATTAAATTATTATCAGTTGTAAGATGCAATAAAACAATATTGCATTTTACCCCTAAATAGGTGTTTTTACCCCTTAAATTGACGTATATCCCTATACTTTTCCTGTTGTCCCATTTAGTTTATTCGTAAGTATTTTACTTAGTACATTAGCTTGTGAATTTAAAGAATAAATTTTCGTAAAAAGCTATTTTATGAAGAAAGACACCCAAAATTACAGACTTACTTTTTTTCGATACGGAATCTTTACACTTACTTTTTTTGTATTATCATTTTCAGTATTTATTGTTGACGCTACTAATTATTTTGTAAATGATAACTCAATTTCTGGTGATATTTTTTGTTTGGCTGTAGGTAATAATACAAATAATGGAACATCTTCAAGTACTCCTAAATTAACTCTTAAAAATTTAATAAATACATATGGCCCATCTGGCACTAATGTTCTTACATCAGGAGATATTATAAAGATAGATGCAGGAACTTATATGACTGATGCTACAATTGATTTCTACATTTCGGGCATTACTTTTCAAGGTGCTGGTAGCAACTTAACTATTTTTGATAATAATGGTGCAGGTGGTGGATATAATTACTTCATGTATATTGGAGCAAGTAATGTTGTATTAAAAAATATGACTTTAAAAAAATATTATGATTTAGGAACTGCTGGACCAGGAGCAATAAATGGGCAAGTGATAACAGTTGGTGGTGGTTCAACAGGTGTATTAATTGAAAATGTAATCACATCAGCAAATGGAGGTTCAGGTGGAAATCCATCTATAGTTGTTTTGGCAAATACTTCTGTTACAATAAAAGGAGGTGGTGGGTTATGTAATGTATGGCGTAGCAGCTATACTGGCGGAATTCAAGCATACGGAAATGGTATTACTTTAAATATACAAGATTATATTTTAGCATATAATTATAAAACTAATTCATACGATGGAGGCGGATTATTAATAAATAATGGTAATGCAACAACAACCGTAAATGTAACAAACACAAGATTTTATAATAATGAAGCATCTGATGGTGGAGCTATTTCACAAAGGAATGGAGTGTTAAATGTTACAGATTGTATAATTGATGCTAATATGGCTGGTCAAACTGCTACACCAATTTATGGAGGTGGAATTAGGATGACAGGAGGAACCGCTACATATACGCGAACAAAGTTCACAAATAATACCCTTGGTTCAGCAGGAGGTACATTAAGGGGAGCTGCAATCGGACTATATTCATTAGATGACAACATAAATTTAACATTAAATAATTGTTTCTTTTCTGGTAATATTGGAGCTGAAGGTGATGATTTATATGCTGATAAAAATTCGTCTAAAACCGTAAATGTTTTTGCTACAAATACAACATTTTCATCTTCTGCTAAATCCATATTTAATAAAGATGCCGATTTAATTCAGTTAACTAACTGTGGTAATCCCACAATTCAAACAGGTTGTTCTAATTCACCTGCTGTCATTAAGGTAAATACTACCTTACCATCATCTATACCAACACCAAATCCTCAAATTATTTTGTCTGGTGATTGTAGCTCTACAATTGTGCTTCCAATTGAACTTACAACATTTAAAGGGATGTGTTTAAAAAATAAGATTGAATTATTTTGGCAAACAGCATCTGAAACAAACAATGATTATTTTATAATTGAAAAGTCAATAGATGGAATTAATTTTACACAAATTGGAACAGTTGAAGGAAATGGTAACTCTAATACTTTAAAGAATTATATTTATAGTGATTCTGATGTTTCAAATAAAAACAATTTTTATAGATTAACACAAGTTGATTTTGATAGCAAATATTCTCAAAGTGAAATAATAGTTGTTTTAAATTCTTGTAATGATATTGGTTTTGAATTTAGTAATGCTTACTATAATTCTTCTAATAATGAGATAACTCTATCTTTTCTTACAAATTTATCTGGTAAGATTCATGTTTCTGTTACAGACATCTTGGGTCGTGATATATATAATAATGTAATTGAAACTCAGGAAGGAATAAACAATAACAATATTCAAATAAATTCATTTTCAAATGCTGTTTATATTATTTCTTTATACAACGAAGCATTTAAAGTACACAAGAAGATTTATATAAACATAAATTAAAGATTAGACTGATTTATTCTTTTAATTTTTAATTAATAAAATAATAGCATGAAGAAAATATTAACTTTAGTATTATCTGCATTTATATTAAATGCGGGCTATTCTATTAGTGATTTTAACAGAACAATTCCTGAGATAAATGCAGGTAGTCTGTTTAATCTAAAACATTCAAAACCAAAAAAGGGTTATAAAAAAGGAATAAAAAACGTAACAGATGATGGTTTTTTTATTAATGCAGGAGCTTCCTTATATTCGAAAAACTATTTTGTTCAAAAGGGATTTGAAAATAAAACAGAATACAGATTTGGAGTTGGACCAAATTTAGAAGTCGGAAATTTATTTAGGGCATTTTGGTCAGATAATGCAGTTCTGGGGATTAGAGTTTCTTGGTTAACTATAAATTATTCTTCTTTAAAAGTAGATACTAAATCTCAATGTCAGGTATTACAAGCAAGCCTTTTAAAATTTGGGCCTTATTTTACGACTGCATTAAGCGATGAAATAGGTTTTGATATTTTTGCTCAAATAAGCCCTACATATTTATATAACACAAAAGACACTACCGGAAATAATGGTTATGCAGGATTCCCATACGCATTAGGTTTTGACGTAAGATACGAAGGGATAACAATTGGCACAGATTTTAACATAGGAAACGCAAGCCTTGTCGATGAACATGCCAATAATATATTTACAAAACCACAAATTGGTTATTTAAGAATATTTATTGGTTATAAGTTTTAATTTTTATTAATCCAACACTTTTCTAGAATTCTTAGGTTTACTTAATTCTATTCCTAGCATTATTTCATGTGAACCATAGGTGTAATTTGACAGATTACTAGTAGTATAATCAAAAGCATATCCTATTTTATACCTATCAAGTTTTAATCCTAACATTACAACCATTGCATCATCTGTCCTATACGAAAATCCAAGCCAATAATTTTTTTGATAATATATTTTGGCATTAATATCTATTTGGAATGGATTGTATTCAGTTAGTTTTAAAAGAACCGAAGGTTCTATATCAATACTTTTACTAATTTCAAATTTATATCCTGATAGAAAATAATAGTGTCTTGTAACATTACTTAAATTATATGCATCATTTAAATTTAATTTTGAAGACAAAATTTGAGTTGATGATAAACCAACAAAATATTTATTGTTATATAAATATAATCCAAAATTAGCATCAGGAGCTAATGCAGCTTCGGTTTTACCTGTAATAGCAACATCATTGGCATTAATAATATTTAAACCATTTTCATTTATCTTATATTGAAATACTGATAATGATAAACCAAATGCAAGTTTTGTGTTTGGAGAAATGTTAATATGATATGCAAAAGCTCCATGTATACCTGCTCTACTAACTGGTCCAAACAAATCATTATATAAATACCCTCCTACTCCAACTGATTCTTTTAAACCTAAAGAAGTATGTCCACTTATTGCTTGAGTAGATGGAGCACCGTCAATCCCTGCCCATTGTTCTCTGGCAGTTAATTGAATTGGAGATTTAGAATCACTTCCAGCAATTGCAGGGTTTATTAAAAATCCGTTAAATAAATATTGGCTAAAAAGTGATTGTTGTTGAGAATTACCTATTATCGTTATTGAAATAAGTAATATTGATATTATTATTGTTTTCATATTACTATTTATTTAACTATTGTTACTATTCCTTGAATTGGTTCCTTATCGTTATGAAGGTTAACAATAAAAATAAATGAATTTATAGGTAAATCTTTTCCTTCATATTTACCATCCCACTGATTATCAAGAGTAGCATAACTATCCCCGGTACCCGAAAACTCAAACATTAATTGCCCCCAACGATTATATATCTCAATTGAGACTTCTGCATATAAATTTATATGTTCAATTTCCCAGGTGTCATTTACTCCATCATTATTTGGCGAAAAAGCAGTTGGTATATTTAAACATCCTTCTCTGTTAATGATAACATCATCGTTACTATTTCCGGCTAACGAGCACCCATTAGAAGCTATTGAATATGTAACAGTATAGTTTCCTTCTATACTTGACAATAAATTTACTGCACCAGTAATTGCATCAATGGTTAACCCTAAAGGTAATGAAGAATATGTTCCACCTATAGTAAACCCACTTATAGTTACTGGATTTGGTGTAGTACCATCAACACATTCAGGTATTTCATATGAAAAACCAGTTACAGGTATTATAGTTTGGTCAATTGTTATATTTGAAATATTACTACCAGCTAAAAGACAACCTGAAGGCGCAATTGAATATGTTACAGTATAATTTCCGGGAGTAGTATTTGTTAAATTTATTACTCCAGAATTTGCATCAATACTTAATCCTGAAGTAGAAGAATAAGTTCCTCCTGTTGTAAAATTTGCAATTGTCAAAGGAATTGGATTTGTTCCATTAGAACATACCGGTGTATTATAATTAAATACTGTTGTAGGAGTAACAGATTTTACAATCTCAATACTTGTATTTGCATTAACATCAGAGCAACCTCCAGCAGCAGGAATTGTATATATTATTGTATAATTTCCTTCGGAACTTGATATTGGGTTTATTGCTCCTGAATTAACATCAATACTTAAACCCGATGTTGTTGTTGAATATATACCTCCAGTTGTTCCAGTAAAAACCACCAATTGTAAATTACTATTATTTGTACAAAATGGTGATCCAGTATATGAAATGCTGGCAACCGGCAATTCAGTTATTGTAACATTTGTTAAAGCATTTACTATTGGACATCCTCCTGAGGCTGCTATTGTATATGTTACATTGTAATTACCAGCTATACTTAATCCAGGATTTATTGATCCTGAAGTTGAATTAATATCTAGACCGGCAAGTGCAGAATATATTCCTCCACTATTTCCAGCCAAGTTCACAGATTGTGCAGTTACTAATGAAGAGCAATATGGTCCAGTATAAGATATTGTTGCAACTGGTAATTCAGTTATAATAACATTTGAGTTAGCTATTACAGCAGGACAACCCCCAGATGAACTAATTGTATATATAACATTATAATTTCCAGATGTACTTAACCCTGGATTTACTGAACCTGTTGTTGCATTAATATCTAAACCTGATGTTGATGTATATATACCACCACTATTTCCAGTTAAATTAACTGATTGTGCAGTTAATTCAGAAGAACAATATGGCCCGTTATAACTTATATTTGCTGACGGCAGGGTTGTTATAGATACACCAGTTGTTGAAGATACTAAAGGACATCCACCTGCTGCAAGTATTGTGTATGTAACGTTGTAATTTCCGGCAGTACTTGAATTAAGAGTAATTTCCCCATTTGTTGTACTTAATGTTAAACCAGCTGATGATGAGTATGAACCGCCACTTGTTCCTGTAAGATTAACATTTTGAATTGCTGTTAAATTTGAACAAAATGGTGAACCGTTATAAATAATATTTGCTGTAGGCAAAGCTGTAACTTCGATAGTGTCTTTAGAAGTAACTGTGGCACATCCACCAGCTGCAGCAATTGTATAGGTAACAATATATGTCCCTGCAGTACTAGTTGAAGGAATTATCTCTCCGTTTGATGTATTTAATGTTAAACCAGCATTGTTTGAAGAAAAAATTCCTCCGCCAGTTCCAACTTGACTTACTGGTTGAGAGCTAGTGTTAGAAGAACAAAATGGTGTAAAATATGAAATTGATGCAACAGGTAAAGTAGTAATTGAAACAACAGTAGAACTGGATGAACCTGTGCATCCTGCAAGTGTTGTTTGTGTAGAATATGAGCCTGCGTCTGCAAGAGCTGCATTTGAAACCGTAATCGATGTTCCAGTACCTAATGAACCAGATGGGCCAGTCCATGAATAAGTTGCTAATGCATTAGGATTGTTTATTGATAATGTAAATGGACTTCCTTCGCAAACAGGTCCACTTAAAATATTTATTACTGGTGCAGATGGTGCTCCGGGATCTGAAAGTGAATATGGTCCTACAGAAGAAACACATCCATTTCCATCTGTTGCTACTAAAGTATATGCGCCAGCAGGTACTCCAATTAAATCAGAAGATAATTGTGAAGCTCCAGCATTCCATGAATATTGAATTGTTGGTGCACCTGTTACCGTTATTCCAGTAATTTGACCATTCGTTCCTAAACATGCTGTTGGATTTGCTAATATTAATCCTGAAATTGAAATATTTGGTAAAGAATTTACAGTTACAGTAATTTGAGCATTATTCTGGCAGGTATTAATATCAGTACCAATTACAGTATATGTATTTGTTCCTGACGGAGTAAATGAAACTCCATTTGTAACTCCGCCTGACCAGCTATATGAATTTGCTCCTCCTCCAGTTAATGTTACATTGCCACCATTACAAACAGAGTTTAATGTAACACTACTCGTTGCTGTAACATTTGGTAATGGATTTACAGTTAAGGTTTGTGTTGCAGTATTTACACAGCCTCCAGAAGTTGTTACGGAATATGTAATAGTAGAAGTTCCTGATGAAACTCCTAAAATTAGTCCCGAGGTTGAATTAATTGTTGCTACTCCAGTTGTTCCGCTTGACCATAATCCACCTGTTGTTGGACTTATTGAATAATTTGTAATAGCGTCATCGCATAATTGAGTTGCTCCTGTAATTGTTTGCGAAACTGGACTTGTTATGGTTACACTTTGTGTTGCTGTATTAATACATCCTCCTGTAGTTGTAACAGTATAAATAATATTTGTTGATCCAGCAGAAACTCCAGTAACTAATCCAGTTGATGAATTAACTGTTGCTACTCCTGTAGCTGAACTTGACCATATTCCTCCTGATGTAGGACTTACAGTAAAATTATTATTTAATCCATTACAAAGTAATGATGCTCCAGTAATTGTTTGGGAAACAGGAGCTGAAATAGTTACGTTTTGTGTCGCTGTATTAACACAACCTCCTGTAGTTGTAACACTATATGTAATTACTGATGTACCTGATCCAATTCCTGTTACCAAACCAGAAGAATTTACTGTTGCAAATACAGGTATTGAACTTGACCATGTTCCACCAGCAGTTGGACTATTTGTATAAGTATTTGTAGCACCTATACAAAGTTGTGATGTGCCAGTAATAGATTGAGTAACGGGTGAAGTTATTGTTACATTTTGAGTAGCAGTATTTACACAACCACCAGTTGTAACATTGTATGAAATAGTAGTTGAACCAGCGGTTAATCCTGTAACCAATCCAGTTGTTGCATTAACAGACGCTACTGCAGGAGAAGAACTTGTCCATGTACCACCTGAAGTAGGATTTACTGTAAAAGTGTTTGTTAGTCCATTACAAAGTTGAGTAACTCCAGTAATAGTTTGACTTACCGGTGAGGAAATTGAAACATTTGAAGTTGTAGTAATAACAGAACATCCTCCTGATGCAGCAATAGTATATGTTACAATATATGGTCCACCTGCAGTACTTGAGCCTGGAGTTATTAAACCACTTGAAGCATTTATTGTTAACCCAGGGCTTGCAGTATATGTTCCGCTAGTATATGCATTTGTGCCAGTTAAATTAACACTTACTGGTGAAACTGATGTACAAAAAGGTGAACCAGTATAAGAAATAGATGCTGTTGGTAAAGGTGTTACTGATACTGTGACACTACCAACTGATGTAGTTGCAACTGGTAAGTGACTGTCAACTACTGTTACTGTATAAGTTGTTGTTGATCCAGGTGAAACTAAAATTGAATCACTTGGGTTTACGCTATTTAAATGAGTTACTCCGTTACTCCAAGTGTAATTATATGGTGCTGTTCCGCTTGCAACAACTGTTTTTGCATAAGTGCTGTTTCCTGAACAAATTGTTGATGGAGTTGCTGTTGTAGTTAATGTTGCTGTTGGACTTGTAAAACTTCCGGCTTCTATATAAACAACTGCATCATAAGCACCGTCATTTGCATCAGTAACAAGTAAACGAATATGATAAGTTTGCCCTGGAGTTAATCCTGATTGAGAAGCAGTTAATATTCTTGTATTTCCATTTAACTCTGTTCCGTCTATATGTCCGAGATACTCTGGACTTGGTGTATTTTGTACCCATGCAGTAAGTGATGCTGCTTCACAATTCGCTGCTGATGGAGACCCACCGCTAGATCCAACTACTCCGCCATTAACAGAATTAATTCCAACTTCTGCTCCATTGTTTAATCTTGCAATATTTCTTGCATCATTCGTATATCCTTGTCCTCCAACTATTCCAGGACCGCTTATTAAAAAAGCAAATTTATCGTTATAAGATGAACATTGATAGTTTATTATTCCACTTTGATCTGAATATTCTTCTGAACCAAAAATATAACGAAATGAAACAGCATCTCCAACCGGAATAAAATCAAATTCTAAAATTGCTGCATTATAATAATTTACATTTACTAAATTATCGGCATCAGCATCTTGGCCAGCTACAGGATTGCTTTGTCTTATTTCTCCAGTAGTTCCTGAAATATAATTATATGACATTTGACCAACTGATCCTGGATTTGTTCCTAAAGTAAGTGGAATGTCTGAAGTATTACCTGTTGATAATACTACACCACCAGTAAAACCCATTTGAGCTAATGTTGTAGTTGCTGTGGTAAATGCACCATTCTGATACCTTGAACTTACATTTCTGACTCCTCTAAATACTACATTTGAAGCACTTACTCCAGACCCTAATAATTGAGTAACTAATTGTGCATTTGTTTTTGTATTATCAATGGTAATTTGCGCATTCGCTTGAATTATAGAAATAAATAATAAAAAACTCAATAAAAATGCTTTTGCATTTACCTGTTTAAAAGAACTTTGTAATTTAAGTCTTTTTGCTTTCATAAAAATAATATGTTAAAGGAATTTTGACTTGGTTTTAACAAATTTACTATCGAAATTAATTTTAAATATACTAATAAAGTTAAAAGGGATAAATTGGCTTCTGTTGTGGCAAGCTGTAAACAATTTGGGTAAAACGACAAAGCAAATAAGTGTTTTTACTTATATTTTCACCTTTCAATTCTAAACATACCGTTTTTCAAAAAGTCAAAGACCATAACTTAAAACACAGGATATCAATTATATAATTTTATTTGATTATTCATATAATTTTCTTTGATTTTGAATACCATTTTATCTGACTTAAATTTGCACTGTCAAAAAAATGACAGCAAATTTTATGAAAATGAATATCAACATTAATATTATCATTATTAAAATCCCCCACGGGTGAGGAAAGCTATTATAATAATTTAAAGCCTTTCTTCACACCGAAGAAAGGCTTTTTAATTTTATTAAATCAATGAAAAATAAATTAAGAAGCTCAATAACAATTGAAGGAAACAAAATGGCCGGAGCTAGAAGCTTATGGCGAGCCAATGGGATGAAGGATGATCAAATGGGAAAACCTTTAATTGCAATAGCAAATTCATTTACTCAATTTGTTCCGGGACATGTACATCTTCATAATGTTGGACAAATGGTAAAAGAAATAATAGAAAGCAAAGGTTGCTTTGCTGCTGAATTTAATACCATAGCAATAGATGATGGAATAGCTATGGGTCATGATGGAATGTTATATTCTTTACCCTCAAGAGAAATAATCGCTGACAGTGTTGAATATATGTGTAATGCACATAAGGCAGATGCGCTAATTTGCATTAGTAATTGTGATAAAATTACTCCAGGAATGATGATGGCTGCAATGAGGCTTAATATTCCAACAATATTTGTTTCTGGTGGTCCAATGGAAGCAGGTTTTATTGATGGGAATAAATATGATCTAGTTGATGCAATGGTTTTAGGCGCTAATCCAACGGTTTCTAAAGAACATTTATTATCTGTAGAAAAAAATGCTTGTCCAACCTGTGGTTCATGCTCAGGAATGTTTACTGCGAATTCAATGAATTGCTTGACTGAAGCCTTGGGATTGTCACTTCCTGGAAATGGAACTTTATTAGCAACACATAAAAACAGATTAACTCTTTTTGAAAATGCTGCAGAAAGAATAGTTGAGCTTGCATTTGCATATTATCAAGATGGCGACGAAACTGTTCTTCCAAGAAGTATTGCTAATAGACAAGCATTTTTAAATGCAATGACTTTAGATATTGCAATGGGAGGATCGTCAAATACAATTTTGCATTTATTAGCAGTTGCAAATGAAGCAGATGTTGAATTTTCAATTAAAGATGTTGATGAGCTTTCAAGAAAGACTCCCTGTTTATGCAAAGTTTCACCAAACTCAAAATACTACATAGAAGATGTTCATAAAGCAGGTGGTGTTTTAGCAATTTTAAGTGAACTAAAAAAAGCTGGTTTAATCTTCCCAGAAGTTAAAAGAGTAGATGGATTAAATTTATCTCAGGCAATTGAAGAAAATAGTTTTAGTTCATTAAAATCTGAAATAAATAAATTTTGGCTAAGCGCTCCTGGTAGATATCGTAATTCTAAATTAGGAAGTCAGGAAAATTATAATGTTTTAGTAGATAATGACAGAGAAAATGGATGTGTTAGAAATATCGAAAATGCATATCACAAAGAAGGTGGTTTAGCAATTCTTTTTGGTAATCTAGCTCCTGATGGATGTATTGTTAAAACAGCGGGCGTAAATAAATCTATATGGGAGTTTAAAGGCAATGCTGTAGTTTTTGATTCTCAGGATGAAGCATGTGATGGAATATTAAATGATAAAGTGATAGCCGGAGATATAGTTATAATAAGATACGAAGGACCTCGTGGCGGACCTGGTATGCAGGAAATGCTTTATCCTACCTCCTATTTAAAATCAAAAGGACTAGGTGAAAAATGTGCATTAATAACCGATGGAAGATTTTCAGGCGGTACATCAGGACTTTCAATTGGACATGTTTCTCCAGAAGCTGCATCTGGTGGCATTTTGGCTATTGTTAAAAATGGAGATGAAATAGAAATTAATATTTTAAATCGAAGTATCAATCTTTTACTAAGCAATGATGAAATTGAGCAAAGAATGAATTTTGAAAAAGAAAAAAAAGAGAATTCATTTTTACCAGCAAATAGAAAAAGAAATGTTTCAAAATCATTACAGATTTACGCAAAACATGTTTCATCAGCTGATAAAGGTGCTATAAGAATAATATAGAAAACAAAATGGAAACAACTTTAATAGAAAATGAAACAATAGTTTCTAAGAAAGTAATTACTGGTGCAGAAGCAGTAATGAAATCATTAGTTGAAGAGGGTGTTGATATACTTTTTGGTTATGTTGGCGGTGCAATTATGCCTGTTTATGATGCATTATTTGATTATAAAGAAAAAATAAATCATATAATGGCACGTCATGAACAAGGTGCTGTACATGCTGCTCAGGGTTATGCAAGAACTTCAGGAAAAACTGGTGTATGTATTGTTACTTCAGGACCAGGTGCCACAAATTTAATCACAGGGTTAGCTGATGCACAGTTAGATTCAACACCAATTGTTTGTATTACTGGGCAGGTTGATTCAAAATTATTAGGAAGTGACGCTTTTCAGGAGCAGGATATAACTAGTATTTCAATGCCTGTAACAAAATGGAATTACCAGGTTACAAAAACTGAAGAAATTTCTGAGGTACTTGCTAAAGCGTTTTACACTGCAAATACAGGAAGGCCCGGACCAGTTTTGGTAAATATAACAAAGGATGCACAACTTGGGTGTGCTGAATTTGTTTATGAAAAATGCACAAAATTGCGAAGCTATTTTCCTTATCCAAAGCCAGATTTAAATGCAATCAAAACTGCTGTCGAACTAATAAATAATGCCAAGAAGCCAATGATATTGGCAGGACATGGAGTAATTCTTTCTGAAGCTTGTAATGAATTATTGCAATTTGCTGAGAAATCGGGAATTCCTGTTGCTTCTACATTACTTGGGCTTTCCTCATTTCCACAGGATCATAAATTATATGTTGGCATGCTTGGAATGCATGGAAACTATGCACCAAATTTAAAAACTAATGAAGCCGATTTACTAATAGCAATTGGAATGCGTTTCGATGATCGTGTTACAGGTGATTTAAATCAATATGCAAAACAGGCAAAAATTATTCATATTGAAATAGATGCTTCTGAGGTAAATAAAAATGTATTAGTAGATGTAGCATTAATCGCTGATGCTAAAGAAATTCTTCAAATTCTCAATAATGAAATTAAAACCAAAAAATACAACTATTGGTTATTAGAATTCTACAGAGACTATGAAATTGAATTTGATAAAGTTATAAAAAAACAATTTTCACCAACAACAGAAAAAATAAATATGGGTGAAGTAATACATATGATATCTGAAAAAACAAAAGGTGAAGCTGTTGTTGTTACAGATGTTGGTCAGCACCAGATGTTGTCTGCCAGATATTATAAGTTTAATAAAAACAATAGCCTCGTAACTTCTGGAGGACTCGGAACAATGGGTTTTGGTTTACCTGCTGCATTTGGAGCAAAGCTGGGAACTCCGGAACGAGAGGTTATTGCTTTTCTTGGTGATGGCGGTTTTCAAATGACTATGCAGGAATTGGGGATTTGTTATCAAACAAAATTACCCGTTAAAATTGTTATTCTGAATAATAGTTTTTTAGGAATGGTACGGCAGTGGCAGGAATTGTTCTTTAAAGGAAGGTATTCTTTTACCGAAATGGAAAATCCTGATTTTACAACAATAGCAAAAGCCTATAATATACCTGCAAAAAAAGTTACTAATCGTGAAAACCTAGAAACAGCAATTGAAGAAATGCTTAATTCAAAAACTACTTATCTTTTAGAAGTTATTGTAGAGCAGGAAGCTAATGTTTTTCCAATGGTGCCTTCGGGCACTTCGGTTTCTAATGTTTTATTTGAATAAAATTAACACAATGAACAGATTATATACAATATCAATATTTACCGAAAATGTTCCGGGATTACTGCACAGAGTTACAACAATATTTACAAAGCGTAATCTTAATATTGAAAGCATTACTGCATCTGAGTCCGAAATAAGAGGTATTCACAGATATACTGTAGTTTTAAAATCTTCTTATGAATTAGCTATTAAAGTGGTAAACCAACTTGAGAAACAGGTTGATATTTTAAAAGCATTCTTACATGAAGAAGATGAGATTATACATCAGGAAATTGCATTATATAAAGTATCTACTGATGCTTTAATGAAAGGTAAAGAAGTTGAAAAGATAGTACGCGAACATCATGCAAGAATTCTTACTTTCGAAAAAGAATATATTGTAATAGAAAAAACCGGACATATGAACGAAACTCAGGATTTGTATGACAAGCTTGAGCCATATGGCTTATTAGAATTTGTTCGCTCAGGTAGAGTTGCAATTACAAAACCAATAAAAAAGCTTTCAGAATATCTGAAAGATCTTGAAAATAATTATCGATTTAATAAACAATAAATATAATAAAATATGGCAAAAATGAACTTTGGCGGCGTTGAAGAGAACGTTGTTACACGTGAAGAATTTCCGATATCAAAAGCATTAGAAGTAATGAAAAATGAAACTATTGCTATTATTGGCTATGGCGTTCAGGGGCCTGCACAGGCATTAAATTTAAGAGATAATGGATTTAATGTTATTGTGGGACAAAGAAATAATTCTAAAAGCTGGGAAAAAGCAAAAGTAGATGGATGGAAAGAAAATGAAACATTATTTTCAATTGAAGAAGCTGCTAAGAAAGCAACAGTAATAATGTATTTACTTTCTGATGCAGGACAAATTTCAAACTGGAAAACTATTGAATCAAATTTAACAGAAGGAAAAACATTATATTTTTCGCATGGTTTTGGTGTAACTTTTTCATCCAGAACTAATATTATTCCACCACACAATATTGATGTTATACTTGTAGCACCTAAAGGTTCGGGCACAAGCGTGCGAAGATTATTTCTTGAAGGAAAAGGAATAAATTCAAGCTATGCAATTTACTTTGACTATACAGGAAAAGCCAAAGACAAAGCAATTGCCCTTGGAATTGGAGTTGGTTCAGGTTATCTTTTTGAAACAGATTTTAAGAAAGAAGTTTATAGCGATTTAACAGGTGAAAGAGGTGTTCTTATGGGAGCATTAGCCGGAATAATGGAAGCTCAATATAATGTTCTTAGAAAAAACGGGCACTCTCCTTCTGAAGCATTTAACGAAACTGTTGAAGAATTAACACAAAGCCTTATGCCGTTAGTAGCAGAAAATGGAATGGACTGGATGTATGCCAACACTTCAACTACTGCACAGCGTGGTGCATTAGATTGGAAAAACAAATTTAGAGATTCAGTTACTCCTTTGTTTAATGAACTATACGAAAGTGTAGCAAATGGTAATGAAGCACAAATTGTAATAGAAAGTAATGCAAAGCATGATTATAGAGAAAATTTAAGCAAAGAACTCGAAGAAATAAATAACTCTGAAATGTGGCAGGCTGGTAAAATGGTTAGAAAACTACGTGCAAAAGTATAGTCGTCCTTCGACTACGCTCAGGATGACTATACCATATCGTCAGGCTGAGACACTCGAAGACTGAGAGTTTATAACTCTCCCTTCTATTGCCTAAAGGTGACAGTTCTTTAATTAATTTTTTGTTGATTTTAACTTAAGGCAATTTAAGTAATTAAGGCACTCTAAGTACTTTTTCAAAAGTCAGGCTAAAGCACCCGAAGACCGGGCACATATAATCATCCTTCGAGAGCCTCAGGATGACTATAGCAGGTCGTCAGTCTGAGGCACTCGAAGACTGAGAGTT
>CAIQJL010000197.1 GCA_903872185.1 uncultured Bacteroidota bacterium | reverse complement strand
ACACAAGAATACTGAATTTATATAAAAGCAAAAGAGCCTATCGAGAACAGCAGGATCTACTTAATGTTGTGTGTTTTCCGTCACAAGTTACAAACTTGCGCCATTTGGTGAATTTATAAAGTACTCTGAGATTGGAAATGCACAGAGTCCCTTACAGGAGACTCTGTGGTACTTTAATGTTTAGCTGCTTATTGTTGGAGATAACTCCATAACTGTTCGGAAGAAATTAACAATTGATTTTTTATAAAAAAATCTAATCATTGATTTTTCATTAGTTGTTTTTATGAGTTTAGCAGGATGAATGTAAAAGAAATCCTGACATTAATACCATCTTCTATATTGGAAGATTTAGCAATTGAAACTCAAGTAAATTACTATTCAAAAAAACTTCAAGGAGAAGTTGTATTTAAATTACTTCTACATTGTATTATAAGTCATAAAGAAAACAGTTTAAGATCAATCGAATCCGCTTACGAATCTCTTGTTTTTCAGGCATTAAATTCAAACAGCAAACATTCTAAAGTTCGTTATAGCTCAATTAGTGAACGGTTAAGTGTTATTAATGTAGATTATTTTGAAAAATTATATTTAACTTGTGTTTCATCATATAAAAACGTATTAGGCAAAGATTATAATGATATAATTCGATTTGATTCTACAATTGTTAGTTTATCAACTTTGCTTCTAGATGTTGGATATTGTTTAGGAGGAGATAATAGTCATTTAAATCAATTAAAATTTACTTTTGGTTATTCTGATATTCCTGAGTTTGTAAATTTTTATTCAGATAAAAAATATAATAGTGAAAATGTCGCATTAAAAGAAAGTATATATAAACATAGTGCACAAGAGAAAGAATTAATACGTGTATTTGATAGAGGTATAACATCTCGAAAAACATTTGATGAATTAACCGAGAATTCAATAAATTTTGTTACAAGAATAAATGCTACCGCTAAGTACAAACAAATTACATCCAACTCATTAACACAGTCGTTAAGAACAGATACTCTAGTTATTATTAGCGATAGTTGGGGCTACTTGTATAGAACAGAAGGAAAATCAAAATTCAAAATAAGACGAATTGAAGCATTTCGAATAGAAGACGATGAAAGACTGGTTTTCATAACAAATATCAACAATGCAAATGCAGAAGAGATTACAGAGTACTATAAAAGAAGATGGGACATTGAGCTTTTTTTTAAATTTATTAAGCAACATCTTAATTTTAGTCATTTAATAAATCGAAGCGAAAATGGGATTAAAGTAATCCTTTATATTACAATGATAGCAGCTATTCTTATTCTTGCATATAAAAAAATAAATCGACTTAAAGGATTTAAAATTGTTAAACAAACATTTTCACAAGAACTCGAAAAAGAAATCGTAAAAGATCTTATTCTGATTTGTGGAGGAGACCCTGACAAATTAGATGAAATAATAAAAAATAACTCTTCTTAAATGTTCCGAACAGTTATGGAGATAACTCCAACAATGGCAGCAAGACAAAACGAAAGTTGTGTTTGTTAAGTTTAGACAAAGACTCTCAGAAATGGGGGTCTTTTTCTGTT
>CAIQJL010000196.1 GCA_903872185.1 uncultured Bacteroidota bacterium | reverse complement strand
CTGGCGTATGCATAATTTACAGCTAATAAGATTAAAAACGTAAACAATACGTTTAATAAAGGCCGTTTAAAATTAATCATAGGTTTTTATTTTAATTAAATCTAGTTATTTGAATAGTTAAAAGTATGAAATTTTTATAAATTTCAAAAAAAATAAAATGGGATATAATAAATTTTCTATTTTAAAAAAATCATTGATTTAGCTTAAAAAATTCAATAAGCGAGGACGCTTGATATATTATTAGCCGAAAGCGTCCACGCTTTCAGCTAATGTATATTTCACTTTAAACTATTTCTTTTCCGATCTTTTTTTGAACTCTGCCAAACCATTATCCAAAAACTGAATAAAAGCATCAACATTTAAATCATACGCTCTGGGCGAAACAAGAATTTCGCCTTTAGAATCAAGTAAAACATAATATGGTTGTGCGTTAACACCATACTTTGAAATTTGAATATCAGCATTTTTCTTTCCTATGCTTGATTTTACTTTTCCATCATACTTAGAAGTTATCCATTCATTTTCTGGTAACTCGGTTTTATCGTCAACATACATAGCAATAATTACAAAATCTTCTTTTAATTTTTTTAGAACTCTTGGATCTGACCACACATTTGCTTCCATTTCTCTGCAATTAACACAACCATGGCCTGTATAATCAACAAAAATTGGCTTATTAAGTTTTTTTGCACAAGCTAATCCTTGTTCATATTGAAAATATCCTTCTAGTCCGTGAGGAAGATGAAGAAAATCGGCATACTTTGGTTTTTCACATAGCTTTGATTCTTCTGAAGATCCACCGCCCGAACCAGCATTTTCTCTGATTAAACGTGAAAAATCAAAATCAAGGCTTGATTGAGGAGGCATATAACCTGATAATAATTTTAAAGGAGCACCAAACATTCCAGGAATCATATATATAACAAAGGAAAATGTAATTATTGATAACATTAATCGCGGAACTCCGACATATTTTAAATCGCTATCATGAGCAAATTTTAATTTTCCTAATAAATATAATCCCATTAATGCAAATATGATAATCCATAAAGCAAGATAAACTTCTCTGTCTAATATTCCCCAATGGTAGGTCTGATCGGCAATACTTAAAAATTTTAAACCTAAAGCAAGTTCTAAAAATCCTAAAACAACTTTTACAGAGTTAAGCCAGCCACCAGATTTTGGTAAGCTATTTAACAATGATGGGAAAAAAGCAAAAGTCGCAAATGGTAAAGCAAATGCAAGAGAAAATCCAAACATACCAACAATAGGTTCTAATAATTGTCCGCCTGCTGATTTAACTAAAATAGCGCCTACAATTGGACCAGTACATGAAAATGAAACCAGAACTAAAGTAAATGCCATAAAGAAAGACCCTAATATTCCACCTTTTTCAGATTTACTATCTGCCTTATTTACCATCCATGAAGGAAGCGTAATTTCAAACATTCCAAAGAATGAAGCAGCAAAAATAACAAATATCAAAAAAAAGAATATATTAGGAAGCCAATGAGTACTTAAGAAATTTGCAAAATTCGCACCTAATGTTATTGCAACAACAGTCCCAATAACTGTATAAATAAGAATTATTGATAATCCATAAACCAATGCTTGAAATCTAGCTTTTCTTTTATTATCAGAATTATGCATGAAGAAAGAAACCGTCATTGGAATCATAGGAAAAACACAAGGTGTAAGAATAGCAGCTAAGCCAGCTAAAAAAGAAAAGAAAAATAATACCCATAATGAATCTGACATTCCAGGAACTGTGGTATTAACAGGAACTCCAACTGTATCCGCATTCTGAGCAATTAATGAATCAGAATTCAATTTTGCAACATTTTGCAAAGAATCAGCTAATACGGAATCTTTATTTATAACTAACGATGGATCTGGTTCTATATTAAAACTAAAATCAGGACTTTCCATTACGCACATACCATCTAATAAACAAGCCTGATATTCAATAGTTCCTTTTGCAGTAAAAGGTTTATTAGAAAGAATTTTTATTCGTTGAGTAAAAGTGCCAACTTTTTCATAAAACGACCGATTTGCTTCCATTAAGGAATCATATTCCTTTTTTGGTGCTGGCGATTCAGTTATTTTACCAATAGGTTTAAAATCTATTGACTTATCAAATGTTAATGTAAACGGATTTAACTCATCTTTTAAAGTATAATAATGCCAATCTTTTTCTGCTGTTCCCTTAAAAACTAGTTCAACCTCTGAAACTGAAACTTTTTTTACTGAGAATTTCCATGAAACATGTTTTTGGATATTCTGGGAATTAGCAATATTACTATTTGTTATAAAATACAAGAATAACGAAAAAGTAATCAAAGAAAAAAATACATTTTTCATATAACGATTTTTAAATCTTCATGAATAGTCGGGACTAAATCCTTTTACCTTAATCTATGCAAAGATAAAATAAATAGTTAAAGCATAATCTTAAAAAAACCAAAAAACTTAGAACGACCTATATGTGTGTGATTTATTAATTTACTTTACCTTTTCTTAATCCAGAAATAAAATTTATTTAGATCCACTTCTGAAATTGCAAAAACTAAATTCTAAAAAGACTTCAAATTTCAAAATTTACAAATAGGCAATTAATAAAACACGTAGGTAATTTACCTGTATAAATATACAGTTTTATTCTATTGATATTAGGATTAATGTTGTTTACTTTTAGCAAGTACTATTATAAGATGATTGAAAATTATAATAGCCGAAAATTAAAAAAGAACTTCTCATGAAACTAAAAAAAATATTAAGCTTAATAATATTTTTTTTATTGGCTATTAATTCTTTCTCTCAAGTAGCAATAAATACTTCTGGCAATGCTCCGGCAACTTCGTCAATGCTTGACATTACTTCAACTACAAAAGGATTATTAATACCACGCATGACTCAAGCTGAACGTACAGCTATAATCACACCTTCTACAGGGCTTTTAGTTTATCAGACAAATTTATCTATTGGTTTTTGGTTTTATAATGGAACATCATGGACACAACTTTCTGCTGCCCCTGCTGGAACAGAATGGTGGATTAGGCCCGTTGCTGCAAGTTATATTCAGCCAATTTCAAATGCAAATGTTAGAGTTTATGATGCTGGGCAAACCTATGGCATTTATTATGACGGTAATACGAATCAATATGGTGCATGGCTTCAAACTTCTTCTGCAACTTCACCAACAGCTGCTGTAGCAGGATTTTCAAACGTATTAGGCTACCAAACATATGGCTACTTAGGTTTTAATGGTAATTATTCTGACGGCGGGTTAAGTATAGACGGGTCTGGAGTTTATGGCGTAGTTGATGACCCAGGTAGAGCTGCAGGCTTTTTTAGAACAACTGGAGCTTCAACAGTTGCGGCAACAATTGGATACTCCAACGTATGGATACCTGGATATTTTAAAGGTTTTCATTTAAACTCTAGTTATGCTGGTCGCCCAGCTGTATATGGAGAAATGACAACAACTGTAGATGTTGCAGATTATCAAATGGGAGTTCAAGGTTATTCTACTTATACAGGTTCAAATAATACTGGATTAACTGTAGGTGGTTTATTTTCTGGTATTGGAGGAACTCAAGATGCTATTGGTGTTATGGGAGAAGCCACAAGTACAACTTCAACAAATAAAAATACCGGAGTATCTGGTTCAGCATCTGGAATAGAAGGGAGTGTTAATATGGGAGTAGAAGGAATTGCTTCTGGGGGTAGTTTTAACTTTGGCTTATATTCTCAAACTGCAGTTGGGGTAAGCGAATATACAGTTAATTTTGGTGGTAGTGGGGGTTATTGGGATAATGCAGCAATAAACGATGCTAGCTTCATAACTACCGCAGGAGCTGGAGGACCTATTACGCTTACTGGAATCAGAGGGGGATACGATGGAAGAATGTTAATATTAAATCATACGTCAGCTTTTAATCTTGTTATAGCTCATCAAAATACTTACTCATTGCCCGAAAACCGCATTATAACGAATACAGGTGTTAATTTAACTTCATCAACAGCATGTACAGCTATTTTTATTTATAGCGCTTACCTTGCAAGATGGATATTAATTTCTTGGAATTCATAAAAACAATTTCAGATAATGAGAATCATTTTTTTAGTATTAATAAAACTCCTTTTCGTTTCATTTTGTTTTTCACAAAAACAAAATGAAGTTAACTATTCAATTATAAAATCAACACCTATTCAAAATTTATTTATTAATAAAAATTATTCAAATAAAAAATCAGCAACAACTTGCACATACATACCAAAAGAATTTAAAAAAAATAAAACTAACCAGAATTTAGCTTTAAGTAATCTAAACCAAATCGCTACAATAGACACATTAAATGTTTTTGATTTCAAAAAAACAATTCCTATTAATAGAAATAATTTAAACATTAAAGAAAAACAATCACCTTTTATACAGAAATTAAACCAAAAAAATATTTTAAAAAATAACATTAATTACAAAATAATAAATAATGCCGATTCATTAAATAATGTCACTTCTAATTTTACACGAAGCAACATTACAAATAACATTCAAAACACTCAATTAGTGTTAATTAAGCACCAAGCAATACTAATTCACAAACCAAAACCACTTTCAATAAATATAACAAATAACAATTAATTTAATAACTGTATTAATTTTCCTTATTTTATCTTTTAAACATTAATTTTAAATTTGCTAATAAAATTACAACCTCATTAAAATTGATATTAAATGTCTTTTTAAGAATATTTTCTATTTTTACTTTCGTCAATAATTTTTTAATAAATTGCAAATAATTTTAAGTTAGTTGAATAATTTTTCATGTAAAACAAATTATTTAATGACTAATCATCAAGGCACCATCCGTTATTTTCATCGTAACTAAATGCTATCTAATTACATGGATTTCTTGTTCCTTATTGTAATAATTTATTTTAATAAAATTTATTGCGATTTTACTTTAAAGTAAACAATAGCGTTAATGTAAGTGATACTCTTGCCGTACAAGTATTCCACCTGCTTATAAATCATTTTATATTTTGTTTTTAGTTTCGTAAATTTGAATTGCATTCAAAAATTTTACCAAATGGTTACTTCTAAATTTTTAACTGTATTATTGTTTTTGCTAATTAATCTAGCTGCATTTACACAAGTAGCAATAAATACTACAGGAAACGCACCTGACGCTTCATCAATGCTAGAAATAACATCTACTACAAGTGGTTTGTTAATTCCCCGTATGACTGATGTTAATCGCCTCGCAATTGTTGCTCCTGCAACTGGTTTAATTATATATCAAACCAACTTATCTTCTGGATATTATTATTATGATGGTACTGTATGGGCCAGACTATCTGCTGCTCCAGCTAATACTGAGTGGTGGATAAGACCAGCAACTATGCCATATATTCAACCTATTTCAAATGCTACAATTAGAGTATATGACGCTGGACAAACATATGGCATTTGGTACGATGGCTCTACTAGCCAATATGCAATTTATGCAAGAACACAATCAGTAGCTGCTACAACTGCGGCTATTGTTGGATTTTCAGATGTAGCAGGAAATCAAACATACGGGTATCTGGGTTATAACGGGAATTACACTTCAGGTACTCTAAGTATTGATGGAGCAGCCGTATACGGCGTAGTTGATGATCCAAATAGAACTGCCGGATTTTTCAGAACAACAGGAATTGCTTCTATTGCTGCTAATATTAATTTTTCAAATGTTTGGATTGCCAGTTTTAACAAAGTCGATAACGCCACAGCTAATTATAATCCTTGCGGTTTATATAGTGAGCTAAATGTCACAAATTCAGCTCTTGGTGGTTGGCATAACGCAATTCAATCATATTCAAATAGAGGAACAACTACAGGAAACCCAGGCTACACAACTGGAATATATGGTGTGGCTAATTCACAAAACGAAGATGCTTTTGGAATTACCGCTGTAACATATTGCAATAATGCAACTAGAGCAGGAGGTTATTTTGCTGCCTTCAATTATGCTGGAACTTCACAAGCATATGCATATGTAGGAAGCACAGTTGGAGGTACGGCCAGGAAAATAATAGGGACTAATTCTGTAAGTGAAATAATTCCAACAGAAAATCACGGAAGAATTACATTAACCTGCCCAGAAAGTCCAGAATATTGGTATCAGGATTATGGCACTGTAGATATTATTAACGGAAAGGCCCATGTTGACCTTGATCCTATTTTAAAAGATATAATTTTCGTAAATGACTCTAACCCAATTAGGGTTTTTTGTACACCGGTTAATTTGCTATATTTTAATGGAGTAACCGTAATGAACCAAACATCAACAAGTTTTGATTTAGTAGAACTAAATGGCGGAGAACACTCTGGCAAACTCTATTATCAAATAATTGTGAAACCAAAAACAAATTATGGAGAGGGAAGGTTTCTGCAAGCACCTGGTCCTTTGGGTCTAAAACCTAATAATGAGCCTATAAAAGCAAAAGCCAAAAATCAACCAAATCCTAACAAAATATTCAACTGGCCTGCAGATGAAATAGTATATGGCTACAAAATTAATAAAGCAGAACCATTAAAATCTTCAAAATAATTAATGAATATTATTTCAACATATAAGTTTATTTACTTTTTAATATTCATCCCTTTTATAGGGTTTTCCCAAGGCCTTATAATTAATGCCGGCCAATTTCGTATAGAATCTGGTCACGTTGTTATAGCTGCAAACGGTAATTGGACAAATAACGGAACTGTAAATTGTGTAACTGGAAGCACTGTTGATTTTGTAGGTAATGCTTTACAAACTATACAAGGAACAAACACAACATTATTTTCAAATATAAATGTAAATAATACCGGAGGGGGAATAGTATTAGGAAGAAATATAAGCACATTAGGAAATTTAACAATAACACAAGGCAGCATAGATTTAAAAGATTACTCCATTGACTTAGCTTCTTCGGGTACTTTATCCGGAGAAACATTGATTAACAGACTAAAAGGAACTGATGGCGGTGGAGTAGATGGTTTAGGAACTGGAACAATTACAGCAATTCGTACTGACCCAACTGGCAATGTTGCAGGATTAGGATTAAACTTTACACCTACTGTTGCATTAGGAAATACTATTATCACTCGTGGGCATCTTCGTCAGCCAGGATCAGGCTCATTTACTGGAAACTCAAGCGTTTTTAGATATTACGACATTCAACCAACTATAATGACTGCCCTTACAATAAATAATTTTTATTATTGGGATAATGGTTCAGGAAACCCTGAATTAAACGGTCATCCAGAAGCAAACTTACAAATGTATCAAAGAGTAAATTATGGTGGGCCTACATTTTGGGAACCACGAACTAGCACACCAAATACAGGAGCAGATTTTGTTTCATCTACAACTGTAAATAATGCAGTTGGAGGGATTATTAAAATCACACTTGGTAGCACTAAATATCCATTGCCAGTTGAACTAATCAATTTTAAAGCAGAATGTGATAACAACGTTAATAACATATCATGGCAAACTGCAAGTGAATATAACAACGATTACTTCTTGATCGAAAAGAGCCAAGATGGCATAAATTTCGCTTCTTTAACCCAACTAAACTCTAATGGTAACAGCTCTTCTATTCAAAATTACAATTCGGTAGATTATATGCCTTTTAATGGAACTAATTTCTATCGGTTAAAACAATATGATATTGATGGGATAAGCTCATATTCTGAAATTATAATGACTAATTGCAAATCAGATAACGATAATGAAGACATACTTCCTTTATCACCTTCAAATCAATATATAGATGCAATTATACAGGGAATTTCAGGAAAATCATATCAATTAAAACTCACTAATGTTTTAGGACAGATAATTACAAATAAAACTATTACAATTACTGATTCGCAGCAAACAGTTAGAATTATCGATTATAATTTAGCATTTGGCATATATTATTTGGTAATGCAAACCGACACAAAAAATATTAGTAAACCAATTGTTGTAACTTACTAAAAACGCTAAAGCACAATCACCTAAACCGAATTAGGTTATTCACCTATTATTTTAATAGGACAAATTACTATGTTTCGTCAAATTTTCGTCAAATAGTCACAAAAAAATTTGACTTTTAATTCTAGCTGTTTTATATTTGATAATTAATGAACTTTATAGTGTAGTTTACACTAAATTTAAATATTACTTTATGAGAATTTTCATATTAGTATTTGTTTTAGCTTTTATTGGTAATTCTTGTTTTGCCCAACAAAGCAGTTTAATAAAATTGAAGAAGTATTCCGAAAACAACATTAATGTAAGTGCCATAAAAAAAGACACTTTACAAATATTTAATAAACATAGCTTTTCTAGATATATTATAGAAAAAAATGAAATATCTGACTTTGAAATTAATAAAAATGATATTATAGCACCTTCTGGAAATTATTATCGTTCAAGTTTAATTTTATATAATGAAGATAGTATTAAAATTAAAATTAAATCAATACAATAATAGACAATTCGCTAAAAAGTATATTTATGAAGCAAATACTAATTGCTATATTATTTATTATTAGTAATAATTCTTGGGGACAAATTCAACCTAATGACTTTTGTGGAGGTGCTGCTTTACTTCCAGTAACTGCATCATGTATTAATAATACTTTTTCTATGCCTAGCGGTTCATTTACTAATGATGTTGATCCGTTTAGCTGTAATAGTGGTGCAAGAGATGATGGATGGTATTCATTTGTTGCAACTGGAAATTCAACTACAATTACAGTTTCTGCAACCCAAGATATTATAATACATTTATATAGTGCATGTGGCTTTTTATTAACTTGTGCTGACTTTGGTTTAGCAGGGGTTCCTGAAACTATAAATTACTCAACTGTTATTGGAACTACATATAGGATTAGAATACAGAGATATAACAGCAACATGGGAATCACGAATGGCAATATTTGTATATATTCGGTTACTCCACCAACAAATGATAATTGTCCTAACCCCATTTCTTTATCAAATGCTGTATCTACTGCTGGAACAACAACAAATGCGTCAATTTCAGCATCTGACCCTTCTCCATGGTGTGTAAATGTAATTGCTAGAAATACAGTTTGGTATACTTTTACTACCCCTGCTTCTATGGGTACTTTAAATGTTACTTTAACTCCTGGCTCAATGACTTACTCGGCTATTTCAATCTTTGAAGGATATTGTGGCGCTTTTACGGAGATAGGTTGTAACTCCCCTTACACTTCTGGCGGAAGCCCTTCTATTACTATCAGTTGCTTAGCACAATCTACTACATATTACATAATGGTTTGGACTGATTTTGGCTCTCCGGGTACCTTTAATATTACTGCTACATATACTGCAGGTGGTGGAGCTGTGGCTAATGATTGTTGCACAAATGCGACCCCTCTTTCTAATGGTGTTAATCTTGTAGGTCAAACTAATATAAATGCAGCAGTTGCACCTGATGATCCACTTCCAAGCTGTAGGGGTTACTTGTGGCTTACTAATCCTAATCCAGTTTGGGGGCTTAGTAATGCTACTGTTTGGTATTCTTTTACCACTCCAGCATATGTCGGCACTTTAAATGTAACAGTCACTAAGGGAACTATTGCATATGCTGGCGTTTCGGTATATACAGGCAATTGTGGTAATTTAGTAGAGATTGGTTGTAATTCCCAAGGTGATGCCTCACGTTTAAATGGTAATCCAACAGTATCATTAACATGCTTACAACCAAGTACAAAATACTTTATAATGGTTTGGAACGACGAGGGAACATTAGGTACTTTCAGCATAAACGCTACATATACTGCTGGTGGAAGCCCTCCGGCTAATGATAATTTTTCTAATGCGACTAATTTAACTTTAGGCACAACACTTTCTGGACAAACAACATCCTGTTCAAGTATAGAAAGCGGTGAAAATACTGCTTGTGCTATAAATAGTCCAATTCAATCAATTTGGTATAAATTTACTGCTACTGCAACAACTACTTTTGTTGAAGTGATTAATACTTCTGGTGGAAGTTGCTATGTAAATTCAGCTATATGGTCAAATTCAACTTTACCCCCAAGTAATAATTTTTGCGGTATGGAGAGTTGCCAGAGTTCTAGTTATGGAGATGGACAAATATCAAACCTAAACAATACAATATTCCAATTGAATACTATTATTGGAACAGTTTATCATATTTCAATTATGAATGGTACAAGTTGTGGATCAGCAGCAACATTTAATATTTTAGTTAGCAATTCCGCACCAGCTGGGAATATCTCAAATGTTTCTACTCAATTACCTACAAGCCCTACTGTAGGTTGTTATATTGATAGTCCAACTGCTGATCCAGCTCTAACATGCTCTACTGGAAGTTGCCCTGCCTATTCAATGGTCACTGGAGCAGGTAATTCCCAAAATTTAGTAAGTGATGCTTACTATAGTTTTTCAACTGGGGCAACTCTGGCTAACGACATCTCTTTCCAAAACTGTATTTCAAGCACTTGCGGTGCAGGGAATACTGATTGGTTAATTTGGCAGATATATGATGCAACAGGCACAACATGCTTAACTTCAGGTAACTTAGACGAAATACTAACAGTTGCAAATGTAGGTTGTACAACTTCTTATGTTTTACATTATATGTGGGAGCCTATTAATTGTAGCTATACTAGTCAAACTCCTTTTATAGATAATTTTGGATCAACTTCATGCTTATTACTTCCTGTTCCAATAGAACTTACTTCGTTTACTGCTGAATTAGAAAATAAAATGGCTCACATAAAATGGTCAACTGCTTCAGAGCATAATAATGACTATTTTACCGTACTTAAATCTTATGATGCAAACATATACAAAACAGTAGTAAAGGTTGATGGAGCTGGAAATTCAAATATTCCACTTTCATATTCAATAATTGATAACGAACCAATAACACAAACTACCTATTATCAATTAAAACAAACTGACTTTGATGGTAAGGTTAGTTTTTCAGATGTAAAAATCGTTAAACCAATATCTGACTTAACATTAAATAATTTAAACGTTTATAACGATAATTCAAATCAACAAATTCAAATCTCTTTTAATGGAATTCCTGGAATTTCCTACAATTATAGTATCTTTGATATTACAGGTCGTTCATTAAGAAATGGCAATATATTAGTTTCCGAATCTGCAAAAGGAAATTACATTATTAACACTAACGAATTTGCAGCTGGTCTTTATGGTATAATTATCAATGATAACGAAACAACACTAAAACAAAAACTCATTATAACAAAGTAAAATATTCTTTCATAAAAAAAGCGTTAAGAAATTTTCTTAACGCTTTTTTTTATTTTGTTATAACTCTATCTCTTCACCACCTGACTCAAAGAAATGATACTCTAAAAAGGTATAAGAAGGATCTGATTTAATTTTAATTATTCTTTTGTAGCCAGCGCTCCATTTAAAACGTTGAGAAAATAAACCCTTTCTTAAAAAGGCAGAAACAAAAGGGTGCGTTTTTAAAACAATTACTTTATTTGAAATTTTCTTAACAAGGTACTCAATATTGCTTTCAAGTTGATCAACGAAAACAACAGATGGAGCTATTTCACCAGAGCCATTACATGTAGGACATTTTTCTATTGTTACAATATTTGTTTCGGGCCTAACACGCTGACGGGTAATTTGCATTAACCCAAATTTACTTAATGGAAGTATATGATGTTTTGCATGATCTTTCTCCATCAAAGTTTTTAAATGCTCAAAAACTTTCTGACGATTTTCAGAATCGTGCATATCTATAAAATCAATAACAATGATCCCACCAATATCACGTAATCTTAATTGCCGTGCTATTTCATCAGCAGAAAGCATATTAACTTCAAGAGCATTTCGTTCCTGGTCTTGTTCGCTTACAGATCTATTACCACTGTTAACATCGATTACATGAAGTGCTTCGGTATGTTCTAAAATAAGGTAAATACCTGATTTCATTGAAACCGTTTTACCAAAAAGTGATTTTATCTGTTTCTCTATGCTAAAATGCTCGAAAATCGGTTTGGTACCCGAATAATATTTTACAATTTTTTCTTTTTCAGGTTCTATACTTTTAATGTAATCTTTAACCTGAGTAAATAGTGTTTCTTCGTTAATGTGAATATTGCTAAACGATGAGTTTAACATATCACGAAGAATTGCAGAAGTTCTGTCAATTTCACCAATAATTAATTTTGGTGGCTGAACTTCTTTAATATTTTTAAATGCACTCTCCCATTTTGTAATTAATTCACGAAGTTCAATATCAAGTTCTGATAATTTTTTTCCTTGCGCAACAGTACGCACAATAACTCCGTAATTATTTGGTTTTATGCCTTGAATTAGCTTTTTTAATCTGTGTTTTTCATCAGCAGAATCTATCTTTTGTGATACAGAAACCTTATTTGAAAAAGGAATTAAAACAAGATTTCTTCCTGCTATTGAAATTTCTGATGTTAATCTTGGGCCCTTTGTTGAGATAGGTTCCTTAGCAACTTGCACAAGAATATATTGACCGGATTTTAATATATTTCCAATTTTTCCATTCTTGTCAATATCCTCACCCGTTTTAAATGTATGTAAAGAAGTATGAGGTTCGGGACTTGTTAAAGCCTGATTCACATATTTCTGAAGTGTGATTACTTGTGGACCTAAATCTAAATAATGTAAAAATGCATCTCTGTGATAACCTACATCTACAAAAACTGCATTTAGCCCAGTCATAATACGCTTTACACGGCCAAGATAAATATCACCGACCGAAAAGCGTAAATTATTTTTTTCTTTATTTAATTCAACGAGTTGCTTATCTTCTAAAAGTGCAATCGATATCTCATTTGAAGTAACGTTTAATACCAGTTCTCTAGTCACATCCTATTTTTTATAAATACTAACGAATATAAATACAATAAACCTATAGAACAAAAGTACTATAGGTTTATTATATTAATCTAACAAACACAAGTAATTACTAACGAATTTTCTTCTTGTGTCTATTTTTTCTTAAGCGTTTTTTACGCTTATGAGTAGACATTTTATGTCTTTTTCTCTTTTTTCCGCTTGGCATAACAAATTTTCAGTAATACTGATTATTTCTTAATACTAGATTTTACTTTACTTGAAAAAGATTTAGCAGGCTTAAAAGCAGGAATAAAATGTTCTGGAATAATAATAGTTGTATTCTTAGAAATATTTCTAGCTGTTTTTTTAGCTCTCTTTTTAATAATGAAGCTACCAAAACCTCTTAAATATACATTATTTCCTTTTACCATTGAACCTTTTAAGGTATCCATGAATGATTCTACTGTTTTCTGAACAGTTACTTTTTCGATTCCAGTGTGTTTTGAAATCTCGTTTACGATGTCTGCTTTTGTCATTTTAAATAGTTTTTATTTTACAACTGTTTACTAATAATATTTTTCAGGCTGCAAATATAACAGATAATTTTAATTCCAAAAAACATTAGTAACAATTTTTATTTCATAATTTTTTAATTGTCTGATATATGTTGACCAACGTGTATTTTTCGTTGACGTATTAATTAGCTGTCTAATAAACAATAACCTAAACAAATAGACTTTCATCTAGTAATCAGAAATTTGTTGGAACTTTTAGAAGAAAAAACATTGATTTATCAATTATTTAAAAGCTGTAAAAATAGAGTTTTAGTTAAGAAAGCAGCATATTTCTAAAAGAATGCAACCATAAAATCATATCAAGTAAATAGATTATTCTGAATATGTAAATTTTCTTTATCTTTGAATATAAAAAATTCGAACTAATTATGTCAGTTAATAAAGTGATTTTAGTAGGTAACGTAGGAAAAGATCCTGAAGTTAGATATTTGGAAAACAATGTTGCTGTTGCAAGATTTACACTTGCTACTACAGAATCTTATAAAAAAACTACCGGTGAAGTAGTAAAAAATACGGAATGGCACAATATAGTTTTGTGGAGAGGTTTAGCTCAAGTTGCCGAAAAATATGTTAAAAAAGGAAGTCAGTTATATATTGAAGGAAAAATACGCTCACGATCATATGACGATAAAGATGGCAATAAAAAATATTTTACTGAGATAAACGGAGATAACATGACGCTTTTGGGAAAAAGAGAGAATACAGAGGAATCTCAGAATAATGCTGGTACCCCACAAAACGAATCAGCAACAAATCAAATTGATATTAATCAAGGTGCTCCAACAGACGATTTACCATTTTAACTTAAATTTTATTTAATTGGAAGCCGACCCTTTTCCTTCGGCAATGTTTATTTTCAATAACATTGTTTTTAGTTCAATATCTTTTGGACAAATATCCGGATTAATAGTTATTCTTATTTTAATCATATTATCAGGCATTATGTCTGCCAGTGAAGTTGCGTATTTCTCACTCTCGCCTTCAGAAATAGAGAAGATAAAGAAAAAGCCTAGTTCTGCCGGACAAAAAATATTAAAACTTCTTGAAAATCCAGAAAAACTGATAGCTACAATTCTTATAGCTAACACATTTGTAAATATTGCTATAGTAATTATTTCTACATGGGTTTCAACAGCTATTTTTAAAATTTACTTCCCATTTGCTTCTACTTTATTTATTTTTATTTTTCAAGCAGTAATTATAACTTTCATTATTCTATTTTTTGGAGAAATTTTTCCAAAAGCATTTGCAACACAATTTAGAATGAGAACTGCAAATTTTATGGCTACTCCAATAAATTTTCTTTCTAAACTATTATTTCCAATAACATATTTATTAGTTAAAAGTTCGGATGTAATTAAGAAAAGAGTTCAAAGGCAAACAACAGTCTCTATTAATGATTTATCTCATGCTATTGACTTAGCGTCAAATGAACTCAGAGACGATGAAAAACTTTTAAAAGGAATTGTAAATTTCGGTAATACTGATGTAAAAGAAATTATTATTTCCAGAATGGACGTAATTACTGTTGACATAAAAAATCCATTTTCTAAAATTATATCAGTAATTATTGAATCTGGCTATAGTCGTATTCCTGTTATTTCATCGAACTTTGACAATGTAAAAGGCATACTATATATTAAGGACCTTATTCCACATATTCACAAAACAGAATTTCGTTGGCAATCATTAATAAGACCACCTTACTTTATTCCCGAAACGAAAAAAATCAATGATTTGCTTGAAGAATTTCAACTTAAAAAAATTCACATGGCAATTGTAATTGACGAATATGGCGGCACATCTGGAATTGTAACTTTGGAAGATATTTTAGAAGAAATTGTTGGAGATATTGATGATGAATTTGATAAAGAAAATACAAGTTTTGTTAAAATATCAGAAACAGAGTATCTATTTGAAGGCAAAACACTTTTAAATGATTTTTACAGAGCATTAGAAGTTGATGATAATTACTTCGACGGAATCAAAGGGGAATCAGAGACTTTGGCTGGATTAATTCTTGAAGTAAAAGGAAGTATTCCACAAAAAAACGAAATAATTAAGATTGGAAATATTAATTTTAAAATAAAATCTGTTGACACCAGACGAATAAAACAATTAATAGTAAATTTAGAAAAAGATTCCACAACATAATAAATATGAGAACAATCTCCTTACTTTCAATTTCTCTATTATTACTATTATTCTCTTGTAATCAAGATTATATTCCCAAACCATCTGGATATTTCAGAATTGATTTGCCAAAAAAAGAATACCAACTTTACGACAAGAACTGCCCTTACACATTTGAATATCCAAAATACGCACAAGCACATTTAAGCGATCAGGCAGAAGCGCAACCTTGCTGGCTAAATTTAGAATTTCCAGATTTTAAAGCACGAATTCATTTAAGCTATATTAAAATATCTAACGATATAAATCCTGTAATTGAAGAATGTAGAACTCTTGTTTACAAGCATGACATAAAAGCTGATGCAATTAATGAAATACCATAT
>CAIQJL010000195.1 GCA_903872185.1 uncultured Bacteroidota bacterium | reverse complement strand
CTTTTCTGCGGAGAGAGAGGGATTCGAACCCCCGATCCGATCGCTCGAATAACGGTTTTCAAGACCGCCGCATTCGACCACTCTGCCATCTCTCCAATCTGCTGCAAAAGTAATATTATGGTTTAAATATTCATATATATATTCATAAAATAATTCATTTTTATTTGATTATTAGAAAACAAAAGCTTTATATTCCTAATTTAATGAAAGTTGTAATTAAAATTATTTATTATTTTTTCAGCTTTTAAAACCATCTGATGTAAAATTTCTATATAAAACAGGCACTTTAGACCTAAATAGCCCTAAAACCCCTACCAAACAGACAAAACAACTATTGTCAATTAACATTTTTTCAAATTTATAAACAATTTAATGTTTTTTTGACAAATATATTTGCATAACAGTCATACTGTTTTATATTTGCGTACAAATTTTGTTTTTATTTATTTTCATTAACCCTTAAATTCAAAAATTTATGAACAAAGCTGAATTGATTGATGCCATTTCTGGCGAAGCAAAAATGACAAAAGCTGATGCAAAAAAAGCATTAGATTCTTTCATCACTGCAACTACAAAAGCCTTAAAAAAAGGTGATCGTGTTGCTTTAGTCGGATTTGGTTCATTTGCAGTTTCAAAAAGAAACGCAAGAACTGGAAGAAACCCTCAAACAGGTAAAGCAATTCAAATTCCCGCTAAAAAAGTTGTTCGTTTTAAACCAGGAAGCGAACTAACCGGCACAATCAAGTAATTTTTTGAAGTTTTAATTTAGAGGGAGTATCTTTATACTCCCTTTTTTTATACCTTTTATGGAAAACTCTATAATTATTAAGAATTTAACAGAATTTGTTACCGAACAAAGACTAAACACTTTTAAAAAAGTTTTAGAAAATCGCACAAATTATGTTACTGTTGTTTTGGAAGATATTTTTCAATCTCATAATGCAAGTGCTGTTCTAAGAACATGCGATTGCTTTGGGGTTCAAAATGTTCATGTAATTGAAAATAGAAATGAATTTAAACCGAATCCACAAATTTCATTAGGTGCTGCTAACTGGCTAACTATTAATTCTGGAAATACAAAAGCTGCAAATACAAAAGACACATTATTAAATCTAAAAAAAGAAGGATACAGAATTATTGCTACAACACCTCATCATAATGCAATTTCGCTTAACGATTTAGATATAAACAAAGGTAAATTTGCTTTACTTTTTGGTACCGAACTTACAGGATTAACTGATGAAGCAATTTCTTTATCAGATGAATTTGTAAAAATTCCTATGTATGGATTTACCGAAAGTTTTAATATTTCTGTTTCAGCAGCAATTTTTCTTTCAAATATTGTTGAAAGAATAAAAGACACAAAAATAAACTGGAGACTTTCGTCAAATGAAAAAGAAATTATTTTATTGGAATGGCTAAAATATTCTATTAAAAAATCAGATTTAATAATAAAGTCATTAAACAAATCATAATTTTATTACAATCAACTTTGAATATACTTCACTCAAAGTATTTAATTTA
Source organism: uncultured Bacteroidota bacterium (assembly GCA_903872185.1). Classification (GTDB taxonomy): domain Bacteria; phylum Bacteroidota; class Bacteroidia; order Bacteroidales; family GWA2-32-17; genus GWA2-32-17. Next base: position 8,761 of record CAIQJL010000195.1, on the reverse strand, counting down.
ATCATATATACACCCTCGGCAAGTTTACTATTAATAGAAAACTTGTTTTCGCCTTGATAAATTTTTATTTCATTTAAAGCATATACTTCTTTACCTTGAATATCAAATATTTTTACATTTGTTACAAATTTAGCATCTGAATAAAAAGAAACATTTAAAATTCCATTTGAAGGATTTGGAAACACCTTTAAATAATTTGTTTCAAATTTATTTTTACTTATGTTACGATAAAGTGAATCATGAAGAATTTGAGCATTAGCTGCAGCCTGCTCAATGTTATATAAACTATTAGAAACCAATAACGCAAAAGAAAGTGTAATTGAATCGTTTGCTGCAATATTAAAAGGACCAAAACTTACCAAATTGGCAACATCATTACCATTTGCAGAAACCCCTGCTGCATCACGATTTGTTTTTAATGCTTGAAATAATTCAGCATTGGACAAACCATCACTAATATTTATGCCACCATTTCCAGTTGAAGTATTATCAAAAGCATAACTAAAACCATTTTGATTAGAAAGTAATTTTAATCCTGTATATAAATTTGTAAGACCTGTATACCATGAATATGACATTCGAAGAGATTGATTAAATAATGATTTATTTCTAAGTGGATTAACAATATCCCAATCGCAGAATATACCTGCATATAAACTATCGAGATCTGAACTGGAGGTATTATAAATTGTATAATTAAGTAATACAAAATCTGATTTTTCAACCGAATTCCATTCAAATGCATCCATCTTAACATTTATTCCTAACTTAGCAGAACCAGCCATATCATCTGAGAAAACAGATGTCCATTGTTCTGCAGCATTTAAAATAGGAGTAACAGGTTGCAAACCTTTATTAATACTAAAGTTATTTGAACTTCTAAAACATTTTAATAATTTGGCACTATTTTGGGCAATGGTTAAACCACCTTCTAATAATTGAGTGTCACCATTATTAAACCTAACACCAGAGCCCTGTACGGGATAATAATTATTATATCCTAACTTTCCATTAGAAGTTAATGTTAATGTAACATGATTTGTATCAATATCTGCATAACTCTGATTTATTACTGCTTTAAATAATTGTCTGTCTGAATATAATGAATCTGAGTATTGTAAAGTAAAAGTCACTTCTTCATCATAACCAGAATTCTGATCAATATAAAAAACAAAAGGCAAAGAATTATTTGAGATTGTTTGCATTTTATTAATAACACCAATAATATTAGAATCATTAATAAAATGAACATTGTTACTATTTGAACTTATATTAACTTTTAAATTTTTAGTGGCTGACAAATAATTTATAAAATCACCTACTAATTGAACGGTATCACCAGGTTTTATAAAATTTCCAGAATTACTTATTAAACTATAATTTATAAATTTAACCGATGGTGGTAGTGAATCGGTTAATGCTCTGTATAAATTTATTCTTCCTCTTCCCATTAACCCTGCATAAGGAATATTTCCTGGCAAAGTATCAATATTGTCACAAGTCATTCTTAAAATTTCTCCTAACTGAGTTGCATTAATACTATTGCCATACCATTTTTTAACTAATGCAGCGCATGACGCAGCAATTGGAGATGCAAATGAAGTTCCCCACCCAAATGTGTAACCATTATCATAATTTGTTAAATAAACATTCTCACCAGGCGCACATAAATCAACCTGCGTTCCATAACATGAGTGATTCCATTTTAAGTCAGCACTATTTGATGCCCCAACACATAACACATTATCAAAAGATGCTGGATATAAAACATCATTAGTTAAGTGACCATTGTTACCAGCTGCAGCAACAACCAACGCATTTCTGTTAAAAGTTGCATAATTTATAATATCCTGCCCGTATGGATGAGGAGTTTGTCCACCCCACGAACAATTAATTACAGCACAATTATGATCGGCAGCATAAACAATTGCTTCATAAGCTCTGATTAATACACCTGTAGAGTCAGAAATCTTTACTGGTAAAAATTTTGTAAAATACCCTGGTGCAGCTATTCCTTTTCCATTATTAGTTCTTGCAGCTGCTAACCCAGAAACATAAACTCCATGAGGATTAAAACCAACACCGTTTTCATCCCACTCAGGACTATTATCATTATTACCAATATCCCAACCTCTAAAATTATCCACATATCCATCATGATCATCGTCCTGACCATTTATTGGATCATTATAATTGTAAAAAATATTATCTATTAAATCTTCGTGTCCATTTTCAACACCAGTATCAGTTATCCCAATTATAATATTACTATCACCTTTACATAAATCCCATGCCTGATATGCTTTTATTTTATCAAGTGCATATTGAACTGCTGTTCCAGGATCAGTTACTGTTGCAAATACCTGTGGTAAATATACAGGCTGACAATATTCTGTTTCAGCTAAATTACCAAAAGAATAAACTAATTCAGAAACAGAAATAGAACTACCAAAAGTTAATTCATAAATTGAAGTCAAATCTACTAACTTGTTGCCATCTTTATCTTTTTCGGTAATAGGAGATAAAACATATGGGAATGATTTTTTTACTTTACAACCATACGAACTTATTAATTCATTATATTTTGGGATATTAATTTCATTTAATTTACAAGAAGATTTATACTTTGGATTAATTTTAAGAATAATTCTTCCTTTTGCAATAGGATCTGTTTTAGAAATTGGTTTATTTTGAGACAACACAACCCCACATAACAGCATTAAAACACAAACACTTATATATCTTCTCATTATGTTAAAAAAATTTATAACCTATTTACGAAAGTTCCGTAAAATAGGAACTTTAATTTTAGCAAAACAACATTTTTTGCCCACGAGAACATTGTTATTTATGACTAAAGTATTTTTAAAATTGACTAATTCAAAATTAAAGTTTATTTTTGTATTAATAAAGTAAATTTAGTCGAATATGAATTGTATTATTGTTGATGACGACAAAATGTCTCGAAAAGTTCTTGAAGAATTTGTTAAACGCACTGATTCACTGAACCTTATAAACACTTACTCAAATGCAGTTGAAGCAATTAATTCTTTAAAGAATTGCGTTGATCCAATTCATCTTATTTTTCTAGATATTGAAATGCCAGATATGAGTGGCATTGAATTTTTAAATACACTTAAAGAAGTTTCATCTCAGATTATAATCGTTTCAGCAAAAGACAAATATGCAATAACGGCATTTGAATATGACGTTACCGACTATTTATTAAAACCAATACCTTACGCACGTTTTTATAAAGCTGTTGACAAAGTATTTAAGCGCATTGATGACATTATTTCAATAAAACGTCCGTCTGATTTAAAAGAAGACATTGATGAAATTTTCATTAAGAAGAACTCTACTTTAGTTCGTTTAAAATACGACGACATATTATATATTGAAGCTCTAGAGAATTATGTGATTGTAAATACCTACACTGAAAAATTTACAATTCACTTTACAATGAAATCAATAGAAGATAAATTACCTGTAAAGAAATTCAAACGTGTTCACCGTTCTTTCATTGTAAACATTAATAGAATTAAAGGCATTGAAGACAATTCTATTATTATTAAATTGGAAGAAGGCATTAAACTTTTACCTGTAGGAAAATCATATAAAGATAAATTACTAAGCGAAATAAATGTGATTGTTAAGTAATTACTTCGCTTTCTTAATTCTCTCTTGATTTCAAATTGTTAATTATCTTTGTGCCTATGCAGGCATTAAAAGAATTATTTTTTAAACATATTGCTCAAACTTCCGACTCACCAATTTTACTTGAAATTGAACGTGCCGAAGGAGTTTATTTATATGATAATACAGGAAAACCTTATCTCGATTTAATTTCAGGAATTTCAGTAAACAGTTTAGGTCACTCCCACCCTAGAATTATTAAAGCAGCAACCGAACAAATAAATAAAAACATGCACTTAATGGTGTATGGCGAATATATTCAGCAACCACAGGTAAAACTTGCTACAAAACTTGCAGAACTTACAAACCAAAAACTCGATTCTACATATTTTGTAAATTCAGGAAGCGAAGCTGTTGAAGCTGCATTAAAACTAGCAAAAAGATATACCGGCAAAAAAGAAATTATTGCTTGCGAGAATGCGTATCATGGAAGTACACATGCTGCATTAAGTTTAATAAGCCATAAAGAATACACTAAAAAATTCAAACCACTTTTAACAGAAATAAGTTTTATAAGATTTAATCATCCCGAAGATGCGGAGCTTATTACAAATAAAACTGCATGTGTTATTATTGAACCAATTCAAGGTGAAGCTGGTTATATTCCAGCTACAATTGAGTTTTTAAAGTCTATTCGAGAAGCATGTGACAAAAACGGCGTAATTCTAATTTTCGATGAAGTTCAAACAGGTATGGGCAGAACAGGTAGCTTTTTTTCATACCAATCATATGGTATTGTGCCTGATATTTTAGTTCTGGCAAAAGCTTTCGGTGGCGGGATGCCTCTTGGCGCTTTTATCTCTTCTAAAAAAATAATGGATAGCCTTAGCGTAAACCCAGCATTAGGACATATCACTACTTTTGGCGGACATCCTGTTAGCTGCGCTACATCAATGGAAGCAATTAACATTATTGAAGAAGAAAAGCTTATTTCTCAGATTGCTGAAAAAGAAAAACTTTTCAGAGATTTATTAAAGCATAAAAAAATAATAGAAGTTCGTGGAAAAGGTCTAATGCTGGCAATTCAACTTGACAATTTTGACACTGTTAAAAAGTGTATTTCATATTGTTTGGAAAAAGGTGTAATAATCGATTGGTTTTTATTTTGCGATTCGGCAATTAGAATATCACCGCCATTAATTATTTCAGATAAACAAATTGAATTTAGTTGTACAACAATAATCGACGCACTAAATAACATTTAGCTTTGTTTTAAAAACTTATAATAATAAGTATACTGATTTCGTTAAATGATATCAGTAATAATCATCAAGAATAATGTAATTTCGTGTTTTCGATTAAAAAAAGTAAAATTTAAAATGCAGACAAATAAATTTCTAATTATTCTTTTATTTTTTTCTTTATTATGTTTTAATAAAAACCTGCTTGCTCAGAATTCATCTTTTAATGAAAACGAAAAAATCTTAAAAATTTTATTTGACTCTTTATTTACACGCGACGATACAAGATTTTTAAGAAACGATATTGAAAAAAAATCTATAAATGATACTGTTCAGAAAATATTTTTCGAAACACTTTTACAAAAGGAATCATTCAATTACACCTTTGATTCACTAAAACATATTGGCAAAATATATTCAAAAGATAAGCTTGTAAGAATTATTACCTGGAACATAAAATTTAGCGATGGTTCATTTAAATATTATGGATTTGTACAATACAATAATGAAAGAAAAAATAAAATAAGCACTTATATTTTAACTGACAAATCAGATTCTATTCAAAATCCTGAATCAGCAGTATTAAGCAATTACAAATGGTTTGGAGCATTATATTATAGCATATACGATTATTCTGTTGGGAATAAAAATTTTTATATTCTATTTGGATGGGATGGTAACAATTATTACACTAACAAAAAAATTATTGAACTTCTGACGTTTAATAATTCAGGGAAACCTATTTTTGGGAAAGCTGTATTTAGAATGGAAGGTAAAATTCAAAAAAGAGTAATATTTGAACATTCGATAAAAGCCAGTATGACCTGTAAATACAACGAAACTGCAGAAGCAATAGTTTTTGATCATTTAAGTCCACCAAAATCTTCACAAAAAGGACAATTTCAATTTTACGGACCCGATGGTTCTTTTGATGGATTGCAGCTTATTAAAGGAAAGTGGGTATTAATTCCTGAAATTTTTGTTACAAATCCAAAAACTAAGAAAAGAAAGACAGTTATTAAAACACCTTGAAAAAACACAAATTTTCTCATTTTTAATATCAAAAATATTATTACTTTACCATCCCTAAAATTTTCACTATAGGAAATGGTAAATATTAAAGAATCAGACATAAACATTTATCTTGTTGACGACGATGAGTTGTCAAATAAAATTCTTAGAACAAAGTTTGAGCAAACTGGCGATTATAAAATTTATTCTTTCTCAGATGGAGAAAGTTATTTAGAATTTTTATTAAAAAAACAGTTTAACAAGAGACAAATTCATATTACAATATTAGATTATCTATTCAAATCAAACTCTAATCCTAATGGGAAGAATGGAATAGAAATATTAAAAAATATTAGAGAAATTAATCCCGATATCGAAATCATTATGCTTTCTGGGATTGACGATATTGATATTGCAACACTTGCAATAAAATGTGGTGCTGTTTCTTTTGTTAAGAAAAATGAAAACTCTTTTTTAAGAATTCAGAATAATGTAAAATTTATTATTAGCGAAAAACGCCTTAAACTTACTAAAAGCCAAAGCTTTTCTACTAGAGTTCTTTTTCTTGTTTTAACTGCAATTGTAGCAATATTTGGAATTTACTTCGTACTTAGCGAATTCGTATTTAATAAATAAAGCATTAAATTTCCATACTGACGTAATGTCATATTTTATCTCATGGCATATAGTTTGAAAATTGCCATCCAAACATTAAATAAATAAATTATGCAAAAAGGTTCAATTGGTGTATCCACCGAGAATATTTTTCCGATTATTAAGAAATTTCTTTATTCTGAACACGAAATTTTTCTTCGTGAACTTATTTCAAATGCTATTGATGCAACAAACAAATTAAAAACATTAGCTTCACATGGCGAATACAAAGGAGATGTAGAGAATTTAAGAATAAATTTAAGTATTGATAAAGAAAATAACACCCTTACTGTTTCCGATTCAGGTATTGGAATGACTGAGGAAGAAGTTGACAAATACATTAACCAAATAGCCTTTTCTGGAGCTGGAGAATTTCTAGAGAAATATAAAGACAATGCAAATATTATTGGGCATTTTGGACTTGGATTTTATTCGCTTTTTATGGTTTCTAAAAAAGTTGAACTAACAACTTTGTCATATAAAGAAGGTTCAAAAGCAGTAAAATGGTCATGCGATGGTTCTCCTGAATTTACTCTTGAAGATGCAGAAAAAACAACTGTAGGAACAACCATAGTTCTTTTTCTTGATGATGAAAATAAAGAATATGCTGAAGAAACAAGAATAAATGAACTCCTAACAAAATACTGTAAATTCTTACCTGTTGAAATCGCATTCGGAAAAGAAAAAGAATGGAAAGATGGTAAATACGAAGAAACTGACAAAGAAAATATTGTAAATAACACAAGACCTTTATGGATTCGTAAACCATCAGAATTAAAAGAAGAAGATTATAATGCATTTTACAAAGAACTTTATCCTGCTTCATTTGACGAGCCACTTTTCAATATTCACATGAATATTGATTATCCTTTTAATCTTACCGGAATTTTATATTTCCCAAAAATAAAAAACAACTTCGAAGTACAAAAAAACAAAATACAACTTTATTGCAATCAGGTATTTGTTACCGATCAGGTTGAAGGAATTGTTCCAGATTACTTAACTTTACTTCACGGTGTTATAGATTCACCTGATATTCCACTAAACGTTTCAAGAAGCTACTTACAAGGAGATCCAAATGTTAAAAAAATATCATCACATATTACTAAAAAGGTAGCCGACAGACTTCAGGAATTATTTAAAAATCAACGTCCGGAATTTGAAAAGAAATGGGACGATTTAAAGATTTTCATTCAATACGGAATGGTGTCTGACGAAAAATTTTATGAAAGAGCTGAGAAATTTGTTCTTCTAAAAAACATTGATGGCAACTGTTATACTCTTGAAGAATATGAAAAACTTGTAAAAGAAAATCAAACCGACAAGCATAAAAACACCATTTATTTATATGCAACAAACAAAGAAGAACAATATACATATATTGACGCTGCTAAAAATAAAGGCTATGATGTTTTATTTATGGACGGGCAACTTGATCCACATGTTATAAATCAGCTAGAAGGCAAACTTAAAAACACAATGTTTAAAAGAGTTGACGCTGACACAATTGAAAAGATAATCGAAAAAGATGAGATTAAAAAAGTTGAATTAAGCGAAAACGAACAAATGGAACTTCGTCATATGTTTCTAGGAGCATTACCTGAAAGCGATCGTTTCTTTGTTTCATTTGAAGCACTTTCTGAAAAAGATTCTCCAGTTTTAATTACTCGTTCAGAATACATGCGCCGTATGAAAGATATGTCGTCAATGGGTGGAGGAAATGGAATGTACGGATCATTACCAGACAGTTATTCATTAATAGTTAATGCAAATCATTCACTTGTAACAAAACTTACAAAACAAAAGAACAAAGACCTTAAAGAAAGTATTGATGCATATACTACTGAGTTAAATCCGTTAAAACTTGAGAAAATCAAACTAGACGAAACTTTAAAAGGCAAAAAAGAAGAAGAAATTCTTTCAAATGAAAAAGACAAAAAAGAGGAACTTTCAAAACAAATAGATGAAATTGAAGGAAAAAAACGTACAGAACTTGAAGAATTTGGAAAAAATAATAAAATTGTAAATCAACTTATCGACTTAGCGCTTTTATCTCATAATTTACTTAAAGGCGAAGCACTTAACAGATTTGTAAAAAGAAGTATTGAGTTAATTAAATAATATTCAAGCCCTAATAGGTTTTTGAAACCTGTTAGGTCTAATAATAAAGCAGAAAGGCTAGCGATTACGCTAGCCTTTCTGCTTTATGTCAAATATTT
>CAIQJL010000194.1 GCA_903872185.1 uncultured Bacteroidota bacterium | reverse complement strand
GACCCCAAAATAAATCGAAGTAATTTGCATTACTGCCTCCCAGGCCGATAATGTTAGCTCCTGTTATACTTTGGTTATTCATTAAGATACTGCTTGTTCCAGCACTATTGCCATTTGTTAAAGTTTGAGCAAGATTTTGTGTAGAACTAAAAGTTGTTCCTACTAAACCCAACCCAGTTCCAGCGGTATATGTTGTATTGTTATCAGTACTTGAAATTGTAAAGTTAGGGTATGTACCTGAAATAGTTGTAGAACCACCCTGAGTTAGTGCAACAGTCTGGTCAGGTGCTGTGTTAGTAATTGTGGTTCCTGTAACATTAATTCCAGTTCCAGCAGAATACGAAGTATTGTTATCAACTGCAGGTGCCCAGTTTGTTCCATTATATTTTAATACTTGTCCATTTGTTGCAGACATTGAATTTAGTTTTGTTGCTGTTACATTTCCATCAGCAATTTTAGCTGTTGTTACAGCATTATTTGCAATTGTTAATGCATTTGAACCAGTAACATCACCAGTATGAGTAGCATTTGGATTAGTATTATTTATTGTTGTACCAGTGATGCTAATATCAGTTCCTGCTGAATATGTTGTATTGTTATCAGTGCTTGAAATTGTAAAGTTAGGGTATGTTCCAGTAATATTTGTTGACCCTGATCCTGTCAAGTTAACGGTTTGGTTTGGTTGCGTATTGTCAATAGTAAAATTTGGGTATGTTCCTGTTACTTGAACTCCAGTGCCAGATGTTATATTTACAATTTGATCTGGAGATGTATTTGAAATTACATTACCAGTAATATCAATTCCGTTTCCTGCAGAATAAGTTTGTGCCGCATTACCGGCAGTCTCAGCGTAAAGTGCATAAGGAACGCTCAACAGTTGAGTTGTTCCCATATCAAGATAAGAAGTTCCTCCGGTTGGGTCAGCTTCAACTTTAATAAAATGAGCTGTAGTACCCCAATTTATCGTAGCAAAAATTCCAGATACTGGAGTTCCTGAGCCAACACTTAGTGTTACAATCCCAAATTGATTAGTAGTTGAGTTATGAGTTTCAACATATTCTATAGTTCCGGTAATAGATCCAGAAATTATAGTCAATTGAAAATTTACAGCTTGTGATTGCAACGCATTCCCACTAGCATCGCGAACTACTGCCTGATATTGGAATGACTGTGGAGTTTGTGCAAAAATGCACATAGTGAGCATTACGAAAATGCTTGAAAAGACTAATTTTCTCATATTTATTTGATTTTATTCTCGATTGTTTCAATTCTTTGTAAAAGTTTACTTATCAATAATTTTTGTTCATTATTTTCTTTTAATAACAATTCATTTTTTTCGTTTAACTCCTGAACGGCTTTAACTAAAGGAACTGTAAATTCGGCATAACGAAGTCCATAAAAATCCTTGTCGTTTTTAGGTTTGTCTACCCCACTAAAATCAAATCCCAGTTCGTTTGCCGCTTTTTCTACATCTTGTGCAATAAAGCCAGTTTGCAACATATTGCCTTTAAAAATTTCAGCTTCTTTCATTCGAAGAGAATCAGGTGAATTAAAGTATTTTGCAATGCTATTAATATCAAAGTGATATGTGACAGGTTTAAGTTTCATTATAAAATTAAGTCCAGGAACATTTTCCTTAATATCTTTTTTAAATCTTTTGTCAGAAACATTGGTCCAGTCGGCAAAACCACCAATAGAAGAAACATTAAAATTACCAACTCTAACTTGGTTACTTGCAGTAACCATTGAGCTGGCTCCTAATGCTGTAGAATTTGTTAAACCATCTGTTGATACGTTAGCATTAAAACCTATTGCTGTAAGAGAACTTCCAGAAATATTATTAAAAAGTGAACTAACACCAATAGCGGAATTAAATGAACCTGAAATATTATTATAAAGAGAACCATCTCCCATTGCAGAATTTCCATTGCCAATAGTGTTTTGCCATAGCGTATAAGAACCACTTCCAGTATTAGAAAATCCAATTATGTTAGAATAAAGTGAATACATGCCTATAGCTGTACTTGAACTACCTTTTGTGTTTAATTTTAATGCTCTATATCCTAAAGAAGTATTATATGAGCCAGAATCATTATAAAAAAGAGATTCATAGCCAATAACTGTATTAAACTCACCAATTGTATTATGATACATTGCTTCGAATCCAGCTGAAGTATTATAACTTCCAGAGATATTATTATATCCATTTCTAACTCCAATAAAAACATTATAAGTACCAGTTGTATTATAATTTCCAGATTTAAAACCCATGAAAATGTTATGATTTCCATCTATGTTTGATAATCCAGACCCATTACCAATAAAAATATTATTATACCCTGTAAGATTTGAATATCCTACACTATCACCAATAAAAATATTATTAAATCCAGATGTGTTATTAAAACCACTTCTGTAACCTATAAAATAATTTTTTACCCCACTATTATTGCTATAGCCACTTTGATAGCCTATAAATGAATTAAACATTCCAGTATTTGAAATATTAGTAGTTAAAGCATTGCCTGCCTGATGTCCAATAAAGTAATTCTTAGGAGTCATTTGCATATAACTTGCAGTAGGACCTCCATTGATATCAGTTATTCCAAAGCCTGTTAGAGAATCACCGGTATGAATTCGAGTATTATCAGGTGTGACTTTCAAAAAATTATGTGTCATTGCTTTTGAGTTATTTCTACCACTCACAGCAAAACCCCCTCGATTAGACTGAATGGCATCATCATTAACAAAAACATTTACGCTATCTTCATATACAACAAAAACAGTTTGCCCGTTTTTATTTTTTACTTCAAAAAGTGGTTCAGTAGGTAATGCTGTTGCACTTCCTCTTATTACCATTCGTCCATTTGGGTTAGTCATTCCTAGGCCAAGCCTTTTATTTGTATTATCCCATGCTAAAGCAGTATCTCCTGCAAATGAGCCTGAATTATTATATTGAATAGTTTTATTTAGTCCACCAGGAGTGCCCGAATTTAAATCGGTACTACTTATTGTAAAATTAGGGTAAGTTCCACTTACTGTTGTGGCACCACTCTGAGTTAAATTTAAAGTTTGATTAGGGGCTGTATTTGTAATCGTTGTTCCAGTGATATTAATTCCAGTTCCTCCTGAATAAATTGGAATATTTCCTGCTTTTTCAGAATATAAAGCATAAGGAACAGATAATAATTGAGTGGTTCCCATATCAACATAAGAAGTTCCACCGGTTGGGTCAGCTTCTACTTTGATAAAGTAGGCAGTATTTCCCCAGTTTATTGTAGAAAATATTCCAGTTAAAATAGTTCCAGTACCAATATTTAAAATTACTATTCCGAAATTATTTGAAAGTATTGTGTGTTCTTCAGCAAATTCTATTGTTCCGTTAATTGATCCAGATATTATGCTAATTTTAAAGTTTACTGATTGATTTATTATTGCAGTACCTGAAGCATCGCGAACTATTGCTTGGTATTGAAATGAATGCGGGGATTGAGCATTGCAAAGGTATTGAATTGTAAAAAATAATATTAATAAACTTACTATTTTCATAACATTATAAAGGTATGTTTTATAGCAAATTTATTACTTTTTTTAATACAAAAAAAACGTATTTAGTTAAAAGAATAGTTGTAAATTGATTCTTTTTCTAATCGCAAGTCAATGCGTTGGTAATGAATATATAATAATTTATTTAAAATAAATGGAATTAAGCTATATAGTGTATTGAAAAAAGCCTCTGATGATTATTCACCAGAGGCTTTTTTAAAATTTATAAAAGGCAGTTATTTACGAGAATTATTAATCGTTGCTTTTAATTCTTTTATTTCAGCTTTTAATTCTTCAATTTGTTTTTGTTGTTCTTGAACTGCTTTTACTAAAGGAACAGTGAATTCAGAATAACGTAAGCCGTAAAAATCTTTATCATTTTTTGGTTTGTCAATTCCACTAAAATCAAAACCTAATTCGTTTGCTGCTTTTTCTACATCTTGTGCTATAAATCCTGTTTGTAAAATATTGCTTTTCATCACTTCAAATTCTTTTAAGCGAAGGGAATCAGGTGTATTTAAATATTGCGCAATACTATTCATATCCATATGGTAAGTAACAGGTTCTAGTTTCATTATAAATTCTAGACCAGGAACATTTTTCTTAACGTCTTTTTTGAATCTTTTATCAGAAACGTTAGTCCAACCTGTAAAACCTCCAATGCTTGTTATCGAACTGCTTCCAATTCTAACCTGATTACTTGCAGTAATTACTGAAGAATATCCAATTGCTGTTGAATTATCAAATGCGCTACCTAAATAATATGCAGTATTTCCAATTGCGGTATTCCATCTGCCAGTTTTATTAGAATATAATGATGCTAATCCAATTGTTGTATTCCAACCACCTGTGGTATTTGAATCAAGTGCCCAACCTCCAATTGCAATGTTATTATTTCCTGAAATATTATAATACAAACTATTTCCACCTAAAGCGACATTATTTGCCCCAGTTGTATTAGAATATAAACTCCAAATGCCCATAGCTACATTATTATATCCAGTTAAATTATTAAACAATGAAAATCCACCGCTTGCAACATTAGAACTACCTGTTGAATTAGAATATAAGGCTTGTACTCCGTTGGCTACATTCCAAGCACCAGAGATATTTGAATATAAAGCATCGTTTCCATTGGCAACATTACTATATCCGTCAACATTGTGATATAGAGTCATTTGACCATTTGCGGAATTAAGTGAACCTGTTGTATTTGAATAAAGAGACATATAACCATTAGAAGTATTATTTGTTCCAATAGTATTTGAATATAATGCTTCATATCCTGCTGCATGATTATAAATTCCTGTAGTATTTGAATAAAGTGCTTTATACCCATATGCAGTATTCCATGAACCATTTGTATTTGAATAGAGAGCATTTGTACCAATTCCGGTATTATAATTTCCTCCACTATTAGTAAAAAGTGTGGCAACTCCAATACCTACATTATCTTGTCCATAATCATTATTTAATCCACTTTTATAACCAATAAAAATATTGTTGAAACCACCTGAATTAAATTTTCCAGCCTGATAACCTAAGAAACAATTATATAAACCTGATGAAATGTTGTCGCCACTTTCATGACCAATAAAATAGTTGTTTGGAGTTAATTTCATATAACTTGTAGAACCAGATGTGTTAATGTTTTCTACTCCAAATCCAGTTAAAGTATCACCTGTATAAATTCTGGTATTATCTGGATTAACTACTAAATAATTATTTGTTAAGGCTTTTGAGCTATTTCTGCCACTAACAGCGAATCCGCCTTTATTTGACTTTGCACCACCATCTTTTACATAAATGTGAACGCTATCTGGATATACTACAAATACTGTTTGGCCTAAAGCATTTTTTACTTCGAATAAAGGATCAGTAACAGGAGCAGAGACATCTCCTTTTACAACCATTTTTCCAATTGGGTTATTTATACCAACTCCAACATTACCTATATTATTGTTATATATATCATTTCCTGATTTTGACCAAACTGAATCCCCTGCATTTCCAGATTGCTCAGCGTACATTGCATAAGGAACAGATAATAATTGAGTTGTGCCCATGTCTAAATAGCTAGTGCTACCAGTAGGATCGGCTTCTACTTTAATAAAATGAGAAGTGATTCCCCAGTTTATTGTATTAAATATGCCATAAGTAGGAGTTCCTAAACCAACTGACAGATTTGCAATTCCAAACTGATT
>CAIQJL010000193.1 GCA_903872185.1 uncultured Bacteroidota bacterium | reverse complement strand
GACTTTTCGATTATTGAGTTTTCATATGTTTTTCTATTTGTTATGTCTATAAATGTTATAACAGCTCCCGTTATTATATTATTGTCAGTAATAGGTGCGCTGCTATATGAAACATAAAAACCTGAACCATCTTTTTTCCAGAAATAATCTTCTCCATTATGATATTTCCCATCTTTAAGGGTTGAGTAATGTGGGCAATCTTTATCTGTATAAATACAGCCATCTGGATAAGTATGATGAAATGTTGAATGGCTGTGTTTTCCTAATAATTCGTTATTATTATATCCAAGTATTTCCGAGGCTTTTGGATTAACAAATGAAATATATCCTTTTGGGTTTATTCCTAAAATACCTTCGCCGGCTAGATTTAAAATTAGATTAATTTGTTTATTTGTTTTATCAAGTAGAATTTCTGTTTGTTTTCTTTCTTTAATTTCGTTCTCCATATCTTCCAGCATATTTAATATAGAAGATTTATTTTCAAGTAAAGTTAAATTTGCAGATTCTATCTCTTTAGTTCGTTTAATAATTAAATCCTCATTTTGTCTGCGCTCTGTTATATCGCGGTCTACTCCACGATAACCAAGCAGTTTATTGTCTGCATCGAATACCGGTACTCCGCTTGATTCAAAAATAATTTTATCCCCGTTTATATTTAGGATAACATTTACTAAATTAATAAATGATTTTTGAGATTTTACAATGTCATTTGAAATTTGCTCTATGTTTTTAGCCTCTTCTTGTGGCATTTTCTCAAAAGGCGATTTGCCAATAAGTTCTATATGTGAGTATCCCAGTATGTTTTTAACATGTGGGCTTATATAGGTGTAATTTCCATTAATATCTGTTTCCCAAATAATATCTGAAGAAGCTTCAACAAGATTTTTGAATTTTTGTTCGCTTTTTATTAAAGCCATTTCAGCTAATAATCGATCATTTATTATTGTTTTAAGTGATTTGTTTTTATTGTAAACTTTGATGATTATATAGAATAAAATTAAAATTAGTATAATTAATAATATGGATTCAATGATATGGTATAATAAATTTTTATTCCATGATGACACATCATAATCTAAGCAAAAAACAGCAATAGTTTTATTTGAATAAGTGTCTTTTATTGGAATGTAAATACTTTTCCATGTACCCCATCTGTCGGTAAGTGATGAAGTAATATATTCTTTTCCATCAATAAATGGTTTTTTATCTTCGGTTTTTGCTTCAGTGTACTCCTGACCTGGAGGCGAGTAATTTTTTGAAGTTTCTGGTTCTGAATCTGCAATAAATAATATTTTCCCGTTTTTCTCAATCCAAATATAAGCGAATTTTATTTTTTTGTTTACAAATACAATTTCTTTCAAATGATTTTTAATGCTTTTATATTCTGGTAAATATTTATCATCAGGAACAGCTTTTAATTTTGCAAGTTCATCTTTTGGCAATAATGCTTCGCAGGATCTGGCTGTTTGTAAAGAAATGTCTTTCTGAAATTTTTCTTCTTCTATCCATGTAAAAAATACATAAAATATGCAAAATGCAAAAATCAGATAAAATGCAAGTTGAACAATTATTTTTTCTTTTAAAGAAAATTTATTCATTGCGGTTATATTTTTCTTTTAATCCCGATTTTATTAATAATTCATTAACTTCTTTTTTTAATGCAATCATTTTTACTTCACGACCTACCATTAATTTATTAAAACGTTCGAGTTCGATTGATTTTTCTTTAATTTCTTTTTCAGTAATCTTACGTTCAGTAATATCTCTTGTAACGCCATGTATTCCGCATAAAATATTATTATCGTTAAAGTATGGTGTAATCACTAATTCGCCCCATTTGGTAGTACCATCTTTACAAAGATATTCAAGTTCAATTTGTTTGGTGTAATTTGTTAATTCTTTAGGTTTTTCAATATATTTTTTAATTTCAGCATAAAAAAGAGTTTCTCCAATTTCAGCCGATTCTTTTGTAAATCGGTTTGGAATAGTTTGTTTTAAATATTCTTCAATGCTATAGCCTGTAAATTTTTCAATAGATGGCGACACATAAGTGCTTTTTCCTGTTAAATCCATTAACCAAACGACATCAGTTATTTTTTCTGAAATAAGTATATAAGTT
>CAIQJL010000192.1 GCA_903872185.1 uncultured Bacteroidota bacterium | reverse complement strand
GGTATAGGCAAAAAAACAATTCTGGCACAACCCAACTTACCTTCGCATGTAATTAATTCAACAGTAATACAGCCATTAAATTTTGGCAGTTTTTGTTTAAGCAATGTGCTTGGAAATGGAACAGTTACTGTTAATTATCAGGGTATTGTTACTGCAACTGGTAGCATCTACTTGATGCCTTCCTTTTCGCCAATTGCCCAACCAGCTATTTTTCAAGTTCAGGTTTGCCAGGGACGTAATATTATTATTGAATATTCACCATCCGCCATTCTTACATCAACAAATGGTGGTACGCTTACTTTACATCCAGGCCCAAGCGAATATATGGACGATTCATTTTCATCAGGCGGCGATTGTAATTTTATTAATACTATAAGAATGGGAGGTACACTTGACATTGGTAACAACTCTCAGAACCCAGAAGGGATATACTCAGGAACGTACGAAATAGTATTCAATTATCAGTGATGATAAACTTTTATAAAACATATGGCCCAAAGTTCTTAAAAAAGAATATTACTAAATCAATATTTAGCCTATGTTTTTTTGTATCTGTGTTTTTAACAATAAACACAATAAATCTTAATGCAACAAATGTAAATCGCGAACTCGATTATACTGTTAAAGAATACACCATAACATTTAACCTTAAAAATTCGGGCACATTCTCGTCAAAAGCTATTTATTTTAACTCCGATAACAAATTATTTGTTTCGGTGGTGGAATTGTTTAATCAGTTAAAAGTAACATGCAAGCCCAATGTAGATAATAGTATTATAACTGGCTATATTCTAGACCCGCAAAATACTTATACAGTAAATAATAATAACAAATCGGTTAAAATAGGCAACATAACATATTTTATTGGCGATAGCTTAATGAAATATAATAATACATTGTTTATGGAATCGTCGCAATATGAAAAAATTTTTGATATTGCTATGACTGTAAATATGCAGGATCATTCTGTAGATATTAATCCAGGCTTTGAATTACCTGTAATTAAAGAAAAGGGAAAAGGCGAAACATTTTTTAGCAAAGAATTAGGTGCCAGCTACGAGGAATATTCGTTAAATTTTAATTTTAAAAACTTCGGTACTTTCTCGTCCGAAGCTTTGTATTTTAATACATCTAATAAACTATTTGTTTCGGTAACAGGTTTATTTAATTATTTAAAAATTACATGTAATCCCACTGCCGATAATACTTTGATAACCGGATATACCATAAACGAAAATCAATCATATATTATAAATTACCATACAAAGACAATAAGTTTTAACAACATTACCTATTCGCTTGGCGAAAGTCTTATTAAACATGACAATACTATATTTTTAGAATCGACAGAATACGGCAAAATTTTTAATATCGATTTAGCTGTAAATATTCAAAACCATAATGTAGAAATTAATCCCGGCTTCGAATTGCCTATAGAGTACGAAACTAAAAAAACATTTTATAGTAAAGAGCTTGGCTCAAATTACGACGAATTTGACCTTAGTATAAGTTTAAAAAACAATAATGTGTTTTCGTCAACAGCATTGTATTTTAACGAAAGCAATAAACTATATATTGCTATAACAAATCTTTTTAATTATTTAAAAATTTCTAATAAATCATCACCCGATAATTCAATTATATCTGGTTTTACTATTAATGAAAGCCATCCTTATGTAATCGATTATGTAAATAAAACTGTTAGTTTTGCCAATGTTACCCACAGCATTGGCAACGGTATTATAAAACATAACAACGTGCTGTTTATGGAATCGACAGAGTTTGGGAAAATTTTTAATATCGATTTAAAATTCGATTATAAAAAACTTTCGGCAACTATTAATTCCGATATTGATCTGCCTTTAACAATTAACCCCGAAACAGAAATTTTACCTTTAAACGAAAAAAGCAATATAAATTATAACGAGTTCCCTATCACTTTCAGCTTAAAAGATTATGGCAGGTTATCTTCTGATGCCTTATTTTTTAATGATGATAAAAAACTATTTGTATCGGTAACCGAATTATTTAATTATTTAAAAATAACCTGTAATCCTGAAGTTGGCAACGATAAAATTAGCGGCTATATTAACAAAGAGAATAATAAATATGCATTCGATTATATAAACAAAACAGTTAGAATTGGCAATGTTGAATATTTTATTGGCGATAGTTTAACAAAGTATAAAAACACATTGTTTATGGAGCTTTCGCAATATGGTAAAATATTTAACATTAAACTCGAATTCGATAAAAAAACCAATACCGTTTTAATTAATCCG
>CAIQJL010000191.1 GCA_903872185.1 uncultured Bacteroidota bacterium | reverse complement strand
TTCTTTCTGTTTGTAACAATGTCAATTTCAGCAATAGCTCAAACTTTTGTTAGCGAACAAAGAAAAAACTCAAGAGTAAAAACTGCATATTCTGAAAAAGAAGTAATAGTAAAAAAATTACTTGCCGATAACAAAATAGATAATTTTAATATTGACATTTATATTAGAATATTTAAACAGGAAAAAATTGTTGAGTTATGGGCTAAATCAAAAACCAACAAAACTTATTCGCATATAACAGACTACAAAATATGCTCAAGTTCTGGTGAATTAGGCCCAAAAAGATTACAAGGCGACGGACAAACTCCTGAAGGTTTTTATTTCATTAACAGATTCAATCCATATAGTAATTTTTATCTGTCATTAGGACTTAATTTTCCAAACCAGGCCGATAAAATTATAACAGCAGACACACAGCCAGGAGGAGATATTTTTATACATGGAAATTGTGTAACAATAGGTTGTGTACCTCTAACTGACGATAAAATTAAAGAAGTTTATATTTTTGCTATTGAGGCTAAATCGCACGGTCAGGAGAAAGTGCCGGTTCATGTATTTCCATGTAGAATGACATCCGAAAAAATAGAAGATCTAAAAAAATATAACAATTCACTTATTACTTTTTGGGAAAGTTTAAAACCTGCTTACGATAACTTTGAAAAAAATAAAACTATACCTTCATTTACTGTAGATAAAAAAGGAAATTACATAATCAAAAATTAAAGCTTTACAGGTAAATATTTCTTAATTTTAATAAGTAATTCTTCCATATCCAATGGTTTTGATATATAATCAATACATCCAACTTTAAAACTCATTTCTTTTTCACTGGCTAATGCAAATGCAGTTTGTGCTATAATAGGCAAATGCGGTTTTATTGTTAATATTATTTTTGTACTTTCATATCCATCCATAAATGGCATTTGAATATCCATTAAAACGAGTTCTATTTCCGAGTTATTTTTAACTAAATCTATTGCCTCAAGTCCATTTTTCGCACGAATTAATTTAACCTTAGTTTCAGAAAGCATCTCTTCAATAAACATAAAATTTAAATCATCATCTTCTGCTACCAAAAGAGTAAATTTATCCCATTGATATTGAATAGGGTTAAAAATAACATTTGCAACAACATCTTCTGTAGCTTGAATAATCTCTGCTGGAATTTTAAAAAAGAAAGTACTCCCTTTTTCCAATTCCGATTCAACCCAAATTTTTCCTCCTAAATGCTCTATTATATTCTTTGATATAGTTAATCCTAATCCAGTTCCTCCAAATTTTCGCGATAAAGATAACTCTAGCTGAGCAAAACGTTCAAATATAATTATAATATTTTCCTGCTTAATTCCAATACCTGTATCTCTAACATAAAACAAAAGTTCATTATTTTCTAAAGTAAAACCATATTCAATTTCACCTTGCTTTGTAAATTTAACAGCATTTGAAAGCAAATTTAACAATACTTGCTTTAATCTAAAAGAATCCGTAACAATAGTTAGACTTAAATCAGAATAAGGCTTATATATTAGTTGTATATTTTCTTTGTTTCTTGCTTTTAGCTCTTGCTGATAATGCAAATATAAATCATTTAAAATTTTTGAAGGGTTGCATGGAGATTTTTCTATTGTTAAACTTCCCGACTCAATTTTTGCAATATCTATAATATCTTCTATTAATCTTAAAAGCATAGAAGTGCTTGCATTTATTTGAGAAACATATTTTTCTTTCTTTTCTGAAGTGTTATCAGATTTTAATAGAAGATTAGAGAATCCAACAATTCCATTTATAGGAGTTCTTAATTCATGACTCATATTAGCTAAAAATGCAGATTTTAATTTATCAGATTCCTCAGCTTTTTTAAGAGCTTTTATAATTTGTTCTTCAGCTTTTTTGCGCTCTGTAATATCTTTAACCGTGCCAACAACTGAAGAAACTCTTTTAGTTTTTTCATCTATTTTTGCTTTTGCTGAAACACTAACCCATCGCATTTCTTTGCCTTTAATAAAGCTACGACATTCCATCTCTTCTTTACTACCTGTCGAAATAATTAATTTCAGTAACCTTAATAATTCAAAAACATCATCGGGATGAAGTATATTAAATAATCTTTCAGGGGTTTTTATATCATCAATTGTGCCACCTGTTACAGTATGAAAGTTTTCAGAAACAAAAGTCATTTCTATTTTACCACTCTCATCTACATCAAATTCAAAAATATAATCCGAGGTAAACCCAGAAATTAATTGTAGTCTGTTTTCACTTGTTATTAAAGCATCAATTATTCTTTTTTGTTCAGTTATATCTTCAAACATAACAAAGATTTTACCGTCAACAATAACTCCAAAAATGATCATTGTTTTTACAGTACCATCCTTACAAGTTGGATAATATTCGCGTCGTTCAATTTCAGATTTTTCTATTATGGCTTTGTTAACCAAGCCCATAAATTGCTCCATCGTTTGCTTCCTATATTCATCATCAGGATAAGCCAAACTCCACCAACAATCCATGTCTGGTATATCTTTATGCAAATACCCAAAGGTTTTAATAGCTTGCTGATTTATAAATTCAATAGTGCCATCAAAAGCAATAATAGCCATCGACAAATTTGATAGTTCTAATATATTTCGTAAGTGGTTTTCGCTTTCTTCAATTTTTTCTTTTGATTTTATCAATTCAGCTTCAGCTCGTTTCCTGTCAGATATATCTCTCCATACGGTATGAATTACATTATTGTCTTTTTCGTCTGAAATTGCGGTTAATAGAACTTCAACTGGAAAAACTACTCCATCTGCTTTTTTATGATTCCACTCAAAACGGTGAGTCCCATTTTTAAGCGCAAGACTCATCATTTTTTCAGCCTTTTTCATAGAGCTTATACCTTCTGCTTGTGTTTCTGGCGATAAAACAGAAGGATGAACATTTAAAAACTCTTCCTTATTTTTATATTTTAACATTGTTACAGTTGCTTGATTGCAATCAATAAACAAACCGTTTTTAATTATTAAAATGGCATCACCAGATTTCTCATAAAGTTCTCTAAATTTCTTTTCACTTTCCTCTATTTTCTCTTTAGATTCTAACAATTCTAATTCAGCTATTTTTCTATATGTTATATCGCGAAAAAAACCTAATAAATATTTTTTATTTCCAACTTCCATTGGCGAAGAATTTATATCACAATAAACTATTTCACCATTTTTTTTAAGTAAAGGTAAATTCTCGACAATTCTAATTTCTTTATTTAACTGCCTCTCAAATTTTTCTTGAACTATTAATAGTTCATCAGAAGGATGAATATCTTTAATGCTAAGCTTTGTTAATTCATTATAACTATACCCTGTTAAGCTACACATTTGTGGATTTGCAAAAATAAATTTCTTTGTTTCGGCTTCTGCAACTAGTATCCCATCATTAGCAGTTTCAAAAATTGTTCTAAACTTTTCTTCACTCTCTGCTATTTTTTCCTTTGCAGAAATAAGATCATACTCCAATATTTTCCTACTACTTATATCAGTATATACAGATACAATATTTTTTAATTTATTTTCAGAAAAGATTGGAACAAAACTATGAAGTGCTGTTATTTTCGATCCTAATTGATTTCTAAATTCTATTTCAAAAGAATTCTCTCTATATGCTAAAAGATTTAACTTAGCAAATTTTATCTTATTATGTAATTGTTTCGGAATAATTGACAAAACTGGTTTTCCAATTAATGTTTCACTTTCTTTACCCACCATTTTACAAAAAGCAGGGTTTACCATAACAATTACTCCTCTTTCATCTTCCATGAGAACACCTTCATTCATGTTCTGAATTATACTTTCATTAAGTTCTTTAAGAGCTTTAATTTCTAACTCCGAAAGCTTATTCTGAGTAACATCACGAACAGATGTTATAAACCGAGTAACTTCTTCGTTTTCTATTACAGGAGTAATAATTGTTTCTGTATTAAATACTCTGCCATTTATAAAGCTTGTTTCTTCAGAAAAAAAAGGTTTTTTGCTAATTAATATTTTATTGTAATTTTCTACAGTGTTATCAGTTAAAAAAGGGAAGGCCTCTTTTATGCTTAATCCTTCAATGTTTGAATTAAAACCCAAATTAATATATAGATTTTTGAGTGCAGCATTTGCAAATATTACATTAAGATTAATATCAACTACATGAATAAGTTCACTTATAGAGTTTAAAGTATTATTATATAAATGTTCTGCTTCACTAAGGTTTTTAAGAGCTATTTGTCGCTGAAGCACTATAGAAGCCTGGTTAATAAATGTTTCAATTACTTCTTTGTTTTCAATAATTTCATTATTGTAAGTTACTATAATTACACTTGCCAACAAATTATTTTCGGGACAAATACCCATAAAATAAACTTTATTAACATTATGTAGCTTTATTATTTTTTTTGATTCCTTCTCAGGAAAAAAACAAGAATTTACAAAAAAGTCAACCGGATCAAGCTCTACTAACTTTTTAGTATAATTATAATTATGAACTGGTGGTGGTGTTTTACTAAACTTTAGCCTCTCAATATTTTTATTAAGTAATTCATTAAACTCTTTTTTTCTTTCTTCATTTATAAAAGCATACTCTATGGAAGATGTTTTTGTTTCAGCAGAATATTTATTAATAAAAATAGCATTATCTCCTAATAAAGACTTTAATTTCTCACCAATAAAATGCAATGGATCTTTGCTTAGCTTGAGTTCAAGCATTTCAGTTGCAGACTTTGTTATAAATTCAAGGTCGCTAAAATATTTTTTTTCTTTTTTCTCAGCTTCTTTTTGTGAAGTAACATCAATTACATTTAATATCACACCAGAAATAACACCATCGCTACCTAAAATTGAAGATAAAGTATATTGGACATAAATCCCCTTTTTCCATTTGGTAACATAATATACTAATCGACTAATATTTTCTCCTGTTTTTTTACAATTAATAAAATCATCAGAAAACCCAACATTTACCAATGGCTCAAATGTAAGTACATTAATACCCTTTGTTGCTTCTACAGATGGAGAACCAAGTAATGAAATTATTACCAAATTTACCTCTTTTATTGTTCCATCAATATCTATTAAGGCAATTCCTGTAGGAGAATTTTCAAAAAGTGATTTGAATTTATTTTCACTTTCAAAGTTAGCTGTTGACTTAGATACTTTGCTTGACATGTATTCAAAAATTTATGTAAAGATAATATTTTCACTTAATTTGAAAATTTTAGGATAAATAAAAAAGGGAGCCAGTTATAAAACGGCTCCCTCTCTTAAGCTAAATTTGAAAACTTATTTAATCTGTCTTAACTTAAAAATAAAATATCCTAAAGAGACAACACCTGCAGCAAAAATAGTATCGCCTATAACCCTTAACCATTTTATGGTCTGAATTGTAGGATCGTATAAGAAATCTGCTGAACGAGCATACCATAATCCATGTTTAATACTGGCAACAGTTTGAGCAATTCCAACTGGCAACACACTTAGTAATACCATTACTAATAACCCAATATTAATTGACCAAAATGCAAATTTTATATACTTATTATGCCATGTTTCTGGTTTTGATGATAAACTTAAAACAAATAACATTAAACCAATAGCCAACATTCCATAAACACCGAACAATGCGGTATGTCCGTGAACTGGTGTTGTATTTAAACCTTGCATATAATACAAAGCAATTGGCGGATTAATCATAAATCCAAATATTCCTGCTCCCACTAAATTCCAGAATCCAACAGCAATAAAAGAATAAATTGGCCATTTATATTTTTGTATCCATTCGCTGGATTTGCTTAATCGTAAGTTTGAATAAATTTCAAATCCTGCTAAAGAAAGAGGAACTACTTCCAAAGCACTAAATGTTGCCCCCATAGCAAGAACAGAAACAGGCGTTCCCGAGAAATATAAATGATGTAGTGTTCCAATAATTCCGCCTAACAAATAAAGTGCTGCAGCTGAAATCACAGAAAATGTAGCTGTTGTTATTCTTAACAATCCCATTTTGGTAAATATAAATGCAATAGCAACTGTTGCAAAAACTTCAAAGAATCCTTCTACCCATAAATGAACAACCCACCATCTCCAATATTCAACAATAGAAAGATGAGTCTGTCTTCCCCACATTAAACCGGCACCATAAAATGCTCCGATTGCAATTGCTGAAATAAGGAAAAGTATAAGTAAATTTTTATTTTCGCCCGATTTTTTAAGAGCAGGAACAATTGCACGACCCATAAGGAATAACCAGATAAATAAACCTGCAAAAAGAAATATCTGCCAGAATCTGCCTAAGTCAACATATTCGTAACCCTGATGTCCAAACCAGAAATTTGAAACATAACCTAGTTTTTGCATAACACCCATCCACTGACCAGCTAATGAGCCAACAACAATAACTAACAAAGCGCCAAATAAAAGATTAACTCCAAGTTTTTGATATTTAGGTTCTTTACCTGCAATTATAGGAGCAATAAATAATCCTGTTGCTAACCATGAAGTAGCAATCCAAAATATTGCAAGTTGCACATGCCATGTTCTTGAAATTGCATATGGTAAAAATTTAGCTAATGGAATTCCATAAAAACCCTGTCCTTCTACACCATAATGCGCGGTTATTCCACCCAGAATTACTTGGACTAATATAAGTGCCGTAACAATTAAGAAATATTTCCAAACTGCCTTCATTGATGGAGTTAACGAAAGTCCAAAAAGTGGATCTGAGGTTGGAAACAAATGCTCTTCACCTTCTTTATGCTGTTTTTTTACATATACATAAGTCATGAAACCAATTCCGGCAAGAAGTACTGCAATACTTATTCCAGTCCATAAAATTAAAGGCGCTGTTGGTTCGTTATCAACTAACTCTTCGTGAGGCCAATTGCTAGTATATGATATTTCATCGTTTGGTCTGTTTGTAGTTGTAGCCCATGATGTCCAAAAGAAAAATGCAGTCATTTTTCGCATTCTGTCTTCAGTTTTTACTGAATTTTCTGGAACTGCATATTTATTTCTTAAATCTGCCATTTCTGGATTATCAGTAAATAATCCACTATAAAAATTAGCGTTAGAATTAATTGCTTCAGCTCTATCTTCAGATACCACTACTTCTCCAGTTTTAACATTGTAAGTATTAGTTCTCATCGTTTTTTTCAATCGAGCTTTTAACGCTGCTTTTGGTTCTTCACTCAATTGATCATAATTTGTCTGATACTCTGCATTTGCCCATTTATTTAACATGAACATAGCTTCTTTATGCAACCAATCTGCCGACCAATCAGGTGCAACATATGAACCATGTCCCCAAATTGTACCTACTTCCATTCCACCTATTGATTGCCATACATTCTGACCATCCTGAATATCAGATTTTGTGTAAATCACTTTTCCAGTTGCGTCAACAACTTTTTCTGGAATTGGTGGAGCTTTATGATAAATTTCACTACCGAAATAACCTAGTACCCCAAACGACAGCACCGTTACTAGAATAAATGCTGCCCATGCTTTTTTGTAATTCATAAGATTAAATTTTAGATTAGTTAATACTCACTAACATTGTTTATAAAAAAATATTAAGGACAAGAAATTAATTTTTGCATTGTTTTAAAAAGCTTTTTACCTTCGTCTATTAAATCAAAAGAATAATCAGATAGCCTCCAACGAGTAACCATAAGTCTTTGCGATCCGAGTAAAATAAGTGCTAATTGTTTGCTATTTACTTCTTTTGAAATTTCACCTTTTTGCTGACCTTGTTTAATTATGTTCTCCATTTTTTCGAGGTTCAGATTCATTATACTATATACTTCAGTTGAAAGTCTTTTATCAAACTGAAAAATAGCTTCCGAAAAAATTACTGAAACATATGATGGATTTTTACTAAAATTTTGAAATGCCATTGAATAAAAGGCTTCAATTCTTTTAATAGTACTTATTTCTATAGTAGAATTATTAACATGCATTTTTCCAGCATTTGCTCTAAAATTTTTAAGAATTGCTAATAAAATATCAATTTTACTTTCAAAATGACGATAAATTGCAGGCTCAGAGATTCCAATACTTTTAGACAGATTTTTTATTGTCAATCCTTGAATACCCTTTTCGGTAATAATTTCAAGAGATTTCTCTATAATTTCTGATTGTCGTTTTGTAAAATCTGCCATGTTAGTTAATGCTCACTAATTACCTGCAAATTTATAACGATTAATTTTAATAAAATACATTTTATAAAATTTTTATTATAATCAAGTACTACATTACTGTTATTGAGGCAAATAATTTTTACTATGGTTTGAATTAATGTGCATTAACTGATATTATTTTATTAATAAATCAACTTTTAAAATTCGTTTTATCTTAAGAAACGGCATTTTTTAGCATTATCTTTACATTTTAAAATTAATCGAAAATTGGAATCAAAAAATAATATATCAGTTGAGTACCCAGTTTCAGGAATGGCTTGTGCTGCTTGTGCTATTTCAGTTGAATCTTCTTTATCTAGCGTAAAAGGAATTAATAATGCTTCTGTAAATTTTGCTACAAGAACAGTTCAAATAAATTATAATTCAGAAATTGTCAATCCTATAGATTTTAAGAATGCTGTAGATGCATTTGGATATAATTTAATTCTTGAATCAGATTCAGAAAACATTGTTGAAATAGAGCAGTCAAAAGAAATTAAAAAACTTAGTTTTGAAGTAATAGGTTCTTTTGCTTTTTCAATACCAGTATTTATAATGTCAATGTTTTTTCATCATTACCATAATTTAAACTGGATAATGATGATTTTAACATTATGTGTAATAATCCTTTTTGGAAAATCATTTTACAAAATCGCATTTAAACAAGCAAGTCATGGAAAAGCAAACATGGATACACTTGTTGCATTAAGTACTGGTTTTTCATTTATTTTCAGCTTTATAAATACCGTTTATCCACAATGGCTAATTTCAAGAGGTGTAGAACCACATGTGTACTACGAATCGGCTGCAATCATAGTAAGTTTTATTTTAACCGGCCGACTTCTTGAAGCAAAATCGAGACTTAAAACCTCATCCGCCTTAAAAAATCTTATTGGACTTCAACCAAAAACAATAACAATAATTGATTGTGACGAAGAAAGGGAAATAGATTTACGTGTTGCCGAACCAGGAATGATGATTAAAGTAAGGCCAGGTGAAAGAATACCAGTTGATGGAACATTAGTTTCAGGGCATTCTTTTGTTGATGAAAGTGCAATTACAGGAGAACCCATTCCAAATGAAAAAACAGATGGTGAAAAGGTTTTTGCCGGAACAGTTAATCAATCTGGATCGTTTATTTTTGAAGCTACAGGAGTAGGCAATAATTCAGTATTAGGTCAAATAATAAAAGCAGTAAAGCACGCTCAAGGATCAAAAGCACCAGTGCAAAATTTAGCTGATAAAATTGCCGGCATTTTCGTTCCTGTTGTTATGGGAATTGCATTATTAAGTTTTGCTTTATGGATATTAATTGGAGGTTTTCCATATATAACTCATGCAGTATTGTCATTAGTTACAGTTTTAGTTATCGCTTGTCCATGCGCACTGGGATTAGCAACTCCAACAGCTATAATGGTTGGAATAGGTAAAGGTGCCGAAAACGGAATGCTAATAAGAGATGCTGCCAGTCTGGAAAATGCATGTAAAATTTCCGTTGTAGCTTTTGACAAAACAGGTACTTTAACAGAAGGCAAACCAGAGGTTGAGGAAATAGTATGGGAACATGGTTATAACTCTGACTTTAATATTGTGGCAATTTTATCTGCAGAATCGGCATCTGAGCATCCTTTAGCAAAAGCTATTTCACATTATTTTTTACAAAAAGAATTTAAAATTGAAAATATAAGTAATTTTAAAAATCATGCAGGCATGGGTATTACTGCCGATATTGCTAATAATTCAATAGGTGTTGGAAGTATAAAATTTCTGGATAACAGAGGAATGAAACCTAGTATTCACATTAAAAATGAATCTGAAAGATTATTAAAACAAGGATTTACTGTTGTTTATGCTGGGTTGGAAAATAAAATTATTGCAGCGATTGCTTTAACAGACAAAATTAAACCTACAGCAATAAAAGCTATAACAATGTTAAAAGAAATGAAAATACAAACAATACTTTTAACAGGCGACAATATACAAACAGCAAGAATTGTTTCAGAAAAATTAGGCCTAGATAATTTTGAGGCGGCATTATTACCATCACAAAAAGCAGAGCAAATTATTAAACTAAAGACATCAGGTAAAATTACAGCAATGATTGGCGACGGGATTAATGATGCCCAGGCTTTAGCTGAAGCAAATATTAGTATGGCTATGGGCAAAGGCTCTGATATTGCTATTGATGTTGCAGATATCACACTAGTAACCTCTGACCCAATTAAAGTTGCACAAGCAATTAAATTATCAAAATTCACAATTAAAGCAGTTAAGCAAAATTTGTTTTGGGCTTTTGTATATAATGTTATAGGCATTCCCATTGCTGCAGGAATATTATTTCCATTCTTTGGATATTTGTTAAATCCAATGATTGCAGGAGCAGCAATGGCGCTTAGCTCAGTATCAGTAATTATGAATAGTTTAAGATTACGTTACATTAAATTTTAAAAATAAAAAATGGCAATGCAGATGAGGCTGATTTTACAAATTTACGCAGTTAAAAAACAAAATATTATTGTCATGGCGAGCCTTACCCGCCATCTCCTTTCAAGTATTGTAGTTTTGTCACAAGTCACAGACTTGCGCAAAAGAGAGCAGATTAGAAAAAGTATTTAATCAAATAATAATAACCCTAAATGTGATGCTGAGCATAGTCTAAGAATCTTTTAAAAAATAAAACATATGGATACCAAAAAGTTTAAAACAAATTTTAAATGTAGCGGATGTAGTTCAAAAGTTGATGCATTTTTCAAAAACGAGCCTCGTATAAAATCATGGGATACTGATTTAGCAGATGCTGACAAAATATTAACAGTAAATTTTGAAGAAATTACAGAAGCAGAAATACTTCAAATTATTAAAAAAGCCGGGTATTCTGCAATAGTATTATAGTATAATGTTATTTTTATGAATTCAGTAATATTACTTTTAGGTACAAACATTGGCAATAGGTTAGAAAATATTAACTCTGCAATTGATTTAATAAAAAAGTCCGCTGGTAAAGTATTAAATAAATCGAGCATTTATGAAACAGAGCCATGGGGGTTTTCGTCAGATTTAGCATTTTATAATATAGCTATTTTATTAGAAACAAACTTATCCCCTTTTGAATTAATTAATAACATAAGTATTATTGAAAAAACAATTGGCAGAGAACGTTCAAATAACACAGGTTACGAAAACAGAATTATTGATATTGACATAATCTCATTTGAAAATATTGTGATAAACTCCCCTGAGCTTGAAATACCTCATCCACGAATGCACTTAAGAAAATTCACTCTTTTGCCAATAATGGAAATTTATCCTGACTGGATTCACCCAACAATTAACAAAAACATTTCCGATTTACTTAAAGATTGTAACGATAAATGTATCGTTACTAAAATCTGAGGGTGGTAAAATGTAAAATACTACTAAAGATTATTGACCAAAACAATACTGCAGAACAAAGAATTAAAATCGTTTTTTTAGATCTTTTAAAAAATCTAATTGCTAAAAAAGTTCCTATTGGAATTGATAAAAGTAACGGAGTTAATATTGCGATTCCAAATAAACCCCACGACTGCTTAATTCTAACAAATCGTTTTGACTTTTTACTAAAAACTTTCTTCTCTTTTACTGGAAATATTTTTCTATATCTGTCCTTTATTTTTTTTGCAAATACTCTTGATTTAGGATGATTATGCATATAAACATGAATAAACCAATGATAAAATATAATTAATTCATCAGAAATAAATGCAAAAAATATTACTCCTAATATTCCACCTAAAGAAGAATACGAAAGAGTTTCAATAAAAGAAAAATTATATCCTAAAGCCAAAGGAAATGCAAAAACAAATTTTACTGAACTTACAAGAAGTAATATTGATATTTTATAGAACATTGTTAATCGTCAATTGATTTTATCAACTGACATTTAATAATTATGTTCTTTGTTACCATAAGCCAAATCGCCTGCATCACCCAAGCCAGGTACAATAAATGATTTTACAGTTAATTCTTCATCGACTGCAGCGGCCCATAATGTTACATTCTTAGAACACAAATGTTTTTGCATATAGTTAATTCCATCTTTACATGCAATAACCGTAACAATATGTGTATGTCGTGGTTTCCCGTTTTTCAAAAGTGAATTAAAAGCTAATATCATTGACGAACCTGTTGCCAACATAGGATCGCATAAGATCAAAGTACGATCATCTAAATTTGGACATGAAATATATTCTAATTCAATATGAAATGATCCATCTTTACTATATTTTCTAAAAGCACTTATAAATGAACTATCTGCACCATCGAAAAAATTTAACATCCCTTGATGAAGTGGTAAGCCAGCTCTTAAAATTGTTGCCAAAACGGGTTTTTCTGATGGAACAACAACATTTGCTATACCTAACGGAGTTGTTACTTCTCTTTCTTCGTAAACCAGCTGTTTACTAATTTCATAGGCCATAACTTCACCAATGCGTTCCATATTTCGACGAAAACGCAAACTATCACACTGAACACTTACATCTCTTATTTCAGAAATAAACTGGTTTAAAACAGTGTTTTTTTCGCTTAGTACTTTTATTTCCATCTTATTACTTTTTAAACAATTTTAGTGGAAATGGTAAACGGTTCTGCTTAAATGTCAAATACTCACAGTCTGTTGCACCAAATCCTTTATAAAATCTAGCAAGCCCTTCTAGGTTCGATCCTTCAAAATCTAAAATTAAATTTTTTTCTGAATATTTCTTAATGAATTCGTCAATAATAAGAAACATTGCTCTTTTTTCTTTTCCTTCTTCGGTAGAAGCAGCAAAAAGATAAATTGCTTTTTTGTGCGAAAACATAAAAAAGGCAGCAGCAACTAACTCATTTTTCTTATTATAAGTAGCCATTATTTCGCCAAAATTATTTTGTATCGCAAAGTTTATAATTTTTTTAATGTCGTTATATTTTTCAGCTGGAACCGATTCAACTTTTACTCCTATATTTTTTTTAATTAAACTCACAAAATCGTTGACATTGCATGTATTTGGAATTATTGTTAAACCATTATTAATTGACTTTCCAATATTCCGTCTGGTATTTTCTGAAAACTTTCTAAAAAGCTGGTCGTAAGTATAAATTAAATCTAATTCAAAATTATGGTTCTTTTTTATACCCTTTATACCTGCATCTAATACATTGTATTTATTTAAATTGATTTCAATGTATTTATATGATTTAGGAATTGCAGCTAAAAAATCATTTAGTATTTCTAGAGTTGTTCCTTTTGTAGAAAACAAACCTAATTGCTGTGCAAATAATGGTTGTGCCAAAAATGAAATTCCCATTTTTGATGAATGAGTTAAAGGCATTACCGCTTCATAATTATTTAAAACAAGTGCATTCCATCCTTCGCTAACAATATCCAAATACCAAGAAAAAGCATATAAATTTCCATTGATGGATTTTCGGATGCAATCATCCCATTTTTTTAAATCTATCTTCTTATGTTGTAAATATTGAATTTTCAACTTTTACTTGCCTTATTAATCATATGTTCAAAAACAACTTTCCAACCTTCCCAATAACCAATATCTCCAAGCGATTCGTTATGCCACAAAGATACAAATGTGCCATTCAATTCTTTAATTTCACTAATGTTTTTATTAATAAATTCTATTGCCTCTTCGGGAGTGAAATTTAAATGCTGGCGTAATGTTCTATCCATCCATGCAAAGGGATATATTAAAAGTTCTGTTTCCTGATTTTTCTTTAAATCGAAAAAATAAAATGGTGAGCAGGTTCCAGCTCTATATCCAACAACTTCGGAATAGCCCATTGAAAAATCAATGTTAATATCATTTTCTATAAGTTTTTGATATGTTTCAGGAAGTTTCATCATTAAAAAATGCTGACGAGAAATTAAAATTTTCTTCTCAATAACTTTTTCTAAACTTTTCTTTTCCTCATTTAAAGTCTCTTTAAAATTTGAAAGATATGATGGGTGAATTCCTAATTCACTAAAACCAGAAAGTTCTTTAATTATATTTGAAAATAATGGATTAATCAGCTTTATATTTTTATCATATTTTGAATACTTCCCAGCAAGTATAAAAATCTTTGGACTAATTTTATTTCGTAAATGAGTTTCTCTAATAAAATTATAGGTGTCATACTGATCATTAATTTTTCCATTTAAAACTTTTAATCTTTGTTTAAATTCTTTAAAATCTCCTTTAAGTATTGATTTTAAATAACCACCAACAGTTCTAACAAATCCTTTTCCCTTGAATGCAAAAGCATTATCAATATCTATAGTAGAAATAAAATTATAGCTTTGCTTTTTAAAAATTAGTTCTGGAAAATTTACAATTAACTTTTCTCGTAATTGTTCTGCCCAAATATTTATTATTGGTTTTTGTAAAAATCCTGCTTTAAACGAAATTGAAGATTTATGTGAAAATCGACCATGTAAATCAGCACAAAAAGGCAAATACTCCTCATAACGACTTACTAAATAAAATGATGCCGCAAATATATCAAATGGAATTTCTTTGTTTTCAGTTTTTGGAAATAAAATTTTCCCCCATATAGTTTCAGCTATTTCTGGTTCAAATTGCAATATTTTATCTGAAAACATAATATCCGAAGAAGATATCCAGATACTTCCCAAACTGTTTTTATCAGAATAATTAATTCGTGGGCCAGAATAATCAGAATATTCGCTAAAAACAGTTGTAACTTTATAATCGCAACCGATTAATTGTCCTAAGAAAAACTTTAAAATATAGTTTAACCTTGTAGTCAGAACCGGTGTATAAACAAGTAACATTCTTTATTTATTCGTTATTCATTTTAAAGTAATCCCTCATCTGCAAAGCTAAAATAGGATTGCTGGGTTATAATTAAATGGTCTAAAAGAGCAATATCCATTAATTTTGCTGATTCCTTTATTTTATTTGTAATAATTTTATCAGCTTCGCTGGGTTGAAGATTTCCGCTAGGGTGATTATGTGCAAGAATAATTTTTGAAGCACCATCCATTATAGCCTGCTTTAAAATTAGACGTGGATCCATAACTGTTCCTGCCATTCCACCCTGACTTGTTTTATGATGTGCAATAATTTTACTTGCCTGATTTAAAGTTAAAAAATGCGATTCTTCATGAGTTAAGTCCCCAATAATTGATTGTAAATACTCAAACGCTTGTTTACTAGAAACTATTGTTTCTTGCTCAATTGCCTTTTCTGCATTTCGACGACGACCTAATTCAAGCGCAGCAACTATTGTAACAGCTTTTGCTTCGCCAATTCCTTTTATTTTTTTTAAAGTATCTATATCAAATTTAGCAAGTTCGTTAAGATTATCATTTGCTAATCGTAAAATCCTCTTTGATAAGTCGACTGCTGATTCGTCTTTATTTCCACTTCCAATAAGAATGGCAAGAAGTTCAGCTGGAGAAAGGCTTGAGGTACCCTTTAAAAGAAGTTTTTCACGAGGACGGTCTTCTTTTGACCAATTTTTGATGCTAAATTTTTCAGGTTTTTCCATAAAAAAAAGTCTTCCCAAAAATAGAAAGACTTTTTAATTAAATATGTAAATATTTTTTACTTCAAGTTGTTTACATGTAAAGTAAGGCTTGATTTAAGATTTGAAGCTTTGTTTAAATGAATAACTTTCTTTTTTGCAAGTTTATCCAATAAACCTGAAATTTTTGGCAATAATTCACTAGCCACTTTCTTATCGGTAGTTTCGCGTAATACTTTTACAGCGTTACGGGTGGTTTTTGCGTAATATTTGTTCTCAATACGACGTGTTTCAGTCTGACGAATGCGTTTTTTTGACGATTTATGGTTTGCCATAATTTTCTATTTTTAAACTAATGTTTGTAGCCCGTAGGGGAATCGAACCCCTGTTTCCAGGATGAAAACCTGACGTCCTAACCCCTAGACGAACGGGCCATAATTAAAAGAACATCCCTTTTTGTTGGGAGTGCAAAGGTAAAGTATTTTTATTAATTCCAAAAAAATGTAGCGATTATTTTTACCTAAATGATATTATTTAGTTTTATTAAAGCTATTTATCTTCTATTTTATAATAATTACAGCCAATAGGACATTTTATTTAAAAATTAAAATTCTACTTTTACAGTCATAAAAAGCATTAAAATGTGGCAAGTTTTTATTGGAAGTTTGGTTTTAAGTTTAATTCATGCATCTATCCCTAACCATTGGATACCATTAATTGCAATTAGTAAAACAGAAAAATGGTCGCAAAAAGAAACCTTGCTTGCAACTTTAATTACTGGTTTTGCACACACATTAAGTACAGTTATAATTGGAATTATAGTTGGATTTATTGGATATAAACTTGCCAGCAATTACGAAATAATCTCAAAAATTATTGCACCAGCTGTTTTAGTTAGTTTTGGTTTAATTTATTTAATAATTGATATTAGGCATTCAATACATAACCATCATCATGAGCATTCTCATTTTAAAATAGAGAATAACAGCATGGGGCGAAAATCAAAATGGGCAATTTTAGCTTCTTTAAGTATTGCGATGTTTTTTACTCCTTGTGTTGAACTTGAAGCATATTATTTTCAAGCAGGTTCGATTGGCTGGATGGGAATTTTAATTGTTTCGGTTGTTTATACTCTTACTACCGTTTTATTAATGTTGATTTTGGTTTATTTAGGAATGAAAGGTGCGAATAAAATAAAATCACATTTTTTAGAGCATCACGAAAAAGCTATTACTGGCCTAATTTTAATTATTTTAGGGGTACTTGCATTTATTTTTGAATAAAAATCTTTTTCATCGCTGTAACTTTTACGTAACTTGTGCGTCATATTCCCGAAAACGACATTGCTGAATGACAACTGAAGAATATAACAAAGCTGTAGACACCTACTCTGATGGAGCTTATAGGTTTATTCTAAAAAATATTAGAAACACCGACCAAGCTAAGGATATTATTCAAGATACGTTTGAAAAACTTTGGATTAATGTAAAAAATGTAAATTTTGAAAAAGTAAAATCATATATTTTCACAACCGCTTACCATACAATGATAGACTCGATAAGAAAAAATAAAAGAATCGTAAATTTCGAACAGGCAGATCAATCGCAATATTCAACAAGTAGAAGTTATTCTGATGTTGGTGAAATTTTGAATAAAGCAATTGCTAAGCTTCCAGAGGATCAACGTTCTGTTATTTTACTTAGAGATTATGAAGGTTATTCTTACGACGAAATTTCTGAAATAACAGGTTTATCAGAAGCACAAGTGAAAGTATATATTTATAGAGCAAGAGTATTTTTAAAAGAATATATTGGCAGTATGTCGGTATTAGTGTAAAAAATAAAGAAATGAAAATTAACCGCAAAAATTACGAATTGTATTTTGTCGATTACCTCGACAATAATCTTTCGCGCGGTGATTTGCTCGAATTCATGGCTTTTTTGGCTGAGAATCCAGATCTTGAAGAAGAATTGAATTTGGTAAAAGAAATTAAACTTGAGCCAGATACAATTTCATTTAATGCTAAAAGCGAACTAAAAAAGACTACCAAAGAAATTAAAATTACTAAAGAGAAGTTTGAAGAACTATGTATCGGAAAAATCGAAAATGTTCTTAACAATGAAGAAATAATTCTACTTGAAACTCAAATTAAACTTAATCCTGAACTGGAAAAAGAATTTAAACTTTTTGAACTTACAATACTTAAATCTGATTTATCTATTCTATACTCCGAAAAGGAATCGCTAAAACACATTGAATTAACAACAGAACAAATAAATCAGCTTTG
>CAIQJL010000190.1 GCA_903872185.1 uncultured Bacteroidota bacterium | reverse complement strand
TAGAGGATAAATAAATTCTCTATTATTCAAAATTAATTGTAATAATTGGGAAATTTGCACAAAATAAAAAAACCTTCTTGCGAAGGTTTTTTTATTTTGTGATTCCGGCGCGATTCGAACGCGCGACCCACAGCTTAGAAGGCTGTTGCTCTATCCAACTGAGCTACGGAACCAACATTTCATTATATTAATACATTTATATGTATCAATCGGGGTGCAAAAGTACTATTATTTTTTCTCTTCGCAAATTTCCATTAAAACTCCATGTGTAGATTTTGGATGGAGAAAAGCAATATCCAATCCTTCAGCACCTTTTCGTGGTAATTTATCTATTAATTGTATTCCGTTATTTTCTAATTCTGGTAAAACATTTTCAATCATATTAACTGCAAATGCTATATGGTGAATGCCTTGACCTTTCTTTTCTATAAATTTTCCAATTGGCCCATCTGGCTCTGTAGATTCTAATAATTCAATTTTTGTTTGTCCTACCAAAAAAAAAGCAGTTTTTACTTTTTGATCTTTAACCTCTTCAATACAATAACATTTTAGCCCTAGTTTTTCTTCGTAAAAACTTATTGCCTCGTTTAAATTTAAAACAGCAATTCCAATATGCTCAATATGTGATATATTCATAGTAGTATTTATTTGTAATTAATATTTTTTGCAAAGTTATAAACTTAAAATAAAAGTCAATATTTTTATTTTTTTGTAATTAAGTATGTTTGTAGCAATAGCTATACAATATTACATAGAAAAAAATGTTTGTATTAATTGAATTTTTTATATTTTTGTTCCAAAGAATTATACCTTAAAACTTTTTGTATATGAAAAATTTATTGTTAGTTGTTTTTCTTGCTGGTTTATTTGCTACCGGTTGTAAACAAAAAGATACACAAGCACCTATGATTTTCCTTAATGGAGATAATCCAATGACAATAAAACTTAATTCATGGTGGAGAGACCCAGGTGCTACTGTAGATGATAATCATGATGGAACAAGTCTTTTAAATGCAATAACAGTAACTCATAATATTGAAATTAACGGACCAGCAAACTCAGAAGGTGCAACTAAAACTACCGGAACTTATTATGTTGTTTATACTGTTGAAGATAAAGCTGGCAATCAGTCTAGCGTTACTAGAACAGTAATAGTTGTGAATTCTGCTGTACAATATGCTACTAAATACGAAACAACTATAAATTCAGATCCTGCTGAAGAAATTGTAAAAGATACTTTTATTGTTTCTCAAGATATGACTTTTGATACAAGAACTAATTTTAAAGCTTGGTTTCCAAAATTAGGCGGTAGAATAAATAAAAATCCAACTAGTATGGTTTATACAATTAGAACTTTTGGATACTTTATTGCCGACTCTGTTGTTATTCCCCGCCAAACATATTATATAAAGGAATTAGCTACAAACCTTATTGATACTGTTCCTTTTTTATATCAGGTTAAAGGTAAGGCTGGGTATTGCCATATATCTGATACTATTGACCCATTTTTCTCAATTAGATATGTAATTGAAAAATACAGAATTAACCAATACGGCACATGGGATACTCTAGGCAGTAAATGGGAGAGATTCAGAAGTGGTGATGTTATAGAGAATTGGGTTAGATTTTAAACAAAAAAAAATAATAAAATTCAAAAGCTACCTTTGTGGTAGCTTTTTTTATGAAAAAATATTTCTCCCACATTAGAGCCCTTGTATATAGATTATTAATTCTAATAATTGTATTTCAGGTAACTAGATTACTTTTTTTATTATTTAATCTTTCGGTATTTGAGTCTTCTAATTCAAGTGACTTATTAGTTGCCTTTTTATGGGGAACACGCTTCGACATATGGGTTATTTTTTGGTTTAATGCCATTTTTATTTTGTTGAATTTAATTCCAGGAAATTATAAAGACAGGAGAGGGTTTCAGCTTTTTTTAAAATGTTATTTTATTATCGTTAATTCAATAATATTACTTCCAAATTTAATCGATTTAGAGTATTTTAAATTTACAAACAAAAGATCGACTGCTGATATTTTTAGTTTTATTAGTACTGGGGACGATACTTGGGTTATGTTACCGCAGTTTATAAAAGATTTTTGGTTTATAATATTAATTTGGGTATTAATAATAATTTCTATGTGGAAATTATATAAATTAATAAAAATAAAGGCATTAGAAAACACTGTTTTAAAAACAAAGCATATTGTTTTTCAATTAATGATTTTAGTTTTTGCTTGTTTTTTTATGTTTATAGTTTTAAGAGGATCAAACTTACGGCCTGTAAATATATTAAGTGCTGCACGATTTGTTACTAATAAAGAAATACCATTAGTTTTAAATACACCATTTTCTATAATTAGAACATGGAGCAAAGATAATCTTGTAGCTAAAAAGTATTTTGATGAAAATGTTTCTGCAAAATATTTTTCTCCTGTTTATAAAATAAAATCAGAAAATGAAAACTCAAACCAGGGTAAGAATGTTGTTATAATAATTCTAGAAAGCTTTTCAAAAGAATATATAGGATATTTTAATAATAATGGTAAGGGATTTACTCCTTTTTTGGATAGTTTGTTTGGTAAAAGTTTGGTATTCGAAAATAGTTATGCCAATGGTAAAAAGAGTATAGAATCTTTGCCTGCAATTTTAGCCGGTATTCCTTCTCTAAGCGAAACACCTTATGTCTTATCAAAATATTCAACAAATAAAATTGATGGTTTACCAGGAATATTAAAGAAGCATGGCTATTCTACTTCATTTTATCATGGTGGAACAAATGGTACTATGGGTTTCGATGTTTTTTCAATGATGGCAGGTTGTGATAATTATTATGGTAAAAATGAATATCCTAACTCACCAGATTATGATGGGCATTGGGGCATTTGGGATGAACCTTATTTGCAGTATTTTTCTAAACAACTTGAAAATAAAAAAGAACCGTTTTTCTCAGTAGTATATACGCTTTCATCTCATCATCCATATAAAGTTCCAGAAAAGTACAAAACAAAACTACCCACTGGAAAATATGAGATAATGCAAAGCATTGCATACACCGATTTAGCTCTTCGTAAATTTTTTGAGAAAGCAAAGTCAAGCAAATGGTTTAATAATACTGTATTTTTAATTACTGCTGATCATACATTCTGGGCTTTAGATGAATTTTATAATAATCGAATTGGAATGTATTCTGTGCCAATTGCTATGTATTGTGCAAACGATTCATTGCTTGTTGGGAAAAATGCAAACATAATGCAGCATTCAGATATTACACCAACAATTTTGGATTATCTTTCATTTAAAGATTCAATTATTTGCTTTGGTAGAAGTGCTTTTGATAATACTGCTTTACATTTTTCTATAAATTATATTAGTGGTAATTATCAACTTATAAAAGATAACTATTTACTTTTGTTTGACGGCGATAAGAGTGTTGCTCTATTCGATTATAAAAAAGATAGAATGTTAAATAATAATATTCTAGATAGTGTAAAAACTAAATCATTTGAAATGGAAAGGCTAATTAAGTCGATAATCCAGAATTATAATAACAGATTAATTTCAAATAAGTTAACTGTGAACTAGTGATGTAGCGACTTCTTGCCTTAGAAGTTTATATTGATTTAAATAGATTACTTTTTTAACGTATTTATCTTTGCAATTCAGCGCCTATAGTTTTTTGCGAAAACTTTTCTTTTCAGTAATTCTCTTTTTTTCTTCTAATCTTCTTTGAATTGCCGCTTTTGATGGCTTTGTTTTTTTTCTGATCTTTATAGGCTTTAAAGCTTTCTCTATTAATCTATAAAACGCTTCAATTGCTTTTTCTTTATTTTTTAATTGTGATCGTTCTGTTTGCCTAACAATAATCAATTCATTCTCGTTATTTATTTTATTTGCCGCTTTTTCAAAAATAATTTCTTTTTCAGTATTGGAAAATAATGCACATTCATTAATATTTATTCGTAATTCAACTCTACTATTTACTTTGTTTACATTTTGCCCACCAGGGCCAGAGCTGCGAGAAGTAATAAATTTAAACCATTTACTAAAATCTCTCTTGTCTGCTAAAGTTATAATCATAAGAGTTAAATAAAAATACGATTTTTAAATATTGTAGAATGACTGAAAAACAACAATATAAGATTTATTTTTTTTTATCAAATTTAGTGTATTTTTTTATAGTTCCTTTTTATCATTTTGACAATTATTATTTATAATTGGTCAAAATTAAATGTATTCTGCTATTTACTTATTTATATTTGTTCTAAATAATACAACTATAGAAATTAGTTAAAGTATCGTAATTGATAAAAAATCAGAATTATGAATAAAATATTTACAATCTATATTTTCTTTGTTATTTTAAATTTAATGGCAAATGAAACTTATAGTCAAGTTATATTCAATAAGCAGAATAAAAATTTATTTGTTGAACATAGTAGTTTGATAAATAATACAATTGACGAATTAATTATTAAAAGGCAATCTGCTTTTGATAATGGTCAATCAGTATCAGAACTAGACGATCAAATTGAGGGACTTATAATTCAAAATAGTACTAATGAGCCTAGTGGTAATCCTAAAGCAATACCTGCAAATGATAATTGTAGTAATGCTCAAAATATTATTATTGAAGCTCCTTTAATTTGTTCGCAAACTACTCAGAATGCAAGTGTTCAATCAGGTGAAACTGTTTGCGGAACAGTAGCTGGTGGTAGCCCGGAAACAGTTTGGTACAGATTTAAAGCAACTAATGACTCATTAGTTGTAAGTTTTATTTTAACTAATAATGCAAATTGTTATCCTTTTATTGGTGTTTATGGTCCTTTTAATACTGGAGCTGGTTGTTTACCCTCAGGAGGAAGTAATTTGTTTTGTCAATATATGGGATTAACTGATCCGGGTTTTCATAAATTGATTACTGGATTAACAATTGGTAAGGAATATTTAATCTCTATTCAGGGAACTGATTGTGGGGGGACAAATGATAGATTTTCAAAATTTTGTATTGGAATTGCAAGTCCTGCTTTAAATACTACAGCAATTGGTTCTCATCTTATAGATAAATGTGGTGCTAGTTTTTCTGGAAATACTAATATTGGAAACTATCCTTCAGGAAGTTCAGCTGGTTTTAATAATCTTGATAATAATGTTTTAACAACGGTTACAGGTGCATCTCAAACTGGCGATGATGTTAATTTTGTAATTAATAATGATACATGGTTTAAATTCTGTCCTATATATGGCGGAACATGGCAAATTACTTTAAACGGTATAACTAATTGTACACTTCCTTCGCCACCAAATCAAGGAATACAGGCAGCTGTTTTTACCGGAAATCCAAATAATCTTACAAATATATATTCTTTCCCAAATCCAATGGCAATGGGTAGCTCTAATACATCTACTACTTTCTCAGTTACAGCAGGACAGTGTGCTTATATTGTTGTAGATGGCTTTGCTGGAGATGCCTGTAATTATAATCTTGCCTTAGCCAATATTACTGGAGAATGTAAAGTATTGCCAGTTGAATTAATTGAATTTAAAGCAACTCAAAAAAATAATCAAGTAGAACTAAATTGGGTTACAGCAAGCGAAAATAATAATGATTATTTTACTTTGTTAAAATCAACAGATGCAAATAATTTCAAAGAAATAGCTATTGTTAATGGTGCAGGAAATGCTTCAAATAATACTGAATACAAAGTTGTTGATAATGAGCCGATAATTAATCTTGTTTATTATAAATTGAAACAAACAGATTATGATGGAAAATTTACTTATTCAGATGTTATTCCTTTTAATTCATCTTTAGAAAATTACATTAATGACCTGAATGTTAATTGGAACTCACAAACCAAATCAATATATTTAAATTTTAAGGGAAGTAATGATTTTGAATATGAGTTATATATTACTGATATTTCTGGAAAGTCAATTTATAATTCACACATATATGCTAACTCAAAAGATAATGTATCATTTGAATTTCAGTTAAATAGTTTACAAAAAGGAGTTTATTTTGTAACTGTTGTTTCTAATAACTTTAAGGAAAATAAAAAATTGGTTGTTTGGTAATTAGAATGAATTTAACATAATATTTTAACTTGGTATTATTTGCC
Source organism: uncultured Bacteroidota bacterium (assembly GCA_903872185.1). GTDB lineage: Bacteria > Bacteroidota > Bacteroidia > Bacteroidales > GWA2-32-17 > GWA2-32-17. The sequence continues at coordinate 133 of CAIQJL010000190.1, read as the reverse complement.
GATACAAAAGTTTTTAAAAATATTGCCAAGTATCTCATTAGTAGTTATTTCGCCTGTAATACTTCCAATGTGATGAAGTACTTCCTTTAAATCTTGACTAAGAAAGTCGTTTGAAATTTTATTTTGTAATCCT
>CAIQJL010000189.1 GCA_903872185.1 uncultured Bacteroidota bacterium | reverse complement strand
TGTAAAATTATTACTGTAACAACTTGTTATATTAAAAAAATTATTTTTTTATAAAAATTCTTATACTATTGAATAAAATTAAATTAGGAGGTAAAATATGAAAGATAATGTGATAATAAAAATTGTTTTAACATACATGTTATGTGTATTTTTTTTCTTCTCACAAGCTCAAATGCTTATTCCATTTAAACTGCCAGATACTGGACAAAGAACAAGCTATACTTTAACTCAAAGGGAAGATGCAGATTTTGAGATTAATCCACTTTCATTTACAAATAATGGAGATGGCACCGTTACAGACAATAATACAGGACTAGTATGGCAAAAGGTTGATGGTGGTGAAATGACATTTGAAAATGCAGCAATTTATTGTAACAATTTAACATTAGCCGGATATAGTGATTGGCGTTTGCCAACAGGAATTGAATTGTTTAGCATTAATAAATACACATCTATTAATCCTGCAGTTGATACTGTTTATTTTACAAAGACTTTGGCTGAATATTGGTGGTCAAGTGAGACACAAGTTGGTGATCTAACTAAAGTATGGGTTGTAAATGCTGGTGGTGGTATTGGAGCAAAACCAAAAACAGAAACTATTAGTGCTGGTGGAGTTAAAAAATTTCATGTTAGAGCGGTTAGAAAACCTATAACAACATCATTTTCTGTTACTCATTATACAGATAAAGGCGATGGTACTATTAAGGATAATTATACCGGTTTAGTTTGGCAAAAAATACAGTCTCCAAATACGATGACTTGGGAGCAAGCACTAGCATATAGTAATACTTTTTCATTAGCTGGTAAAACTGATTGGCGCTTACCAAATATAAAAGAACTTCAATCGCTGAATGATGTTACAAAATCAAATCCATCGTTTGATAATACTTTTTTTACAAATACATTGTCTGGCGATTATTGGTCTGCTACTACATTATCAGGTACTCCAACAAAGGCATACGACATTAACATTGGTTTCGGCATAATAACTCAGCATGATAAAACTTTAAGTGAAAATGTTTTGCTTGTAAGAGGAGGAATGGATAATACCGATTTGAATATAACTGAAGCAACTATTCCTGGTGGTGAATTTTCTATGGGAGATCATTTTGGATTTGTTGATCCACAGCATCCTAGTGATGAATTGCCTTTGCATAATGTTTTAATAGATTCTTTTTACATGGCAAAAACCGAAGCAACCAATCAACAATTTCTTACTTTTTTAAATTCTTATATAATTTCTGGATTAATCCAGGTAACAAATAACAAAGTTTATTTAGTAGGAGATACAAATACACTTTGCCTAACAAATCAATATGCATCATATTATAGTATAAGTTATAATGGTGGCGTTTTTACTATGGCAGATTATAGAGCCAATCATCCGATGGTGGGGGTTATGTGGAGTGGTGCTGCAGTTTTTTGCAATTGGCTTAGTGCGCAAAATGGACTTGATGCTTGTTATAATTTAACTACATGGACTTGTGATTTTACAAAAAATGGTTACCGTCTACCAACTGAAGCTGAATGGGAATGGGCTGGTAGAGGTGGTCATACCAATCCTTATTTTAATTATGCATGGGGCGATGATCAGGATATTACTAAAGCAAATTGGCCTGGTTCTGGAGATCCATATGAATTAGGAACTTTACCATTAACAACACCTGTTGGATTTTACGATGGTGGTTTGAAACAAAAAACAGATTTTAATTGGCCAGGAACAGCTAATACATATCAAACAACTAGTGGAGTTAATAGTTATGGTTTATCTGATATTGCTGGTAATGTTTGGGAATTTATTAATGATTGGTATGGACAAAATTATTATAGTCTAAGTCCATATGATAATCCAACAGGACCTACCTCTGGATTTATAATGCCTGATGGAAAACCTTATAGAGGTATGCGTGGTGGAAACTGGTATAATGGTTATACTACAACTTCAATAAATGATGGACATTCACGTATCTCAAATAGAAACCCTTCATATTATCGTGGTCCTCAAGACCCAAATCATCCTTATTATCATATTGGATTCAGGGTAGCGAGAAAATATATTTCAAATACTTCTTCCATAAATAATCCTAGTGGATATAATCAATCTGATAAATTATTTTGTAAAAATTATCCAAACCCATTTAATTCAACTACTACAATACAATTTGATTTATCAAAAAGTGAAAATGTTTCTTTAGAAATATATAATTCATTAGGACAATTGTTGACAACATTAGTTAATGAAAAACTTAACGAAGGACAATATAAATATCAATGGGATTCTAAGATATATCCAAGTGGAATTTATTCTTTTAAAATACAAACAGAAACTCAATGTGTAACAAAGAAAATGATTTTAACAAAATAAAAATTATATTATGAAAAAATTACTCTTATTATCAGGTCTATTCATTTACGCTATCTCAATTTTTTCTCAGGAAAGTTTTATGGTTAAAACTGAAACAAGATATTGGGATGCTTCAAACGCTTATAATGGATATACGTTATTTGGAACACGTGGTATGTCATATTTGGTAGATATGGAGGGACACGTAGTTCATACTTGGAACATAGGCACAAATCCTCGTTTTACCGAAGGTGGTGGTTTATTAGATGCAGTAGGCGGAAATCCTAGTAATCAAAATTCTTGGAAAGAAGTTGATTGGAGTGGAAATACATTATGGCAATATACTGAAACCAGAACTGCTTATCATGGTCATCATGATTTTGCGAAAATTTACAATCCTAAACTTGGTGATTCTACATTTATTTATATTGCGAATAAGGATCTTACTTCTGCACAGTGTTTGGCTGCAGGTTGTGATGCGTCACAAACTTATACAACTCCTCAAATGGATGCTATTGTTGAAGTTGATATGCAAGGAAATGTTATTTGGGAATGGTGTTTTTTCGACCATGTTGTACAGGATATGTATCCATCTATAACAGCAACGTATGGTGTAATTGCAAATACTCCAGGTAAAATAGACTTAAATTTAAGAGGTAATCCTGTGAAAAGTGATTGGAATCATTGTAATTCTCTTGATTATAACCAAACCCTTGATATGATTGTAATAAATTCTGTACATGGTGAATTTTATGTTATAGATCATGGCAATACTTTCTTAACAGCTAATCCAACTGGAAGTATAGCACTTGCTGCAACAAGTGCCGGTGATTTTAAATATAGATTTGGCGACCCTGCAAAATATGACAAGGGAGATCCTCCATCTGTAAATGATAATTGGGAAAAAGCGACTGCAGGACATAAGCAGCTTGGTGGTTCGCATGATATTCAATGGATAAAATCAGGTCTTCCTGGAGCAGGTAATTTTTTAGTATTTAACAATGCACAAAATCTTTTCGAACTATCTGCACAATCTTATGCAATAGAAATAAATCCGTATTTAAATTCTGCAGGTACAAATACTGGTAGCTTTGTTGATCCTCCTACGGCAGGTTATAATATTGTTAATTCTCCAAATTCCAATCTTATGAAAGAAAGGAAAAATGTTTCAAAACAAATTGTATGGAAATTTTCAAGTAAAAATAACACATCTTTTTTTAGTACTATAGGTTCAAGTGTTCAACGCCTAACAAATGGAAATACTTTAATTTGTTCAATGAATGATGGTCATTTTTTTGAAGTTGAACCAACAGATACATCAATTGTATGGGAATATATTAATCCAATGACAAGAGATGGAGTTAAAAGAGTAAAAGTTGATAATTATCCAACATATAATGGAGTGTTTAGAGCATATAGATATACTAGTGATCACCCTGCACTTGTTGGGCATGATTTAACACCGGGCAATACCATGACAGGATTTACACCTGATTATTTTATTCCATCTGATTTAACTGTAATAAAGGGAAATGATGAAATTATAAAACCCGAAGATTTATTAAATCAGAATTATCCTAATCCTTTTACATATAGTACAACTATTGAGTATGATGTTAATGACTCAAAAAATGTTAATATAGAAATATTTGATTTTTCTGGAAATCATGTAAAATCACTTGTAAATACAAATTCTAATATAGGAAAAAATTCTGTGAATTGGGATGGAACTGATGATGGCGGAAAGAAAGTTGCAAGCGGAATGTATTTCTATGTTTTAAAATCTGATGATCAAAAAGAAACTAAAAAAATGATTTTAATTAAATAAAAACCCGACTCTTATGATTAAAAAATCAATTTTCATAACATTACAAATAATTTTAATGTTATCAATAGCAAAAACAAATTATGGGCAAACTCAAACTATGGGTGTTTTTGTTAATGACACTGCAAATACTTATAAAGGTTATACATTGTTTGCACCAAAACAAAACACAATGACCTATTTAATAAATAATGAGGGTCAGGTTGTACATCAATGGACTGCAAGTACATTTGCGCCTGGGCAAGCAGTATATCTTTTAGAAAATGGAAATTTATTACGTTCATGTATGACACAGGGACAACTTGGCACCGGTGGAGGTGAAGGTGGAAGAATAGAAGAGTATGACTGGAATGATAATCTTGTTTGGTCAATGGATTATTCAACTTCAAATTATATGTCGCATCATGATATTAAAAAATTACCAAATGGTAACATTATAATGTTAGTTGTTGAGAAAAAAACTCTCGCACAAATTGAAGCAGCTGGGTTTGATACTGCAACATTTCAACCAGATGTTCGTCAAAAAGGATTTTTTCTTCCTGATTGTATTATTGAAATACAGCCAACTTATCCAACAGGAGGAACAGTTGTGTGGGAATGGCATACAATGGATCATTTAATTCAAAATCATGATGCCACAAAATTAAATTATGGTATACCAAGTGCACATCCAGAATTAATAGATGGGGCTGGAGATCACAGGACAAAACCATTATTTTGGAATCATATGAATGCAATTGATTATAATCCAACTTTTGATCAAATAGTAATGAGTGTAAGAGGGAATAGTGAGCTTTGGGTTATTGATCATAGCACTACTACCGCACAATCAGCTAGTCATGCTGGCGGAATTAGAGGTAAGGGTGGTGACTTGCTATATCGTTGGGGAAATCCACAGTGCTATGGAATTGGTAACAATAGTAATGAAACATATTTTGAGCAGCATGATGTGGAATGGATTAAAGCTGGCTGCCCAGGTGCAGGTGATTTATTGTGTTTTAATAATGGTGTAAATAGAAATTATTCTTCTGTTGACCAAATAACTCCTCCAGTTGATGCAAGTGGTAATTATTCTATAGTTGCTGGCAATGCTTTTGCCCCAACTAATCTTACATGGACATATCAGGCCACTCCTCCAACTTCGCTTTATGCACATGATATTTCTGGTGCACAACGCTTACCAAATGGAAATACAATTATATGTGCTGGTCCTTTTGGAGATCTTTATGAAGTAACCGCAGCTGGACAAGTTGTTTGGAAATATAAAAGTCCGGTAACAAACACTGGCCCTTTAGCACAATATGATTCAATTCCTCATAATCCAGTTAGACCTGAAGAATTAATGAATTCAATTTTTAGAGTTTATAAATATCCAAAAACATACTCAGCTTTTACTGGACATGATTTAACACCTGGAAGTGTAATCGAATTAGGAGTAAATAGCTCAGATTTAAATTCATCAAAACTTCAAGTTTATCCTAATCCGTTTACTGATTTTATAAATGTTATTAATAAATCTGGAAAAGAAACTTATGAACTTACCAATATTGTTGGAGAAATAATTTGGACTGGTATGAATATTGAAAATCAAGAATTCTCAACATTGTTACCAGGCATTTATATATTAAAAGTGAAAGATAAGAGTTCAATAAAAACAGTTAAGCTAATTAAAAACTAAAATTTATTTGTATGTAAAAGTTTTCATTTTCTAGATTTAGGTTAAGTATGCGCCCATTAATTTTTAATGGGCGCATTATGAATTTTATTAATAAAGTGTTTTTAATAATATTTAAAATTTAAAAAACATATGAAATCAATTTTATTCGTTTTAGTTTTTTTCTTACCAAGTAATTTAATTTTTAGTCAAACTTATTCTGAAATTTTAGGTAGACCAACAGATAATTCAATTACAGTAAGTGTTTTGTTTAATCAACATGTTGATTTATATGTTGAGTATGGAACTGTATCAGGAGTTTATCCATATTCTACAAGTCAAATATCAAATACAGTCAATACTCCTGATGAAATAGATATGACAGGTCTTTATCCTAATACAAAATATTTTTATCGAACAAGATATCGTCAATATGGTGGAGGAGTATTTCTTTCTAGTCCCGAACATACTTTTTATACACAACGTGCAGTAGGAAGTACATTTAATTTTACTGTTGAAGCAGATGTCCATTTGTATGATATCAAGGGTGTAGATAGTGAATATCGTGTATGTCTTGCAAATCAGGCAAAAGATAATCCTGATTTTATGCTTGATTTAGGTGATACTTTTGGTGATGATCATTATCCAACAACAATTACTTCAGCTCAGTCAGATTCATTACACAAAACATACAGACCTTTTTTAGGAGCTATTTGCCATTCTATTCCATTCTTTTTTTGTTTGGGAAATCACGAAGGAGAATTTGATTATTATCTTGCTCAAAATCCCCCAAACAACATAGCAGTTTATGGAACTTTATGGAGAAAGTTTTATTATCCAAATCCTTTTTCAAATAGTTTTTATAGTGGTAATACTGATGTTGAACCTTATGGTATGGGTAACCCAGAAAATTATTATTCTTTTACATGGGGTAATGCTTTATTTGTTGTTTTAGATGTTTATAGATACCAAAGTGTTAGTGATACAACTGCAAAACCTGTAAAATGGGATTGGACTCTAGGTTTGCCACAATATACTTGGCTTAAAAATACGCTGGAAAATAGTACTGCACAATATAAATTTGTATTCGCTCATCATGTTAGCGGCCAAGGAAGAGGTGGTGCTGTACAAGCTAATTTTTTTGAATGGGGAGGCTATGAACAAAATGGAACTAACTTTAGTTTTCCAACAAAACGTCCAGGATGGGCAAAACCAATTCATCAGTTATTTGTTGATAATGGTGTAAATATTTTCTTTCAGGGGCACGATCATCTTTTTGCAAAAGAAGTAAAAGATGGAGTAATTTATCAAGAAGTTCCGATGCCAAGTGATTCTACTTATGAAATTGGTATGCTTGCCAATGCCGATGCTTATTTGTCAGATACTATTGGTGGTTCAGGGCATTTAAATGTTTCTGTTTCTCCAAATTGTGTTAAAGTTGATTTTGTTCGTGCTTATTTGCCAGTCGATACATTATCAGGACTTCATCATAATCGAGAGGTTGCTTTTAGCTACACAATTGGAAACTGTGCTGCAGAAATAAATGAAAATATTGTAGAGCAAAATATTAAAGTATTTCCAAATCCGGCTAATGATAAACTTACAGTTAATTTATCTGAGCAAATTAATAATCCTAAGATTTCATTAATTAATACATTAGGAGAAATTTTGTTGAAAGATCAATCACAGAGTATTGATGTAAGTAAAGTTCCTAACGGAATTTACTTTTTAAATGTTAAAACTGATAAATTAGAAGTGAATAAGAAAGTTATTATTTGTAGATAAAAGAATATCCTAAAATTTGAAAATAAAATTTATTTGGAATGTACGTAACATTTCCGTACATTTGCCGTAAAAATAAATAAAAAAGTAATGGAAACTCACGCAATAAGAGCAGAAAGAATTGATATAAGAATCACTCCTGAGGAAAAAAGGATATTCCTTAGAGCTCGTAAATTAAGTGGAGACAGATCGCTTAGCTCATTTGTAACACGTATTGTTAAAGCTAAGGCAATTGAAATTATAGATGAAAATGAACAAATTTTAGCAAGTAAAAAAGATAGAAAGATTTTTTTTGATGCAATTTTTGCTGAAATTGAGCCAAATAATGCATTAAAAAATGCTGCTAAGAAGTTTAAATCTATAAAAGAATAAATACCTTGAAAATATTTCTTTTAGACACAAAAATTCACATTAGAAATAAATTTTCTTGTGAAGAAGAGTCTTTAACTGAATACATACAAACACAAGCTAGCCAGGATATGAAAAAAAATCTTGCAGCTTGTTTTGTACTTATTGATGGTAATGAGAACAGCATAAAAGGTTATTATACTCTTGCAAGCAACAGCATCAATAAAGATGAAATACCTATTGAATATAAAAGTAAAGTTCCAAAAAACTATAATGTACCGGTTACATTGTTAGGTCGTTTAGCAAGGGATATAACAATGAAAGGTAAATCAGCAGGGGAGTTTCTACTTATAGATGCACTTGAAAGGAGTTATAGGATTTCCAAAAATGCTATTGGATCAATGGCTGTTGTTGTCGATCCAATCAATGAAAATGCAATAAGTTTTTACAAAAAATATGGTTTTATTATTTTACCTGACAGTGGAAAAATGTTTCTTTCTATGAAAACTATTTCAAAATTATTTGAGTAATTAAGGGAAGCTTACAAGCAGAATCTTTTGGTTTTTCGAAAATGTATATACCAAGGAATTCTCTTCTGGTTGAAATTCCTTTTTCCGGATTAATAACTGGTGGCCAGAAGTCGAGGTAAAGGCTATTCTTACCTGTCTTTAATTTTTTTTCTCTAAGTGTTACTTTCATTGTTGTTGATATTAAATTGGTTATTGATTGATTCTCTGCTAATAATTGTTCTTCTGCCTGCTTTAAATGATGCGATTAAGCCTGTTCTAGTTAATCTCATTACAGTAAAACGGCTTATTCCAAGTAATTCAGCACATTGACTTATGCTTAAAAAATCACGAACCTTGATTTTTTCAATATCACTATTGATAATTGAAATAGTTTGCTGTGTAATAGTTTTAACTTTTGCAGTTAATTTTTGCTGTTTGTAATATCTTTTACTGCATAAATTAGAACAACATTTAGCTGTACTTCTATAAGCTGTAAAGTTCTTCTTACAGTATTCACAAACCTTTGGAAATGGTATTTTACTCGCTGTCATTGTACCTGTTATAAATGTATCCAGGTGTAGCTGCATGTATCAGCTTGTTGCTGTATGTGCGGTTATTTCGCCTTGGATACAAAAATTTGTATCTCAGGCATCAAATAGGGTGCCCCGTGCCAAATAAGGTACAAGCTGTCACAAAAATGAAGGGAAAATCAATAAATAAAACTAATGATCTGACAGTTGTAAATTACTGTCAAATAGTCAATTGTCTTTGTTTTACTTTGAATTGCTTTGTTTTACCTAGTGCGGTCTATTTGCCGATACAAAAGTTTTTAAAAATATTGCCAAGTATCTCATTAGTAGTTATTTCGCCTGTAATACTTCCAATGTGATGAAGTACTTCCTTTAAATCTTGACTAAGAAAGTCGTTTGAAATTTTATTTTGTAATCCT
>CAIQJL010000188.1 GCA_903872185.1 uncultured Bacteroidota bacterium | reverse complement strand
ACAACAATTAGAATATTAGGTTATAATAATTTTAAAGAACTTTCAGATACTTATATTCTAGAGATGCTTGTAAATTCTGATGATAGAAAAAATTTGAGAAATATTTTACTTAAAAATGGATATATAAAAAATAAAACTTTAAAAATTCAAAAGAAAAACAACGAATTTTTAATGGTTTCTGTAACTTTAGTTGCGTTTAATAACGAAAATTCAAAAGAGTTAATTTGTGATGGCATTATAGAAGATATTACTCTACAGGAGAGTGATAGGGTAGCAACAAGTAAATTAATTACAGAACTAAAATTAAATAGCTTTTTAATTGAACAGCCAGTTAAAGATTTTATTTCTCCCAAAAACACCTTAGATTCTGATGCCACAATAACTGATGTTATTAAAGCATTAACAATAAGAAAAACAGATTCGATATTGATAACGAAAAACGAAAAAGATGTTATAGGCATAATAACAAATAACGATATCCAAAAAAGAGTGCTTTCGTTAAATCTTCATCTCGAAAATTCTGCATATTTAATTATGAGTTCACCTATCATTTATACTGCTGAAAGTGCTTCAATTTGTGACGCATTAAATATATGTGAGGAGAAAAAAATTAATCATCTTGTAGTAAAAAATGATTTGAATGAGATTGTTGGTATTCTTAAAATAAATGAAATTTATAAAAACTTAAAAAACTCACTTGCTTTTTTTATTAATAATGTAAATAAAGCAGAAACAAATGAAGAGATTAAGCAAAGCTATAAAAATCTTCAACTGCTCATAAAACCTCTTGTTAATAGTGAAATAGCAGTTAAAAATATTACTGTTATTAATTCAACTTTTTCAGATACTGTTATAAAAAGAGTAATTGAATTAACTATAAAAGAAATAGGTGAACCTCCGGTTGGATTTTCTTTTATTTGCTTAGGAAGTGAAGGTAGAAAGGAAGAAACATTATACACCGATCAGGATAATGCAATAATATTTGAAGATGTTTCAAAAGAAAATGAAAGTGTCGTTTATGAATATTTTAATAAACTAGGCGAAATAATATGCACGGCTTTAAATGATATTGGTTACTCGTATTGTATAGGAAATGTTATGGCTAAAAATCAGCAATGGTGTATGCCTATAAGTGTTTGGGAAAAATATTTTATTAACTGGTTATCTACTCCAGAACCTCAGAATCTTCTCGACGCAACTATTTTCTTTGATTTTAGAAATATATATGGCGAGGAATCATTTTCAGATAGATTAAGAAAAACAATTAACCATTTTATTAAAGAACAACCACTCTTTTTATATCATTTGGCATATAATACATTCAGCACTAAACCTCAGCAGATTTCATCTGGAAATTTAATGTCCGATAAAAATACAGATATAATTGATTTAAAGAGTGCGGTTAATCTTATTATTATGTTTGCAAGAACTTATGCTTTACAGAATAATATATGGTGTACTAACACAATTGATAGGTTGAATGCTTTAAAATCAGGTCATGTAATTAACGCTAACGCAATAGATGAGATTCTGTATATTTATAATTATTTGATGAAACTCCGATTTAGAAATCAAGTAATGCAATATGATAACAATGTGCCATTGTCAAATATGTTAAGCACAAAGAAACTTATTGAAGTTGAATTGTCCGTATTAAAGAAAGTACTTTCTTTAGTACCTGCTTATCAAAATAAAATAGGCGTTGATTTTAGAATTATCAATTAATTCAAATCGAAAAATTTGCGTTATGTTTAAAATTTTCATGTTCATTGCAATGAACATAACCTAGCTGATTTGTAAGCAAAATAGTATTTCCAAGATATAATGGTTTCTGATTATAATGACTATGACCGTAAATCCAGAAATTTACATTGCATTTTTCAATAAAAGCTGTTAAGTCAACACAAAAAGCTTCGTTAATAGGACTGTTGTTATGCGAAGGAGAGTTACAAAGGGATGAAGGTAAGTGATGGGTAACTACTACTGTCTGTCTTTCTTTGTTTGATAAAGATTGTTTTATAAAATTAAAACTCTCATTATGTAAATTGTTAAAATCTGAGGCTTTAATATTTCTGTCTTTTTTTGCAATGCATTCAAAATCGGATACGCTTTGCTCAATGAGTTTTTCATTATTGCTACTTATTTTTGACCATAATGTACTGAAAACAAATTGAATGTTTTCGTATTTTAATTCAATATTGTGAACAATGTTAATGTTATTTCTTAACTCAATATTGTATGATTCACTGAATTCTGAAAGGTCTTTGTGGTAAAATTCATGATTGCCTGGTACCCAGAATACTTTTTTATAATTATCTGCTATAAAACTAAAAAATGATTCTTTAAAAAATTCATCATGTAATGGTACAATATCACCTGCTAAAATTAAAATATCACCATTAACAACAAGAGGCTTGTTTTTTATATATCTATTGTTATGGTCAAATTCAAGATGTAAGTCGGAGCAATATTGAATTTTCATGGAGATTATATACTTATTTAATAAAGTGTTTTTTTTAATTATTTAATCAGAATAAATTTAGAACTATTATTTAATTCTGGCAAATATTTTAAAATTCGACCTTTT
>CAIQJL010000187.1 GCA_903872185.1 uncultured Bacteroidota bacterium | reverse complement strand
CTTGTTGGAAAATTACCCCCATATCACCCAAGTTTTAAAAATGAAATTTCAGAGAAAACTGTCCAAAATAAATCACCCGAAGAAAATAATATTATAGAAGAGAATACTGATATACATAGTATCAAGAACTATTCTTTGGCTGATGCAAAAATAATCGGTGGTATTGGTACTATTTTAACTTTATTAAATCTTTACCCAAGTAATATTTCGTCAGGCATTAGTATTGTAGGATATATCTTACAATTAGTGGCTTTCTATAAAATTTCAAAAGCATATAAAGACCTTAATATTTTTAATAATGTATTTGCTTCATTTATTTTTATTGTGGCATCATTAATAACCGTAATTGGATTTCTTGCGAATACAATAAGCGGTATGTTTTTAGGTAATTTTAATGGACTAGGACAAAATATTATGGGTACTTTAATTTTGTCATTTGTTCTTATATTTATAAGCTTGTTGTTTTTTATTAATGGACTGAAAAAAACTTCAAAATCCAGTCATAATAGAAATTTTAATATTGCTTCAAATCTATATATTGGATTATTAGTTTCATTTATTTTCTTATTAATTTCATTTATTGTTTGGATCAATAGTTTAAATAGTAATCCATTTGCACTTTTTGACTATCAGAGTATTATTTTTATTACAATTATTTGTGTAATTGCAGGTATAATAAATTTTATTGCTACAATATTTTTAATTATTGGATTTTTTACACTTAAGGAAAAAGCAGATACACTTCCATTAAAAAATGAAAATAAATTTGATATTAACAATTATCAAATAAATAAAAACATATCAGATAATTTAAAATCTTCAACAAATAAAGCCACAGAAAAAACTGCTATTAAAAAATCTAATAATGGTTCCTTATGGATTCTATATGTTTTTATTATTCTTATGTGTATAGTGGTTTATTTGTTTTCGTTTAGACCTAATATTTTATATGAAATAGGAATAATTGAAAAGGGAAATGACGTTAAAAATAATTCTGAATATATTTCCTCCCAAGATTGGTATTCAAAAAATAAAGAGGACAATTCTAATAAAGAAAAAGGAAGTTTAATAGAAATTCAAAAAAATAAAATTGAAACTTATAATCTTTCAATTAAAACAATACCCGATAAAGCAAAAATATATATAGATGATGAATATTATGGTCTTTCTTCACAAAATATAAAAGACTTAACAATGGGTAGTCATATACTTAAAATTGAAAAGGATGGTTATGATACTTTAGTAAAAAATATTTATATTAAAGAAAATGAGGAATTAGATTTAATAGAAACTCTTAATTTAAGAAAAATCGAATTCGAAAGTAATGTTAACAATTCCACTTCATTTTATATTGGCCAGAATTATGGTGGAGGAATTATCTTTTTTGTTGATAATACTGGTAAACATGGCTTAGTTGCAGCAACAAAAAATCTTGAAATTGCGGATTGGAAAAAAGCTAAATCAGAATGTGAATCTTGTACTGATAATGGTTATTCTGACTGGCGATTACCTTCAAAACATGAACTAAACCTTATGTATGAAAACATACATGACAATGGCGGTTTTTCTGGCACCTATTGGAGCAGTTCCGAGTACAATGCAAGCCTCGCATGGGGACAGGGCTTCGATCATGGCAATCAGGTAAGTTACGGTAAGAACTACACCAACGAGGTGCGTGCGGTTCGGTCTTTTTAATTAGTTATTTATCTATATAACAATGTGTAATATATTATACTTATATTTAAAATTTTAAAACTACCATATTGTTCATGTAAAAAAAATAAATACTTGACTTTTATGAAATGTTCATTATATTTAAAGTAAAATTGAAATTATGAATATTGAGGGTTTAAATTATGAAATTATTGTTGTAGATTTTCTTTGTAATGATGATCGTATTGAATTTGCAACACTGTTAAATCGTTTACAAAGTCTTGATGATATAGATTATCATATTATTAATTTCAACTATGAGCTTATTGATTTTTGTAATGAATATAATCATAATAATCCAATAGTACTTCAAATAATTGCTCATAGTGTTAACAATGGTCTTGGGTTTTGTGTCGATAATAATAATTATATTCAATATGAACAATTCCTGACTATACTTCAAAGAATAAACAATTTATGTGAAAACAGATTAATTGTAAATATGATGACTATATGCTATAGTAGTATAGTTCCTAATCAATTGTTTAATGGAAATCAGCCTCAATTTAATAAATTGATTGGTTGTCTTAAAGATATTGGTATAGGTACTTCAATTTTTGATTCTGTTTCTTTATACAGATATCCAAGAATAGTTAATTTGTCATATCTATTGGGAAATAGCTTTATTGTTGCTGATGACGATACGGATTCTTATGTACAAAAATATGCAGTTATTCCTGATAGTATCAATTGAAATTTAAAAGACAAGTAAATAATAATTGTCAAAAATAGTGT
>CAIQJL010000186.1 GCA_903872185.1 uncultured Bacteroidota bacterium | reverse complement strand
TCAAGTTTCTTAAATAAGTCAACAATACATTTGGCAGAACTGGTATTAAAATAATCTAATTGAATATTAATAACGGTTTGTTTAGCCGGATTTTGAATATAATTATCAAGCCATTCATACATTGGCTTATAATATTGAACAGAATTTTCAGGTATTGATTTCCCTTTCATTTCGAAAGCTCCAGTTTGCGCATTAAAATTAATTAATGGTGTTTTACTAGTCTGTTCAACTGTGTATGAATTTTCTGCCATAAATCTGTGACTTTATTGTTTCAGCAATGCAAATATATTAATAAAATTGAAATCTCAAATTTGTTTTTAAACTGTTAATTATACCCTAACTCCTATCACTAAAACATCATCGGTTTGCTCTGTATTCACTTTCCAGTTTTCGATAAAAGAATTAAGAAATTCTTTCTGTTCTTCCATTGATTTATCTTGAATTGAAAAAAGAATTTCTTTAAACAAACGACTCATTAACTTTTTATCATCAGCATTAAATTGATCAACATATCCATCAGAAAAGATATATACAGTATCGCCTTTATTTAATTTTAATGTGTGGGTATCGAAATGCTGCTCGTCATCTGTTAATCCTCCAAGTGCCTTTTTTGTAGCTTTTGTTTCATCAATTTCTGATTGACCTTTGCGAATAATCCAAAGCGGTCTGTTTGCTCCTGCATATTTTAAAATTCGGTTTTTTACATCAAATGAGCAAAGAGCAATGTCCATTCCATCTCTCGTAGATTCTTCACTATCAGATTGCCTTAGCGATGTTTTAATTCCTTTATTTAATTGTTTAAGAATTTCTGATGTATCTGTTGTTTGAGAAACTGCATCATCTAATCTCTCAAGTCCTATCATACTCATAAAAGCACCAGGCACACCGTGTCCGGTGCAATCAGCTGCGGCAATAATTACTAATTCGTCATTGCGGACTTTGTTCACATTCCCAGTTTGTGAAGATTCTGAAACAAGTTCAGAATGACTTTTTATATTAGGGTTATGAAAGAAATAAAAATCACCACTTACAATGTCTTTTGGTTTAAATAGAATGAAACTTTGTGGAAGACATGCATATATATCTTCTAGTTTTGGCAATTTTGCCTGCTGTATTCGTTTGGCATAATTTATACTATCGGTAATGTCTTTGTTTTTTTCTTCTATTTCCTCAAATGCCTTTTTGAGTTCAACATTTTTTAACTGATAAATTTCAGCTTCTTTTTGTGATTTTTCAATAGCAAAACTTACTTGCTGATTATGTATTCTCTTTTGAGAATCGGAATTTAAAACCTCTTCTTTTAAAACATGAAATTTCTTATAAAAACTCAATGCATCTATAGACTTGTTCTGAATTTCATAAAGCTCAGCAAATGCATGATAAATTTCAAATAGTAGTGGTTTTGAATTTAAAGCCTCAGCAATTTCCTGTGCATTTTTTAAATAATTTTCAGCATCTTTTAATTGATCTGACTTTATAGCCAATCTTCCCAGTCCAATTAAACAATGTAAATTATACCGTTTATCTTCAGAATTTTTATTTATTTCGAGACCTTTTTTATATTGTTGCTGAGCTTCCTTAACATGCTCAAATTTTTCCATCAAACTTGCCATTCCAAGATAAGTCCATGGCAGTCCACCGGTATCGTTGTAACGTTCACGAAGAGATAAACTTTTTTTGTAATGATGCAATGAATTTTTATAATCTCCACTTAAAGAATAACTACGTGCAATAAGATTAAGAGTTGATGCCATAGCTTTGTAATTCCTAAGATTTCCACGAATTTTTAGGCATTCTTTAAAATTCTTTATGGCATTAACCTGATTCCCTATTCGACTATAAATGATACCTGCCACACTTAATGCATCACTTTGCCCTTCATCAAAACCGATTTTTTCAGCTGCTTTTATTCCTTCATGTACATAGTGTAAAGCCTGATCGTAATCACCCAGGCTCTCATATACATTTCCAATAAAATAAAGACAAACAGGGAATCCAAAATTTTCTGAATTATGGTCAAACCATGTTTTAGATTTAAAAAGTAAATCAAGATAATTTTCCTCTTTAGATAAAAGAAAACTTCCTATAGCCTTTAATAACAACGACCACGCATGAGCTTTCTCATCTTTTGATTTAATCGCTAATTTTTCTAAATCCTGAGCTACTTTTAAGCAGCCCTGAATATCGCTATAACGAATATCCCAACCTTTTTGAATTAGATCTTCAGTAGTATTTGTTTTCATATTTATTAACCTTTATAAATAAAGATTCAAAAACAATTATTGTTAAAAGTAAGCTTTACAAATATGCAAAAAAAAGATGGCTTATAAAACAAAAACCTGACAATCAATTTTAATGATTATCAGGTTTTATTATAAGAAGAATAAATCTGTTTATTTAACTTTTTCCTTTGGGTTTTTTAATTTATAAATTTCGTAAGCCTGCGATTTAATAACTTCTGTAGCATTTAAATTAATTACAGTTGCTTCAGCCACTCTAACATCTAATTGAAGTTTTGATAAAACAGTTAGTGAGCCCATAAGTGTAGTTGTTTTTAATGTATAATTCTCCCATTGTACATAACCATCCATTCCATTATTTACGCTATCTGTATTAATACCAAGATTTAACCCTTCACGACTATTTTGAGGCACCAATTCCAAAAGTGCAGTTCTATATGTTTCCAATTTTATTTTAAGTTCCCTTGCCTTTGTTTTAGATAAATCATCAGCATCTCCTGGAAAAAAAAGATAAGTTGACGGAATACTTTGATTACCCTTTATTTTTAATTGCTGAAGTTTTAAAGTATCTAAAACAGCTTTATCTTTAAATTCTTCAGTTAACATTAACATATCATTTTTAATATTTTTAATGTACAAAAACATTTCATCACTTAGTAAACGAGCTTTCTCTACTTTATCTAACTGGCTATATCCGCTACTCTTAATAGATTGAGCAACTAATTTATTATTACTTACAACTACTGAATCTGTATTATTAATGCTCTTTTCAATGCTTACTATTGTTTCTAATATTTCACGACCTGAAGTCATTTTCCAAACAAAAAATGAGAAAGCAGTTAATAAAATTAAGAGAACTGCTTCATTTGAAAAATTTAATTTTTTAGCAGTATCTGTTTCTTTTACAGCGCGAATTATTAAAACTGGAATTAATATTATTAAAAGAAAATGACCTACATAAATTCCTACTCCAGCACCTGGCCAATGCAACGATTTAAAAATAAAGCCAAGCATTACAACTGTCATTATAAGCATTACGCTAACATTTATATACTTGTCTAATCCTGTTTTTACAACCTTGCTTTTATCCAAAAATAAAAGAGGAGAATATAAAGCTGCAAATAGCCCACCACCTAGAACTAAACAAATATTGGCCCCTGGCCAGTGTTGAAATTTAAAAAACACTCCAACAAGAACAAGAAAAGTAGAAATAAGACCAATAATCCATGTAACTTTTTTCATATTGTTAATTTTTAAAGCCTACTCTATTTTTTAAAAGGATTTTCGGCATTGCTCCTCTATAATAAATAATTAAACAAATATAAAAAAACAACTAATACTTCCAAAAGCAATTATATTTTATTTATCATAAACTTATAAAGTTAATAGGTTTGTGTTTTTGATTAATCAAAATTTGTATATTTACCAATCTCAAATTTATTGCTAATGAAAACGAAGAAGATTATTACTTGGATTTTGTTTGTATTGAGTATTGCTATTTTCTTTTTAATAATCAATATTGATATTCAGGATGAAGTTTATTTTATTTTTCCATTATTCCTCTTTTTTATTTCACTTACATTATTAATTCATTTTTATTCATATAACCAAAGGATAGTCAGATTTATGAAATTTAGCTGGAAAATTCTTATTTTACCTTTTATTCTTTGTTTAATATGGGCAGTATTATCAAATATGCAAATACATCTTTTCTATTTTAATCCTTATCTAATAGCTTTTATATGCATTTCTTTTATTATTGCTTCACTGTTTCTTATCGTAGCTAATAAAAAAGTAGATCTTGTTATTTTAATTCTAATTTTAATATCTCTTTTAGGTCTATATTTTAAATCACAACATTGGCCTGGATCAGGACCTTTAATTGTTATTACATGGGCCATGCCGGGGCTATTATTTTTGCTTTTAATCTATAGGAAAATTACTGAATATGACAATCGCACTAATAGTTTTATGAATTTTTTCAAAAACTTTCTATGTATTACATTAGCAATTTGTTTTATTGGAGGAACATTTAAATTTATGCATTGGCCAGGAGGTGGTATACTTAATAATACCGCTTTACCATTATCAATAATTTCAATATTTATTGTAGTTTTTTTATTACCAAGTTCTAATTTTATTGAATGGATAAAAGAACATAAAAGAATGTTTTATAGAGCTATTCTTATCCCTCTAATTTATGTTTCCATTTATAGCTCTCTTGGTAATATTTTTCCTGAAATTTTCCAAAAAGCATTCTCAGGAAGAAGCAGTGATGAAGAATTTATTTCAAATGGATTGTTCTTTGAAAATTATCAAATACCTCCCAAAGAGGGACTGTAAGTATTAGTTAACGTGAATTCGCTAGAAGCGTATTTAAATAAATATTAATAAAGTACAAAACAACCCAAATGTCATACAGAGCGAAGCGAAGTATCTATTTGTCCATAATATAGATTTTGCTTCGCAAGAAAAGAGTTCTTCACTTTGTTCAGAATGACAAATAATATTGAACTCAAGTTAATTAGTCTTCTTTCAGATAATCGGACTTTTTAATTTCTCCAAATATTTTTCTATCAAAAATCAATTTTTCCATTTCATTAATATCTGCTGGAAAGAAATTCAAATGATTCCCCGAAATAGTTAATAGATATTTTCCATCATTAGAAAAATTTGGTTGTATTCCAGGGAAACTCATCATTCGAAAATAACCCCTGTTATATGTTGAAACGAAGTTAGTAATAGTATCACCTATTCTTGATATTGCCATAAATGCATTTCCAGTTATTGGAGAAAAATCAAGGCTTATCAATAAAGTGTCTTCTTCTAAAAAAGGAACATAACCAACGGAAGCTGTAGCAGAATTTCCAAAACATATAGAATCCTGTTTAAGAGAATCAAGTGTCCAATAACGGGTTAATTTAACAGCTACTGGTAAATTTGTAAACTCAGCTCTGCTAATTGGTGTCCAATGATTCAATGACCAGTTTTGATTATCGTCAAAATAAAAACTATGAGGTTCGCCAGTTAGCTTATACATACAAACTGAACTATCTGCAGATGCAGTCATAATATAATTTGATGTAGCATTAAACTGAACAGACCAAATAATATCATTATGAGTTTTAATAGCACTATACTCTTCAAACTTATTTTTTTTGCGATTAAAATACCATATTATTATAGTCTTATCTTTGGACGTTGTTGCCAGAAATCTTTCATCAGGCGAAAAGCATACAGAAGTAACATCAGCTTTGTGCCCTGTTAACTCTTGAATTACCTTTCCAGATTCAAGGTTATAAATTGTAACTTTTGAATTTGGAGATAATACTGCAATGTATTTTTTATTAGCAGCAAAACTAATAATGTCTTTTGTGTTATGAAAATCATAATAAATCGGAAAATTAATAACAGTATCACCACTGGCTTTCCAAACCATAGCTTTTCCAGATTTAAATACAGCAGAAATAAATCTTGAATCGGAAGATATTTTGAGATCTAATGGGATTTCTGAAGAATGAATCTTCATCTTTTCTGCTCCTGCACTTTCCCAAATATAGATTAGTGAATCAGCAGTGTATCCATAAATATTTTTTCCATCAACTGTAAAATCTGCAAATAATATTTTTTGTTTGCAAGGCTTAAAATTAAAAAATGCCAAAAATGGATCTTTATTGTTTTTATCTTTATATGCTTCTACGATTTTGTAAAAACAGTTAAAAACAACAGTTTGCGTAACACTTGACGGACTATTATTGTATGTTTTTTGTGCTAAAATAAAACCTGCAATAGGATCGGGTTCTTCAAAAAAAGCAGAAATAATATTATCTCTGTTAGTATTAATCTCTTTTTGTTTGATAAAATAAACCACTATTAATGCAAAAACAATAAGCAGTACAAATACACTTAATGCAGTAATTCTATTAAGAACTTTCTGTTTTACACGAATATCTTCTTTACTTTTATTAACAAATTCCTGCAAATTTTTACCTAGAAATATTTTATCCTCATATTTACTAATATATTTTAAATCTGCTACACTCAGTAACAAATCTCTTTTCTCATAGTTAGCATAAGCATTTTCGATAAATTGTCTGATTTCTAAAAGATCTTTTTCAAATACTGTAATCTTTTCAAAGATTTTTGCTGCAAGAGCATCATGTCTTAATTCATAACGTCCACTATCATCTTTATCACGAAGAATACGAAGGGAAACAAAACGAAGTATTAGTTCCCGCAAAATTTCTTTATTAATATCTTTTCCAAGTGTACGACTGTAATCCAAAACCTCATCTTCAGTTACCTGACGCTTTGTACCTTTTGTTGAAACAAATGCTTTAAGTACAACTAATGCTGTATCAGGATCTGATAATTCTGCAATTTGTTCTTCAAGAAAACTTCCAAGTAAGTCTTTTACATCGCCAAGTTTTTCGAGAATATCAATACCGAACGTCATTCCGAGCGAAGCGAAGGAATCTAAACCAGATTGCTTCGTCGTGCCTCCTCGCAATGACGATTGAGAACGATAAATTTTATCAAGATAAACTTGCAAATAAGTAAGTTCTATTTCTGCACCTTCGGGTGATAAACGATCTAATAATTGATTAGAAAATTTTTCTTCTACTTCTATTCCTGCATACTTACACGGACCTTCAATTGCCTGTTGTGCGTTCAGGCGAGTCATTTTTTCGATGCGAACACGGTTAGCTAAAATTGAAGGAATATGTTTTTCAAATTCCGTTATACTTGCCAGGTATTCTTCACGAATAACAAATAAAAAACGACACTGAAGATCACTTTCAATAACAGAGTTCAAAACTTTTATAAATTCTTCTTTTTCTGTTTTACTTCCAAAAATGAAAAGTTCTTCAAACTGATCAAAAACAATAAATATGGGTTTAAAATGATCGAGGTATAATGAGCGAATTCCTTTTTTAAGCCAACCTGATTTATCAGTGTTTATTGTTAAAGGAGTTAATGCAGCACTAGAAATTGAACG
>CAIQJL010000185.1 GCA_903872185.1 uncultured Bacteroidota bacterium | reverse complement strand
TTATAGAGACTTCAGATAATTTTAAATCAGGATATATTTCTTTAATATTCGTTCCAGAAAATGTATAAAGGCCTGCATCTTCAGTACCAAAATAGTAATTGCCTGAAGATTTTGAAAAAGATATGCATTCGATTTTAGATAAAGGGCTTCCATTGACCTCTGTTATAACATCCGGTATTAATGGATTAAAAAGATACAAGCCATTTCCAGTTCCAATTAGAATATTGTTTTTAAAAATACTAATGCAGTAAATTTGTTGACTTTGAAATGCTTTAGAATAAATAGTTACTTTTTTTTGGTTTGTAATATTACAAATCCCTGCATTCTGTGTTGCTGCCCAAATTGATCCATCTATTCCAGAAACTATTGAAGTTATTGCTCCAGAATTCGGTATTGGGATATTTATATTTTCGAAATGCTTACCGTCAAAAAAAGAAATTTTACCATTATCGTGTCCAAACCAATTGTTACCATTTTTATCTGTAATGCTTGATGAAATAAAATTACTTTCGCTAATAGTATCAAGATTAAAACTTTTAAAAGAATGGCCATCGAATCTAAATAATCCATTACCAGTGCCAATCCATAAAAAGCCTATAGAATCCTGATGAAGAGAATATATGTAAGGGTAAATGCCGTCTTTTTCTGAATCGTAAACCTTAAAACGATAAGTTTGAGAAGAGCTGTAATTAGAAAAAAAAATTGCAAAAAGAAAAAAACTAAAAAGAAACTTAGACATTACTTTTATTATTTTTTTATTGGAGTTGCTATAATTTTTCCTTTGAATTTAGGAATACCGCCAATTGGTGCAGTAAAAAAAGGCATTTGGTCGCCATATTGATTTGTAACATAAATTACAACATTATTATTTTTTATTGGTAAATTTCTGTTTTTAACAAATTGAATATCGAGTGAAGTATTTTTTTCTTCAGCAGAAATTAAATGTGTGCTTGTTTCCCAGTTACCTTCGGCAGAGACTTTAGCTGCAACACCATTTTTTGCAACAGAAATTATTCTGATAACTCCATCGCTATCCCAGTCGAAATTAAAAATTTTTATAGTAGTAACTGC
The DNA here is from genome assembly GCA_903872185.1 of uncultured Bacteroidota bacterium. GTDB lineage: Bacteria > Bacteroidota > Bacteroidia > Bacteroidales > GWA2-32-17 > GWA2-32-17. Next base: position 7,769 of record CAIQJL010000185.1, on the reverse strand, counting down.
TTTATTAATGTATGGATAAACATGCGAGACATTACTTGCGTTATCATGCATTCTAAAAGTGTACTCGAAGGTACAAGAATTGCTTCCTTCTATAGCTTTATTTTCATCGGACTTAGCACTTAAAAAATATCGGTATAAATTACCATCATCGCCAGAAATACCTTGAGCAATAATTTTTAGAACATATCCACCATAATCGTTACTTAGTTCTCCTTCGGTTGGATTAAATGGTCCAAAGGTGTACCAGTTTTTATCATATTTTGGATTTTCAGCAAATGTTTTTGTTGCCAAAAGATTTCCACTTTTAAAATTTCCTTTAGGATCTGAGCCTTGTGCATCTGGATCAGAAATACATCCTTTACCGCCATATACAGAAAAAGCTGTTTTTGTATCGAAAGCACCTTTTGCTTCGTCAAATTCTCCACCACAATCAGGGTCGTAAACTCTTATATAAACAGGATTTACCTGTGAAGTTGGTATTATTAAAAAGAAAACCTGACAAAAATCGTCGTCGCCCCATTTTATTTCGCTTTGTGCCCCAAATGTAACAAGATATGGAATGTTTTCTTCTGCTGTAGGAATAGGCTGAGCTGTTGCTATTTGAAGCGATTGAAATAATACAGTGGCAAAAATTAATATAGCATATAAAATTTTAATCATCATTCAAAAATAAGAAAAAACTGATTAATATAAATTTAATTAATTTTTCCAGTCACATTTATATATTCAAATGAATTTTCACAATGGGTTAAAAATTTTATAAAATCATTAAAACCAACAACTAATGAAGCGGTGTTAATGTTTGGATGAAAACTGATGGTTTTGCTTTGATTAAGGTATTCGTCAATAAAAACGATTACTTCATGTTGTTTATCGTTAATTAAGCCAAAAGGTGAAACGGATCCTGGGGTTAATCCTAAATATTTCATCATTCTTTGTTCTGAAGCAAATGAAATTTTACCCTGTTTTAATATTTTTTCTAAGGAATGAATATCAAGATTTTTTTTATGTTCTAAAATAACCAGGTAATGTTTATTTCCTTTATGGTTTCTGAAAAATAAATTTTTACAATGAGATGCTTTTAAGTCTTTCCAATATTGCATTGCAATTTCAATTGTAGGGGCAGGAGGGTGTTCGTGATAAGTATATGAAATGTCTAGTTCCTTAAGTTTGTTATATAATTGAGGCTGGCCATTCATTTCAAATAAAAGTTTTTTAATTAAAATCTTTATACTCGCTATTTTCGAGTTTAAAATAATTTTTATTTAATGATGTTATGTAGTAGATATCCCATTTTCTGAATAGGTACTTATTAGGCGTAAGAGTAGTTCTATTTTGATTAAAATCAATATCTTCTTTTGTGCAAATTGTTACGCTATTTTCGTTGTCGCTAGATGACAGTAACATCGTTTCAATAGGATATGACCAGTTTGAATCAAATATAAGAGAACTTTCATGTACTATATATTTACAACCTCCATTTTGTCTGGCTTTTTCAATTAGGCTTTTCATTTCTTCAACCCTGCCCGTAAATTTTTCGCTATCTGTTGTTATGCCATTTATTCTGAAAACTATAATTATGAAAACAACAAAAGAAAATATAATCTTTATAAAAATGTTTTTGTTTTTTATAACATAAAATAAAAATGGATAGGCAGCTACAAATGATAATGGGAAGTAAACTTGTTCTTGATAACGCGTATGCTCAAAACCATAGGCTGATATATTTATCATTGCAAGGGTACCAATAAATGCTACTCCGATTAAAAATGATTTCAGGAATTCTTTAGAAAAGAGTAGTATTCCTATAGTAATAATTTCAATGAATAATAGCTCTTTATAATATTCCCAAATAAATGCAGAAAGGGATTTAATATAGTCAAAATTATAAACCCCATTTTTTAGGGTGCTAATAAAATCGTTGGCTTTTGCTTGTTCGTATTCGCTTGCGGTATATTTTTTTAAAATAAAAAGACCTGTCATCATCAGCAGAAAAAATATGTATAATTTGATGTGTTTAAACTTAAATTCTTCTGCATGCAGAACTAAAATAAACAGAAACAGGATAAAAGAATACAGATGTGCAGTAAGAATAAAAAAAGTTAGAATTAATAGTATAATAAAGTTTTTACGAATATTTGAATGGTATAAAATGGAGATAAAAAGGATGAGCAATGCAGTGCTATAATATAATTCGAACATGGGTACAAAAAACCCAGACATTATGCCCAAAGTCTGAATGAGTATCAATAATAGTCCGGCATATTTATCTTTATAAATGTATCTCGAAATAAGAAAAATACAATAGAAAAAAAACACGTGACCAACAGAATAGATATATAAAACAGCTTTTAGTCCAAACCCGAGTTTAACTGCAATGAGTGGAAATAGCTGAGAAAGTATTAATATATAACGATTATGTTCAACCCAAAAATTTTCGTTATTAATTACTTTAAAAATATAATAACCAGAGTCGGCATATAATCTTTCGTTGTAAAAAACTATTGCTAATATTCCTAATAAAATAAAGAACAAATGCTCAAAAATATTTTTTTCTAATATTTTTAAAATATAGTTCTTAATAACCATTTAAAAAAAGGAAAGACTAAAGTTATTTAGAAGGAAAAAGTCCGTGAATTTCAGCATCAATTTTATTGATAATTTCTCTTAAGTCTTCAGGTTTCTGACTGAAATTAATTTTATCGATATCAACAACTAATAGCTTACTAATGTTATATCCCGAAATCCATGATTCGTAACGTTCATTTAATTTTTTAAGGTAATCTAAGCGAATTCCACTTTCGTATTTTCTACCTCTGCTTTGAATTTGTTCAACTAATCTTGGAACAGATGCACGAAGATAAATAAGTAAGTCTGGAGGCTGAATTAGCGAAGTCATGATATTAAACAGAGTGAAATAGTTTTCGAAATCTCTTGATGACATTAATCCCATTGAATGAAGATTTGGAGCAAAAATAAAAGCATCTTCATAAATGGTTCTATCTTGAATTACTGTTTTAGCAGATTTGCGAATTTCAACAATTTGACTAAATCTACTGTTTAGAAAATATATTTGCAAATTAAAAGACCAACGATGCATGTCTTCGTAAAAATCATTTAAATATGGATTATCTTCCACATCTTCGTAATGTGCTTCCCATTTGTAATGTTTTGCCAACATCCCTGTGAGTGTTGTTTTACCTGATCCAATGTTGCCTGCTATGGCTATGTGCATTCCCATTTTTTAGTCTTTTTTTAATATCCGAAAATACAAATTATTTTATCACAAGATTTTTTTTTTAATTAACAACTGAGAGTATTTTAAAATAATTCAGTTAAAAAATATGCGAATTTTATTGATATACCTTGATTATAGGTTATAAATAAATATTTCACCATCACCTAAAGCTATCAATAAGTTTTTGTAAACAGAAACTGATTTTATTTTCAAATCCAGTGGAATTGTTTGAATTTCAGAATTATTAGCAAGTGAAAATGAGCAAAGTTTATTTTCTAACAAATAAATAATTTTATCTCCAATAATTTGAAAATAATTAATGCCAATAATTGGGATTGTTTTTTTATAAACTCCGAATTTGTCAAAAATCAAAATTCCTATTTTGGGAACTGACATATAAATTTGGTCACTTTCTTCAATCAGTTTAACAGCGATATTTTCACTTTTGTTAAATATCGATTGAATTATAGTTCCTTCTCTGTCGGCAACTAAATTGTTATTTAAACGAATAAGTTGAAATTTTTGTGAGTCGAAAATCCAGAATCCTCCAGAGTTTGATGCGCAACAAACACTTATTTGATTATATCCTGCATTGTCTAATTCAATAGGACTTCCAATTTCAGTTAACTTATTAGATAAAAAAACTACTTTATTAAAATCTTTAAAATAAAGTAGTATCCTCATTGGGTCGGTGGCATCAACAAAAGAAATATTTCCAAGAAAAGAATTTGAATAAGAAAAAAGTTTTTGTCCTTCGTTATTATAAAGTATTAGGTTATTTTCATTTACCGAATAAATATTACCAAGAGTATTGCTTAAAACAATTTCTGCTTTTGCCGAAAATTGCTTTATGGGAATTAAATCAGAATAACTTGAAATAACAAAAAGAAATATTAATGATATAATTTTCATTTAATACTGTTGTTTTTAAGAGCAATAAGTTCATCAACATATTCGCGATGATTAGCTAATCGAGGAATTTTATGTTGTCCACCAAGTTTCCCTTTTTCTTTTAGCCATTTGTAAAAAATTCCATCAGGAATAATAGTACATTTTGGAAATTCTAATGACATATTTCTATATCTTTTTGCTTCATAATCAGAGTTTACAGATTTTAAAGCATTGTCTAAAACCTCCATAAAATAATCAATATTATTTGGAGGTACCGAAAATTCAAATAACCATTCATGTGCGCCTTTTGAACATTCTGTCATGTATACAGGTGCAGCTGTATATTCACAAATTTCGGCATGAGTTTTTTCACATGCAATTTTTATCGATTGTTCTGCATTTTCAATAATTAATTCTTCGCCAAATGCATTAATAAAATGTTTTGTACGTCCTGTTATTACAATTTTATGAGGATAAAGAGAAGTGAATTTAATTGTATCGCCTATGATATATCTCCAAAGTCCAGCGTTTGTAGAAATAACAATTGCATAGTTTTTTCCAATTTCTACATCACCAATTGAAAGTACTTTTGGATTTTCTTTTCCAAACTCTTCCATTGGAATAAATTCATAAAAAATGCCATAATCAAGCATTAACAACATGTCGTGAGTATTCAAATCATCCTGAATAGCAAAGAATCCTTCAGAAGCATTATATGTTTCCATATAATTCATTCTTTCGGTTGGAAAAAGTTTTTTAAATTGTTCTCTGTAAGGTTCAAAACTTACTCCGCCATGAACAAAAACCTCTAGATTTGGCCATATTTCAGTAAAATCTTTTTTATTTGTTAATTCTAAAATACGTTTCATTAATACTAAAGTCCATGATGGAACACCTGCAATGCTTGTAACATTTTCTTTCATAGTTACATGTGCCATTTTCTCTATTTTACTTTCCCATTCATCCATTAAAGCAATTTCAAGATTTGGTGTTCTCAAAAATTCTGCCCAAAAAGGTAAGTTTTGAATTAATACAGCCGATAAATCACCATAATATGATTCATTATTAAATTCATTTATTTGATGACTTCCACCTAGCCCAAGAGTTTTTCCTTTGAATAATTCATAATTTGGGCGTTGTGCTGAGAATAATGCAATAATATCTTTTCCTCCTTTAAAATGGCAATCTTCAAGAGCTTCACGACTAACAGGAATATATTTGCTTTTATTATTAGTAGTTCCTGATGACTTTGCAAACCATTTTATTTCTGATGGCCATAATATATTTTGCTCGTTTTTTCGTAACCGTGTAATATCAGGAGTTAAACTTTCGTAATCTGATAAAGGGACTCTATTTTGAAAATCATTAATTGAAAAAATACTTGTAAAATCATACTTTTTACCCCAATCAGTATCACGTGCTTTTTTTAATAATTTATAATTTGTTTCCATTTGAACATCAACTGGATATTTCCGAAATAAATCAATTTGAGTCATTCGTTTAATATGTAACCAGCTAATGATGGAATTAAGAATTGGCATTATTTAAATAATTATTATAACACAAACTTAAATAAATTTTAAATGAAATTTACAGAAAAAGTTTTTTGTTTCTATATTGCTTTATACTTTTGATGAAAATTTTTACAACATGAATTTTATTGATTTAGTGCTAATTATTCCAATTTTATGGTTTGGTTACAAAGGGTTTACTAAAGGATTTATTATTGAAATTGCTTCATTAGCTGCACTTATGTTAGGCTTATATGGCGGTATTCATTTCTCGGGTTTTGTTTCAGGATACCTTTCAAAATGGTTTGAAATAAAATCTGATTATGTCCCATTAATATCATTTTCGGTTACTTTTTTATTAATTGTGATTGTTGTTTTCTTAGTTGCAAAAGGTGTCGACAAATTAGTTAAATCTGCAGCTTTAGGTTTACCAAATAGAATTGCAGGAGCAATTATTGGTGCCGCAAAAACAATTGTTATTTTAAGTGTAGTTATATTACTGACAAACAAATATGATAAAAATGGATTATTTCTTAAAGATGAAATAAGAAACAACTCACTATTATATAATCCTATAAGTAAATTAATTGTGCGAATTTATCCGTCTGTAAGTGAAACTTTAGGTAATGTTTTTGAAGCAGAAAAATTGCAAGAGAAGAAAGATGAACTAAAATAAAACAATTATTAGTTTCACGTTTTATCAGTTTATCTTTATATCCTAATTAAATAAAATGTCTTACTGGTTCGAACTTGGTTATGCAGGACTATTTTTTGCTTCTTTTTTAGCGGCTACAATAGTTCCATTTAGCTCCGATGCTGTTGTGGTGGGTATGGTTGCTGGCGGATATGATGCTTTTTGGTCAATAACTATTGCTACAATAGGAAATACACTAGGTGGTTTGTCAAGTTATGGCTTAGGATATTTGGGAAAATGGGATTGGATTGAAAAATATTTAAAAATTAAAAAAGAAAAATTAGAAAGAATGCAAATCAGGATTAAAAAATATACTGGTCTGGCTGCCTTTTTAACATGGCTACCAATAGTTGGAGATATAATTGCTGTGGCATTGGGGCTCTTAAAAATAAATGTTTATAAAGTAACTATATTCATGACTGCAGGAAAATTAGCAAGATATATTGCAATAGTATATTTGTGGGATATTTTCTTTTAGTAGTTTTGTAAAAAAATAAATTATGGAAATTGTATTAAGCGGAATTCGCTCTACCGGAAATTTGCACCTTGGAAATTATTTTGGTGCAATGAAAAATTTTGTAAGAATGCAGGAAGAAAGTAATTGTTTTTTCTTTATTGCAGATTATCATTCACTAACTACTCATCCAACTCCAGAAAATTTATTTGATACAACTAAACAAGTTTTAGTTGAATATTTAGCTTGTGGAATTGATCCAGAAAAATGTACGCTTTATAGGCAATCTGATGTTCCTGAAATACCTGAACTTTATCTTTTGTTAAATATGAATGCCTATATGGGCGAACTTGAACGTTGTACTACTTTTAAAGATAAAGCCAGAAAACAACCAAATAATGTGAATTCAGGATTATTAACTTATCCTGTTTTAATGGCTGCAGATATTCTTATTCACCGTGCATTAAAAGTACCTGTTGGAAAAGATCAGGAACAGCATTTAGAAATGACAAGAAATTTTGCAGCTCGTTTTAACAGAATGTACAATGTTGATTATTTTCCAGAACCTACTGCATATAACTTTGGTCAGGAGTTAGTAAAAATTCCAGGACTTGATGGTTCAGGAAAAATGGGAAAATCGGAAGGTAACGCAGTTAATTTAGCTGATGAACCTGAGGTAATAAGAAAAAAAGTAATGCGTGCAGTAACTGATGCAGGGCCAACGGTTCCAAATCAGGAAATGGTAGAATCAATAAAAAATCTTTTTACCCTTTTAAAAGTTGTTTCAACACCTGAAACTGTAACATTCTTTACAGAAAAATATAACGACTGCTCAATTAGATATGGTGACCTTAAAAAACAATTAGCAGAAGATATTATTAAATTTACTTCTCCTATTCTTGAACGGATAAATGAATTGAAGTCTGATAATGATTATTTACGTAAAGTAATTAATCGTGGCGCAGAAAAGGCCAGAGTTAG
>CAIQJL010000184.1 GCA_903872185.1 uncultured Bacteroidota bacterium | reverse complement strand
GAAATGTTTGCTACCATTGATAGTGGTTGTGTAATTGCCGGATATTTAGGCGATTTAACTAGTCAAATGTATGATATTTTTCTTGTTAAATTTAATAAAAACGGGGATATTGTTAATTCAATATTGCCTAATAGTATGTTTGTAAAAACACATGTTATATATCCGAATCCGGGTAATAATGTGCTCAATGTTTATATTCCTGGTAATAATAAAGAAACTACAATTGAACTTTATAATTCCATAGGAGTACTTTGTAAAAAGGAAGTGTTTAAAACAGAAAATTATTATATAGAGACATCTGATTTACCTAATGGAATTTACTTTTACAAATTGTTGCAAACAAATAAAATTTATGCTGCCGATAAATGGATTAAGCAATAGATTTATAAACTGTTTTGAAATTTTGTTTCTATTTAGTTCTTCACCTCACTGCCGTGACTGAGCGAAGCGTATCTAGAAGAAAGCGAATAAGGTAGCATGATGAAATTTTCTTAAGTCAATGACATTAGCTTATGGCCACCATGGCGATATATTGTACTATATAATAAAGCCTGTTACTTATTATCATCAGCATTCCACTCTGCATAAGAAGTAGCAGTTTCGTATAATTTTACGCTATAAAGTTTAATGTTTTGTGGAAGTAACTTTTTAATTCTACCTGCAAAATCAATTACCATATTTTCACAAGTAGGTTGATATGGTAATAAAAAATGACGTTCAAACATTTGACCGGTTTCAAGTAAAGGCTTGTAGTTTGATTTATCACTAACAACAAGCGAGTGATCCATTTCTGTTACAATTACAGAATTTACAATCTTTTTTAAATCGCCAAAGTCCATAACCATACCAAGCTTTACATCGTTAGTATTTGTATTTGGTTCCCCAATAATTGTAACATATAAAATATAACTGTGACCGTGAATGTTTTTACAAAGTCCGTCGTAATTCCAAAGAGCGTGAGCCATTTCAAACTTAAATTCTTTTGTAACCCTAACTAAAGCCATAACAATGTTTTTTAATGAATAAAAACTAATTTTGACAAATTTTTATAAAGGTATGAAAAAATATAAATGTTTGTTTTTTATTGTTGCATTGTTTGCCTCAATAAGTCTTTTTGCTCAACAAATAAAGGTTGATTCAACAATAGCAAAATCAGAAATTAAACAAAAATTGTTTGGAAATATTTTTACCGGGTTTTATTATGGTTTAAATGAAAATCTATTGCCTCGCCAGTCATTTGAAATTAGTACAGCACTTTTGGGTTATCAGGTAGAAATTGACAATAAAGTTAAGGCTACATTAATTTATGATGTAACAAAAACTACAAGTGATATTTCTGTTAAGGATACGTCTAAAAATTTATTAGAGGTAAGTTATTTTAAAGGAAGTGATTATACTGCTTTTTTAAAGCAGGCGCAAATTGATTGGACTTTTGCAAAAGGATTTGAATTTTCTGTGGGACAGTTATTAAATCAACAATATTTAACCTTACAGGATAAGTTTTGGGGTTATAGATATGTTGCATATACATTTCAGGAAAGATATAAATTTGGCTCACCTGCTGATTTTGGTGCGCGATT
>CAIQJL010000183.1 GCA_903872185.1 uncultured Bacteroidota bacterium | reverse complement strand
TCGATTCCAACAACTGCAATATTGGGATTTGTTTTTTTTGATAAATATTTTGCTGTTGCAATGCTTGAAGCCCTGGTGGAAATAGAAACTGTTGCAGGAAATGCATATCTGTGTTTGAAACTTATTGCTTCCCTGTAATCAATCTCCTTATATTCAACCCTATCATGATCACCCGGTTGATGCGCCATCATTTTCCAGCTTGTAATGCGAAAAGTATTTGCACCAAGGCTGGTAAAATTTGAATTTAACGAACTTTTTATTGACTCTATAGCTGTTAGAATCCCAACTAATGCCATAATTCCAAAAGCAATAATTAAAATTGTAAGTACAGTTCGTAATCTATTTGACTTTATACTGTCAATAGCTATTCGAAAGTTTTCGCGATATAAAATATTTGCCTTTATTTTTGCCATATAGCATTACAAAGGTATATAATGATTCAAGTAATTTGATAATTTTTTTAAATGCAACTTCTAATTCTCAGGAACTCTTCCTTTTTTTATTAGTATAACTTTCAATAACAGCATATAACAAGTTGTTATTAATGGAAGGTTGTATTAATTTTTACATTGTATCGGTTTTGTATTTTTATATTTTCTTTTATCAATCAAATGCATTATTCCCAGATAAGGATGATTAAATAACATTCTGGGACCAGAATATCTCATAATTTCTTTAACCTTATTTCGCATATCTTTTACATAGCAATGAATTGTACATTCGTTACATACTGGTTTTTTTGGACCATAAACACATTTATCGATTTTTTGTAAAGCATAAGTCAAAACAGGCTGACAATTTTCACACAATCCAACCTTAAAGCCATGATGATGTTTACAATACATTTCTATCATCACCTCAATGGTTTCCCTTTCACGCTTTAATCTACCAATATCCGTTTTCATAATGTTGTAAAATTATAAAGAAAATATTCCATTTTACTTTCCTTTTCAAAACCTTTTCTCAACTTTGTAAAAAGTGTAAACCTTAATGAAATTAAAACATGAAAAAACATTCCGGCCTTTTTTTATTTGCAGTAATTTGCGCTATTGCAATTAGTTGCAATAATCAGCAAAAACCTAACAACTCCGAAGCTATGAATAAAGAATACGACTCATTAGTAAAAGTTTATGAAGGAAAAATTATTCCTTTATATAAAGAAATGACTATCGCTTATTGGGATGCCTCAATTACCGGTAAAGATGAAGATTATAAAAAATCTATGGATGCAGAAATTGCTGCAAATAAAGTATTAGCAGATACTGCACTTTTTGCCGCTTTCAAAAAAGTAAAAGAATCTGGTTTAATTACTGATTCATTAAAAATACGTGAGCTTGACATGATCTATAATGGCATGATAACAAAGCAAATTGACAGCACATTAATGAAGCAAATGGTTGAACTATCAAACCAGATTGAACAAAAATTCTCAACTTTTCGCGCCGAAATTAATGGTAAAAAAGTTTCTGATAACGAAATTGAAGATATTTTATCTGCAAGTACAGACAATAAAAAACTAGAAAATGCATGGCTTTCAGTAAAAAAATTAGGTCCTGTAGTTGCTGAAGATATTATTAAACTTGTAAAACTTCGTAACGAAGTTGCAAAATCAATAGGATTTAGCAACTATCACGAAATGAAGCTGAAACTTGACGATCAGGATCCAAAGGAAGTTGAGCAACTATTTATTGAACTTGATAATCTTACAAGCAAATCGTTTGCAACACTTAAAGACGAAATTGACACATATCTTGCAAACAGATTAAAAATTAAAAAAGAAGAATTAAGACCTTGGCATTATCAAAACCGTTTTTTTCAGGAAGCACCAAAGATCTACAATGTTGACTTAGACAGTTATTATAAAGACAAAGACATTGTTGCTCTTACAAAAGATTTTTATGCTGGTATTAATATGGACATAAGTGGAATGGTTGAAAAATCCGATCTTTTTGAAAAACCAGGAAAAAATCAACATGCATATTGTACAGATATTGATAACGAAGGTGATGTTCGTGTACTTTGCAACGTAAAATCCAATCAAAAATGGATGAGCACTATGCTTCATGAATTTGGTCACGCTTCATATGACAAATACATTGATCCAAGTTTACCATTTACTTTAAGAGAACCTGCACACACTTTTACAACCGAAGCTGTTGCTATGATAATGGGTCGCCTTGCTTCAAATGCAAACTGGATGCAGTCTATGTTAAAAATTGAAGATAAAGAAAAACAAAAAATTGCTGACGAAAGTTTTAAAATGCTTCGTTTAGAACAGCTTGTTTTTAGCCGCTGGGCTCAGGTTATGTATCATTTTGAAAAAGGAATGTATGAAAATCCTGATCAGGATTTAAATAAATTATGGTGGGATTTAGTTGAAAAATATCAAATGTTAAAACGTCCAGAAGGTAGAAATGAACCAGATTGGGCAACAAAAACACATATTGCAACCTCTCCATGTTATTATCACAATTATCTTCTAGGTGAATTGTTAGCATCTCAGTTAAACAATTATATTGTTACTAACATTATAAAAGGAACTGATTTTAAAAACCCTTCTTATGCTAACAATAAAGAAATTGGTAATTACTTTATTGAAAAAGTTTTTAAACCAGGTCGCAAATACTATTGGAATGAAATGATAGAAAAAGCAACCGGCGAAAAACTTACTGCAAAATATTATGCAAAACAATTTGTAGATTAATCATTGTTTTAATTCATTAATAAAAAAGCCCAAACAGATTTGTTTGGGCTTTTTTATTATACGCTTGTCATTCTGAATGAAACGTAGTGTCAGCCGCGGCGGATGAAGAATCTATTCTAGAATGAGGCCTACATTCTAATACATAGTTAGACAAAATGCAATAAATACTTTTCAGATAGTTTTATATTTGTATAGATTTAATGTTATAACAATTTTAAACACTCCCGTCAACTTAGAATAAATCTATATTACAGAACATGACCATAGTCATTGTTTCTTTATGGGGGGGGGTAATTTTGTGCAATATTTTATTAATAACAAATTAAATTCAAACAAATTATGAGAAAAGTGATTTTTGTTTTATTAGCATTAAGTATGGCATTCATATCATGTAAAAAAGAAACCAGTTCACCGAGCTTAAATTCCAGCAATTGGATATTATTAAAAAGCGGTGTAACAGTAAGCGGTGTTATTTGCGATGAATATAAAAACTCAAGAACAAATCAGATTGTATATGAAGCTCAGGAAAATAACACAAAAGATTATCCCTACAATAGGACTAAGCACGATGATGGTTTTGGTGGTATAACTTGTCCATCAAGTGGAACTAACTGTTTTGCCGGAACAGTTGATGGTGAACCTGTGATAATATTAAAAAAACTCACCAACTAATTAAAATAACATTAATACTAATTATTAAAACCTACCTGTATTAGCAATAGGTAGGTTTTAATGTTTTTACAATAAATATTTATACTTTCGTTAATCTAAATAAATAAACTGATCAAAATGAAAAACAGTTTCTTTAAATCATTAATATTTTTTACAATAATCCTTTTTTTTGCAAGCTGTAAAACTTATGAAACAAAACAAATAGATATATCAGGATATGATGTAATAAAAGAATTCAGATTTCACCTGCCACCCCATGCAGTTTCATTTAATATTGCAAAAATAGTTGAAATAGACAATAAGCCTTGTTTATTAGCTTATTTTTATCCTTTAAGCTCTATCTATATATATAATTTAGAAACTGACACAGTAATACATAAAATACCTTTAAAAATTCAATTAGAAAGCATATCATTTATAAATAAAGATAGCATTTGGGTTTTTGGTTATTCAAATCAAAATTTTAATCATGATAGTTGTTTAATGGTGATAAATTTTGATGGTATAATAAAGCATAATTATCCGTTGTATAATCCAAATATTATTTCTACTAGATATCCAGATTCTACTTTAATTCCTTATAAAAATGAAATATGGCCATCAACATTGAGTAACGAATTAATTGTAATGGACAAGAAAATCTTTCTTAGTTTTGAATATTGTTATTATGGCATTAGAAGTTATAAGAAACATTATCCCTTAGTTGGTTATTACGATTTAAATAAAGATTCTCTAATCGTAAACAATAATATTTGGTTTCCTTATTTAAAAGAAGGCATGTATTATGATAAATCATATTATTCCGCCAATTTAAATTTAAACAGCAAAGGAAATATTTTGATTTCTTTCCCCTATACCTCTACTTTTTACGAGTGGAATTATAAAAGAAATACTCTTGAAACACACAGAGTATCGTCACAATTTATGGATAGCATAATGCCATCCAAAACACTGTTTGAGGATGATGACATATACAATATAGACCATCCCAGTTTTGGAATTTACGGTCATAATATTATATATAACAAAAAAGAAAATTTATTTATTAGGCAAGCCGTTTTGCCTGAAAAAAAATACGGAAAATATAATCCAACAACTATTTTGTTTGATGGTTCATATAACTATTTAGGCGAGTCCATTAAAAAACACAAATTTATAACTGGAGTTTATAAAGACATGTTTTTATTAAGTGGTTTTGAAAATAGCTTTGGCTATATTAAGCTAGTTAAATTTAATTATAAACCATTTAATAAAAATCAGATAGTAAATCAACTAGACTCAATCTCTAAATCTTTTATTGAGAATTCAAATAAAGAATTTTGTAAAATTTCAGGTAGTAATACTATTGACAAATCGTATAAACCTGAATATATAATTAATTATGCCAGACAAATGCAAGGTATAAAAGACACTTCTTTTGTTTTAGCTATTATAAATAGCGAAGCCTGTCCGGCATGTAATAAACATCTTTTGCAATTTATTGCAATTAATCAAGCTTTTTTGTTTGGAAAACGTAAAAAACCATTTTATTTAATGATTGTAAAAGAACTATCAACTACAAATGAGATTAAGAAAACATTGGAATCTTATAATATTAATGATTTTAAATTTATTAAATTTGACACTACAACAACATACAAACAATTTCATCCATTTAGTTTTGATAACCCACGCTTAGTTTTAATTTCTAATAATAAAGTAATTTCTGACACTATTTATTTGCCAAATAATTTAGATGATTTTATTGAAAAAACGTTAAAATATTATGGGATGTCTTCTCAATAATTTTTTTCAATCTATAAACAACCAAAATATCTTTTCAGTCTTCAAGTATCTAGGGCTGACTTCGTATTTTGTACTCATTCCCTTTGTGTCATTCTTAACGTCAGTCGCGGCGGATGAAGAATCTATTCTAGAATATTTAGTTCTGCAATCTAAACTAGATTTCTCGTCCGCCGAGGCGGATGCTCGAAATGACAATTATGATTTTAGTTAAATTTTACTTCAAACCATCTCTGTTCAAAACTGCAAAAAACAGATATCTTTCTATTTGTCTGTAAATTACACAAAAACTTATTAACAAAGCCCTTAATTTTGTTGATAAACAAACAATCGTAAAACAAGTGCAGTTGGCAATTTCCGATTATTTTTGTAGCCTTAAAAATCTATATAAAAATCAAAATTGTAAATGGCAAAAGTAATTGCATTAGCTAATCAAAAAGGCGGAGTAGGAAAAACAACTACAGCCATTAATCTCGCAGCAAGTCTGGCAATTTTAGAAAGCAGAATTCTTATTGTTGATGCCGATCCACAAGCAAACGCAACCTCGGGTACTGGTTTCGATGTAAAAAACATTAAAACAAGTATTTATGAATGTATTATTGATGACGTTCATCCAAAAAATATCATTCTTGAAACAGAAATTAAAGGACTGCATTTATTACCTTCTCATATTGATTTAGTTGGAGCAGAAATTGAAATGTTAAATCTGCCTAATCGAGAAAAAATGCTAAAAATGGTACTTGAAAAAATAAGAAACGATTACGATTTTATTTTTATAGATTGCTCGCCATCTTTAGGTTTAATAACAGTAAATGCCTTAACCGCAGCCGACTCAGTAATAATCCCGGTTCAATGCGAATATTATGCTCTCGAAGGACTTGGTAAACTGCTAAATACAATAAACATAATAAGAAGTCGTTTAAATCCAGAACTGGAAATAGAAGGATTTTTACCAACTATGTACGATTCAAGATTAAATCTTTCTAATCAGGTTTACGAAGAAGTAAAAAAACATTTCCAATCTATGGTTTTCGATTCAATAATTCCAAGAAATGTAAAACTTGCCGAATCGCCAAGCTATGGAAAACCTGTATTGTTATACGACGCAAGTTCATCTGGAGCAGTAAGCTATTTAAATTTAGCTCGCGAGCTACTCCAAAAAAACGAAATGACTAAAATTAAAAACTCAGAAAAAATTCTAGAATAAACATGACTGTTAAAAAAAGTGTTTTAGGGCGTGGTTTAGAAGCCCTTATTGAAGATGCCAACACACAGCGTAAAGATTTCGACGGCATTAATAAAATCAAAATTATTAACATTGAAAATAATCCTTTTCAGCCTCGAACTTATTTTGACGAAGAATTACTAAATGAACTTGCCGAATCAATTAAAGAATTAGGCATTATTCAACCAGTTACCGTTCGAAAAATTGACGCTAATAAATATCAGCTTATTTCTGGTGAGCGCAGACTTAGAGCATCTAAAATTGCAGGGTTAGAAGAAATTCCCGCATTTGTTCGCGAAGCAGATGATAACGGAATGTTAGAAATGGCCTTGGTTGAAAATATTCAACGCGAAGATCTTGATGCAATTGAAGTTGCAGTTAGTTATAATCGTTTAATTGATGAATGTAAACTTACACAAGAAAAACTAAGCGAACGTGTAGGAAAACAACGCTCTACCATAACAAACTACTTAAGATTATTAAAACTTCCTCCCGAAATTCAATTAGGTTTACGTCAACGTAAAATTAGTATGGGCCATGCAAGAGCTCTAATAAATGTTGAAGACAACGAAACCCAAATAATGATATTCCATCAGATTTTAAGATATGATTTTTCTGTTCGTAAAGTGGAAGATGTTGTTCGCGAATTATCTGCCATAAGTGACAAGCCAGCAACTCCTAGAACAAAATTAACCGCAGAACTTAAACAGCTACGCGAAAAAATTAGCAAACAACTTAAATGTAAGGTTGACATGCGAAAATCTGCTGATGGAAATGGCAAAATTGTTTTATCGTTTCAAAGCGAAAAAGAATTTCAGAAATTAATAAATCACCTGACTAAAGAATGAAGTTTTTAATAAAATCTTCTTCTGTTTTATTATTCAAGAACATTTCTGTTAGAGGGATGTTTTTTGTTTTCATATTAGCTTTATTTTTTCTCCCACAACTCTCTATTTCTCAAATCGTAGCAGATAAAACCGATTCAACAAAAAAACATAGCCCTAAATTAGCCACATTGTTATCAACTGCAGTTCCGGGGTTAGGACAAGTTTATAACAAAAAGTACTGGAAAATTCCAATTATTTATGCTGGTATGGGTTACTGCGTTTACATGACAAAAAGAGATAACAAACTATACAAAGATTATAAAAAAACTTATCTCGACTTATATTATTCCAGTAACCAAGATAGCACGGTATACCTTTACGGCGTCGGCTATACTTTAAGCGGTTTAGAATCAGGCAAAAATTATTATCGCCGCTACCGCGACCTTTT
>CAIQJL010000182.1 GCA_903872185.1 uncultured Bacteroidota bacterium | reverse complement strand
CGTGATAAGGAAACAGAAGAGCTATACCATAAAATATTCGAAAGTAAAATATTATTAGTGTACGGTGTTTCGGGAACTGGAAAAAGTTCATTAATTAATTGTGGTCTTGTAAGTAAGTTTTCTGAAAGCGATTGGTTGCCGGTAAATGTTAGGAGAGGTGGGAATATTGTTGAGAGTTTAGAAAATGCAATTAAGAGAGTCGGCAGTCAGCAGGAAACAGTCAGCAGGAAACAGTCAGCAGGAAACAGTCAGCAGGAAACAGTCAGCAGTTCTCAGTCGGCAGTTCTCAGTCGGCAGTCGGCAGTCGGTGGTAAGACTGAGGACCGTGGACTGAAGACAGTTAATTTTAAAAAACTAATTCGCTCGCTATACTTAGATAATTTCAAACCTATTTATTTTATTTTCGATCAATTTGAAGAGCTTTTTATCTTTGGTAGTAAATCAGAAAAAGAAGAATTTATCAAAGTTCTGAATTCTGTTATAGAAAGCGATTTACAGTGTCGTTTTCTATTTGTTATACGTGAAGAATATTTAGCAAGTGTTACGGAATTTGAAAAACACATTCCTTCAATTTTAGCTAATCGTGTTCGCATAGAAAAAATGACACGCTTAAATGCTCAGCAAGCTATTGAAGGTCCTTGTAAATATGCTGGAATAGAAGTAGAAGAAAATTTTAGTGACGAACTTTTAAATCGTTTATCACCAGAAGGAGCAGAAATAGAACTTACGTATTTGCAGGTTTATCTTGATAAAATTTTTAGAGAATCAGTCGGCAGGAATCAGTCGGCAGGCATCAGTCGGCAGTCGGCAGTCGGCAGTCGGCAGTCGGCAGATAGGAGTCAGCAGTCTGCAGTGGGGATTAAGTTTACATTGCAAAATCTAGAATCAATTGGTGACGTAAAAGACTTACTTGGCAGTTTTCTTGAAGAACAAATTGCAGAATTATCCGACCCAGATACCGCATTAGTTGTTCTTAAAGCATTCGTTTCGACTAAGGGAACTAAACGCCAAGTTGCTGAAGATGATGTCCTGGAATACAGTCGGACTTTAGGAAAAGATATAAATAAAGAAGCTCTTCGCGAACTTATTCTCCGTTTTATTTCATTACGTATTCTACGCGATAAAGATGAAAGCGGCAGGTATGAGTTAAGACATGATGCTCTTGCTTCCAAGATTTACGAAAAAATTACTCTGGTTGAAAAAGAATTACTAGAAGTTAGACAATTTATCGAAAATTCATTTGATAATTTTCAACGCAGAAAAGTTTATTTATCTGCATCAGATCTTAGTTATATTGCTCCTTATGAAAATAAAATGTTTTTAAGTGGATCATTAGAGCAATTTGTTTTACAGAGTAAAAAAGAAATATATAAAGTAAGAAAAAGAAAGAGAAATATGGCAATCGCTGCTGTTATTTTTCTCCTTGTTATTTTCTCAGGATTTACTATTTGGGCTTTAAATGAAAGAAGTAAAGCAGAAGCGCAAACTGTTGAAGCAGAAAAGCAAAAAAATGAAGCACTTGCTGCAAATCAAAAAGCTATTCAAGCAAATAAAGATGCCTTTGACGCTAAAGATAAAGCAGAACTTGCAAAAACAGAAGCTTTAAATGAAAAGAAAAATGCTGAACAAAGTGCAGTTATAGCAATTCAAATGAAGCAAAAAGCAGATAATGCTAAACAGATAGCAATAAGTGAATTATATTCTTCAATGAAAAATTCACTTTCTGTTGAATTACCAAAAATGAATGTGTTATATATTGGTGTTGATAATCCTGTAAATATTGCTGCTGCTGGAATAAATTCAGATAAATTTAGTTTTTCAATAGTTGGTGGTGAAATATTTAATAAAGATGGTGAGTTTTATATTAGACCAGAGAAAGTTGGTATATTGCCGCTTCATATACTTGGAATAACAACAAAGGGTGATAAAATTGATTTTGGAACAAAAAAATTTAGAGTAAAACGAATTGCTGCCCCTGTACCAGTAATTGCTGGATTGAAGGGAGGATCAATAAATAAACAGAGATTGTTAAATGAGGACACTGTGGCTGCAGTTATAGAAAATTTTAGTTTTGATTTACCTCCTTTTATTGTAAGTAGTTTTACTGTTTCAGCTAGAGTTGGAGAATATGAGGTTTCAGCTAATTCTGTTAGTAATAAAATTACCGAAGAACAAAAATCAATTATTAAAAAATTAACTCCAGATTCTAAAGTGTATTTTGATAATATTAAATGTAAAGCACCAGATGGTGATGAAATGAATTTAGGATCTCTGGCATTTAAAATATTAGCTAATCCAAAAACATTTGTAGAAATAGACAAAGATTTAGATTCATTATCTAAATTAAATTTTTGGGATGAATACTATAGTAAATTAGATGATTATCTTGATAGTTGTTCTGTTGATAAGAAGTTAACTTTGTTAAAGAAGGGAACTTTTAATAATACTTTAGATAAAGAGATTAGATATAGTATCTCATCATATTGCTCAAATATTTCATTTGAATTATTAAAACAAAAGAAATTTTCTTTGTCGCTTGAGTATGCTTTAATAGCAGAAAATGCTGATGCAAATAATATGATATTATATACAAATTTAGCATTAGCATATTTGCTAACTAATGATTTGAGTAATGCGGAAATAATATATAAGAAGTATAAAAACGATAATATCGGAAATATAACTTTTAGAACTGGTTTTCTTGATGATATTAAAGCTATGGAAGATTTAGGTATAAATCACCCTGATTTTGAAAAAGCTAAGAAACTACTTAATGAACCTTGATAAAACAAAAGTTAAATGAACCCAATAAAATCTCCCTTCAAATTCCTCGATAGCTTCACAAAAGAAGACAAGGAAATATTCTTTGGCCGTGATAAGGAAACAGAAGAGCTATACCATAAAATATTCGAAAGTAAAATATTATTAGTGTACGGTGTTTCGGGAACTGGAAAAAGTTCATTAATTAATTGTGGTCTTGTAAGTAAGTTTTCTGAAAGCGATTGGTTGCCAGT
>CAIQJL010000181.1 GCA_903872185.1 uncultured Bacteroidota bacterium | reverse complement strand
TGAATTATTTCTTCCACTAACTGCGAATCCACCTCTGTTTGATTGTATTGCTTCATCATTTACAAAAACATTAACACTATCCTGATAAACAACAAACACAGTCTGACCTATCGAATTCTTTACTTCAAATAAAGGATCAGTAGGCAATGCTGTAGAACTTCCCTGAACAACCATTCTTCCTGAAGGATTATTTAAACCAACACCTACATTACCAGGATTAGCATTATATATATTGTTACCTAATTTATTCCATAATGTATCTACATTACCAGCTGTCAAAGAATACATAGCATATGGGACTGAAAGAAGCTGTGTAGTTCCCATATCAATATATCCACTTCCTAAGTTTGCTTCAACTTTTATAAAATGAATTGAATTTCCCCAATTAATACCACCAAATGTTCCAATAACAGGAATTCCAGTACCAACATTTAAAGTAACAACTCCAAATTGATTTGTTGAAGCAATATGAGTTTCTGAATATTGTACAATTCCGCTTACAGAACCAGCAATTATACTTAATTTAAAATTTACTGATTGCGATTGTAGTACACTTCCATTTACATCTCTAACTACTGCTTGGTATTGGAAGGATTGTGGTGACTGAGCAAAAGCAACTATGCCAATAATGATAGCAAAAATTGAAAAAAATATTTGTTTCATAATCTTACTGGTTTATTAAAAAAATAAAAAAACAATTAATAAATTAGTTTTATTAAAAAATGATTATTCAAAACAATACAAATAACACTATGGGTTATAATGAATATATTTACTCCCATGCTATCCAATCAATTTCTAGATTTTGACTCCAAGAACCTCCAGCATTATCAACCCTATACACGTTTACCTGAAATCCAACACCGTTCACATTTCTTGTTGTAACAACATATACATCATTATAATTACCCCCTTTAGGTGTAACAGTTACTTTAGGTATTCCTATAAACGGAGTTGAAAAAACAACATTTGAAACAAAAACTCCACCTATCATATTTGAGCCAATAGTAGAAGTACCACCTTGAATTTTATTAAAAGTTGTACCACTATTAACTCTTAACGATCCATTAATATCAACTTTAGCCTGAGGATTACTCCATCCTACCCCTAACCTACCAGTTAAGGGAGATAGAAACAAACTATTAATTTCTAATAATAACGGATCTGAATAAAAGATAGAACCACCTGCAGCTCTAACCATAAATTGATTTGGATTAGTAGAGTTAGTTGTAACAATAGTTGAAGCATCTCCCATAATAATAGAACCACTTTTGTTATTTGTTGAAACAAATCTACCTATAGCCATTGAATTATCTCCTGATGCTATCGTATTAAACCCTATTGAAGCTGACATTATGCCACTTGCTTTTGAATTATTACCAATTGCCATTGAACTCAAACCTGATGCTTTTGATGCCACTCCCATTGAGAAAGAATTATTTCCAGAAGAAGTATCACTTACACCTATAGCCAACGAAAAATCACCAGTTGTTACAGAATTATAACCAATAGCTGAGGAAAGCCTTCCACTTGCTTTAGTTAAAACACCAAAAGAAGCTGCTCCGTAGTTATCAGATATACTCCCCATTCCCATAGATATAGATCCAAAACCCAATGGAGTTGTACTTGCTCCTAATCCAATTGCAAACGAATAATTTCCTTCAGATTTAGTACAAGCCCCAGTTGAGACACCCAATTCATCTACTTCAATAGAACCAAAAGCTAACGAACCAATACCTTTTGCTTGACTTTTATATCCTAAAGCAAAACTTCCAGTATTTAAGGCAATTACAGAATCACCAAATGCATATGAATTAAGACCATTTGCAATTGCATTTTTTCCTATTGCAGTAGAATAATTACCTCTTGCAATAGGCATATATCCTAATGCTTGCGACCAATTACCTTTTGCTTTTGAAATAAATCCTGAAGCAAATGAGTTTATACCAACACTATCTCTATTTTCAACTAGCACTCTTCCTGTTAATAATGCTTCTTTTGTTGGATACCATAATATTCTTGCTTGACTAGGATTAATAATTTCCATTGTATCTACACTCACATTTAAATAATCTGAAGTTCCGTTTAAATTAATACCTTTAATAGCAAAGCCATCATTACTAGCGCCTTCGTTTATATAAATACGAGTACTATCCGGACTTACTGTTAAATAATTATTTATTAAAGCTTTTGAATTATTTCTTCCGCTAACTGCAAAACCTCCACGATTAGATTTTGCGCCACCATCTTTCACATAAACATGAACACTATCCGGATAAACTACAAATACTGTTTGTCCTGCAGCATTCTTTATTTCAAATAGTGGTAAGGTATCTGAAACGGTTGAATCGCCTTGAATTACCATTTTTCCAAGTGGATTATTAATACCAACACCAACATTCCCTGTATTAATATTATGAATATTTGCTCCTGCAAGCTTCCATAAAGTATCGCCTACATTTCCAGATTGCTCGGCATACATTGCATATGGAACAGATAATAATTGTGTTGTTCCCATATCAAGAAAATTAGACCCACCATTTGGATCGGCTTCTACTTTTATATAATGTGAAGTACTACCCCAATTTATTGAAGAAAATGCATTTGTTATA
>CAIQJL010000180.1 GCA_903872185.1 uncultured Bacteroidota bacterium | reverse complement strand
AGATCTTACGTCTGCCACAAAGGACGCTCTGAATTACCTTAGGGAATTCCTGAATTAATAAGTGAATTTATTATTATATTAGTGTCAAAAATAATATATGAAATCATACCGTAAAGAACTTTGGTTCGATATTAAAAGCCGTCGCGAATTAATTAACATTACACCTTTTATTAATCAGTGCTTGAGCGAAAGTGGAATTAAGGAAGGACTATGCCTGGTAAATGCGATGCATATTACTGCCTCAGTTTTTATTAATGATGACGAATCTGGTTTACATCATGATTTTGAAGTTTGGTTAGAAAAACTTGCACCCGAAAAACCATATTCGCAATATAAACATAATGGTTTTGAAGATAATGCCGATGCGCATTTAAAACGCACCATTATGGGGCGCGAAGTTGTTGTAGCTATAACAAATAGCAAGCTTGATTTTGGCCCATGGGAACAAATATTTTATGGCGAGTTTGACGGAATGCGCAGGAAAAGATTACTTGTAAAAATTATTGGAGAATAAGTAACTGTTTGGATTTTTTAACCTACCTTTAATTGGCGTTTATAATATTCTAATTTAAGATAGTTTACCTAAAATGGATTGTAGTCTAATTTATTAACATTAAATATTATATCTTTTATTAGTTGGACTCCAGATGAGTCCTTAGATTTGTAGCAATAAAATGGCTACAATCATCCGACTCCAGAGGAGTCGAAGATTTATTATATCTAAAATTATAATGCATTCAAAGCATTATAAAATTCAAAACAGTTTCTAAATATTTTTTTATTCTATCAATTTTAACAATATATAGAATTATTAACAAATCAATGTTTATTCTTTTTTAAATTATCATGAAATTCATCTAATTTTTTATGAGGATTAAAGTATGGACTATAAACACCCTCGCCTGTTTCATGACTATAATAACCTTTAATAAATTGTTTATTTAAAATGTTATAATTCTGGTCATCTTCATTTAACTCATCGCTAATTTCTGAAAAAATCAGCTCTTTTAATACTTTATCATTAGCATTTATTAAAGCAGAATAAAAATTAAGAATTTCAACTCCCAGCTGTATTACAATAGTATGTTTTCCGTAAAATTTTCTTTTTACAATAAAATAATTAACCTCAATATCATTTATATTTGAAATATTATCAGTAGTATAATCTAATGATTTTATAAACTTAAATCCTTCATTAATAATAGAAACTGAAGTTTCTTCTAAAAAGGTATTATGAAGATAAATTAAAATATCCTTTTCGTGTCCAATAAAATCGCGGAAGCTAATTTTTTCTCTTTTTAAAACAGTATGCATACTTCCTTGTTTTTTAAAAGTATTATTCTTTTACTGCAAAAATATATTGGCTATATTCTTTTGTTAATACAGTTATTTTATTAACATACTTCAACTCCCAACCAATTGATGAAAGATAATTAATAACATCAACTTCATTGCGCATAATTAACACTAAACCATTATATTTTAAAACTCTAACAAAATCATTAGTTTCTCCATTTTCAATTATTCCACGCAAAGAATTAGGAAAAGATTCGCCTGTATTTATTGAAATATCAGTAGTAATCTTATTCTTTTTAAAACCATAAGAAATTCGCAATTCTATATATTCTTTATAATTTTTAGCAGTTGAATTTTGCGAGAAAACAAAAGCATTTACAGATAAAAAAACTATCGTTAAAATATTTTTAAGATTCAATATTTTTATCATAACATTCTGTTATATAAAAAAAGGAACTTTTGAAATCAAAAGTT
>CAIQJL010000179.1 GCA_903872185.1 uncultured Bacteroidota bacterium | reverse complement strand
TTAAAATATTATGTTCACCCAATACAGTAATCATTTAAAGAAATTTGTAAAATGTATTGACAATAGATCCTTACATAAAACGACAAGAATATGCCACAATATATTAACATCAATAAACAAATAATTTAGAAGGGTATTTTTGTGCAAATTTTGTGCAAATGAAAAAGGAGCTGCAACTATTCTTGTCGCAACTCCTTGATTTTCTGGTGGAGAATAGGGGAATCGAACCCCTTACCTCTTGCCTGCCAGGCAAGCGCTCTAGCCAAATGAGCTAATTCCCCTTAAAATAAAAGAACCTATTTAATTTTTATTTCTGCTACAAATATAAATGTTTTATTATTTTAAATACAACTACTTTTTTTATTTAATAGTTGCTCCATTTGCACTAACCTCAGCAGGTGAAACTAATTTTAATGTTCCATCTGGTCCCTCTGCCATTAGTATCATTCCCTTTGATTCAACTCCTTTAATATTCCGAGGTTGTAAATTAGCCAAAATACAAACCTGTTTTCCTATGATACTCTCAGGAGAATAAAACTCTGCAATTCCAGAAATTAATGTACGAACATCAAGCCCTGTATCAACTTTTAGTTTTAAAAGTTTTTGAGTTTTGGGTACACGTTCAGCTTCTAACACCGTGCCAACACGAATGTCCATTTTAGTAAAATCATCATAAGATATTTCTGGCTTCCCTTCTGCAACAGGTATAATCTTTTCATCATTTGCCTTTTTTGTTTCCAAAAGTTTGTCAACTTGTTTTTGAATTTCTTCATCTTCAATTTTATCGAACAATAAAAATGATTCTCCTAACAAATGACCTTCGCTTAATGGATGTATATTTCCTATATCTTCCCAGTTTTGAGTAGAAATATTTAACATTTTACACAATTTTTGCGAAGTAAAAGGTAAAAATGGTTCACACAAAGAAGTTAAAGCCCCTGAAATTTGCAATGAGTAATATAAAATTGTTGAAACTCTTTCGGGATCTGTTTTATAAATTTTCCAAGGCTCAGAGTCTGCAAGATATTTATTTCCAAGCCTTGCAACATCCATTAACGCTTTTAAAGCTTCGCGAAATTTAAAGTTTTCTAAGGAATTTTCGATGTCAGCTTTTAATGCTGTTATGGCTTTATCTAATTCTTTTTCAACATCAGTTACATTTCCTTTTATAGGTACTTTTCCTTCAAAATACTTTAAAGTCAATACCATTGCACGGTTAACAAAATTACCAAGTATTGCAACAAGTTCGCTATTATTTCTTAATTGAAAATCTTTCCAGGTAAAATCATTGTCTTTTGTTTCGGGCATATTTGCACAAAGTGTATAACGCAACACATCCTGCTTATCTGGGAACTCTTGTAAATATTCATGTAACCACACTGCCCAATTTCGTGAAGTAGAAATTTTATCACCCTCAAGATTTAAAAACTCATTTGCTGGCACATTTTCTGGTAAAATAAAACTTCCCTCAGCCTTTAGCATGGTAGGAAACACTATGCAGTGAAAAACGATATTGTCTTTTCCAATAAAATGAATTAAACGAGAATCTTCGTCTTTCCAATATTTTTCCCAGTCTTTTGTTAATTCTTTGGTTGCCGAAATATATCCGATTGGTGCATCAAACCAAACATATAAAACTTTTCCCTCTGCACCTTCTACTGGCACTGGCACCCCCCAATCCAAATCACGACTAACTGCACGTGGCTGTAGACCCATATCCAACCATGATTTACACTGACCATAAACATTTGTTTTCCATTCTTTATGATCTTCTAAAATCCATTTTCTTAAAAATGCTTCATATTTATCTAAAGGCAAAAACCAATGACTGGTTTCTTTTTTTATTGGCTTACTTCCGCTAATAGTACTTTTAGGGTTTATTAAATCTGTTGCATTTAGCGAAGTTCCACATTTTTCGCATTGGTCGCCGTAAGCTTTTTCGTTACTACAATGAGGACAAGTTCCGGTAATATATCTATCGGCGAGAAACTGATTTGCCTCTGTATCAAAATATTGTTCGGTAGTTTTTTCAACAAAATCGCCTTTATCGTAAAGTTTTTTGAAAAAATCTGAAGCTGTTTCAAAATGAGTTTTATTAGTAGTTCTGGAATAAATATCGAATGAAATGCCAAAATCTTCAAATGATTTCTTTATAATGTTATGATAACGGTCAACTATATCTTTTGGCGAAACTCCTTCTTGCCGCGCTTTAATTGTAATCGGTACACCATGCTCATCGCTTCCACCAATAAAGATTACGTCTTTTCCTCGTTTACGAAGATATCTAACATAAATATCAGCAGGAATATAAACTCCAGCTAAATGTCCAATATGTATCGGACCATTTGCATAAGGCAAAGCCGAAGTAATTGTATATCGTTTCCAGTTCTTCATTTTTTTATTTACTCAGAAAATTAAAAATGTTAATTTTAACCTCACAAAGATACAAGAATTTAATAATGACAAATCCTCCTTTTCTTAAGTCGGGCGACAAGGTTGCAATCGTTGCTCCTGCTGGTTTTATAAGCTCCGAACAGGTTTCTGCTTCAATAAAGGTTTTAACATCATGGGGGCTAGAAATTGTTTTAGGAAAAAACCTTTACTCTAAATTTTTCACTTTTGCAGGAACAGACGAACAAAGAGCGAAAGACTTTCAGAAAGCAATTGACAACAAAGAAATTAAAGCAGTATTTTTTGCTCGTGGCGGATATGGAGCTCTTAGAATTTTAAATAAAATTAATTGGTCTGCATTTACAAAAAACCCAAAATGGATAATTGGCTATAGCGACATTACAGCTTTTCATTCCTGCGTAAATAACGTGTTAAGTATTGCTTCAATTCATGGGCCTATGCCCGTGAATTTTGATAAGCTTATTGAGGAAAAAGATTCTTTGGAAAACCTTAAAAAATTACTTTTAGGTGAAGTAATAAAGTATAATCTCCCAAATATTTCAAATTTACCAACTTCTGAAATTGAAGGAAAATTAATTGGTGGCAATTTGTCTTTACTTTATAGCCTTAGAGGAACAAAATATGATTTTTCAAGCACAAACAACATTCTATTTATTGAAGAAATTGGCGAATACATGTATCATATCGACAGAATTTTGCAAAACTTCAAACTTGGAAATAAATTCTCTGGACTAAAAGCAATTATACTTGGCGGTTTTACAGAAATAACAGAAAACGATTTTCCATTTGCATATTCACTAATAGAAATAATTAAAGAAGTAACAGACAATAAAATTCCAATAATAGAAGGATTATCATCAGGTCATATTGCACCTAATTTGCCATTAATACTTGGAAATAACTTGAAAATCAGTGTCGAAAAAGAAAATATTACTATAACCCAAAATCAATGATCGTAAGGCTGATATTCTTTAGGTATAGCAAAAACTTCAGCATCTAAACTTTTCTTAGTAATCTCTAACACTCTTAGAGACATTTTCTGCTCACGTAACACTGTACGTTCTTCGCTTTGCATGGGAAAATAACCATCACTTTCAGGAATCTGTAAAAAATAAACAGAATGTTTCTCGGAACGATTCCACAACTTTAAAAAATCTTCAAAAAAATTAAAATTATCCTGAGCTACCCAATAAGCAACTTCGGTATTTTGAACTTTGTTTTTAACCCTCCATTGATAACATTTGTAGCCTTGAATTTTTTTATTATTCTTTGATTTAATTACCTGATAATTTTGTTCTTTATTTGCGGTATAAGGTTTTGGAGGAACATTAATATACATTTTACGACTTGGTTTTATTGCAGTAATGGTTCCACCATTTAAATCAAAAATCATATAATTATCTGTGCTCTCGCAATTTTTGCAATTTTCGTGAACATCTAATCTTACTAATCTGTTTTTTACGTAATATGTATAATATAATGTGTCTTCAAGGTTTTCCTGAACAAACCGAATACTACCTTCAAAATTCTTGTCTTTTAAATTATTGTTTCTCGCCTGATCTTCTGCTGTTTTATTATTTGGCTGAGAAAATGCATAGAAACTTCCGAAAAGGAAAAAAATTAAGACTAATTTTATTTTCAACTTCATGTAAAAATCTCTCATTCAATAAATTTGATTAGCGTTCTTTTTTTAATTGAAATAATTCATTAAGTTTATACGTTTATGCATTGATAATGTTACTTATTTGAACAAAAAAATTGAAAAAAACATCTTTACATATTGAACTTGGCAAAGAAGGAGAAAAATTCGCAAAGCAATTTCTTGAGAATAACGAATATACGGTTTTAGTAACTAACTGGAGATTTCGTCATAAAGAAATAGACATTATTTGCAAACACGAAAATATGCTTGTTTTTATTGAAGTAAAAACAAGAACCAATGATTTTTTTCAAAAACCATATGATGCAGTTGAAATAAAAAAACAAAAGCTTCTTATTGATGCTGCCGAAGCATTTGTTATTGAATATAATGATTTCAATGAAATAAGGTTTGATATTATCTCTATCGTTTATAACAATAGTCAAGTAAAATCTATAGAGCATATTAAAGAGGCATTTTTGCCTCAAATTAATGATTAATTTTGCAAGAATGAGAACTGTAATTCAAAGAGTTTCAAAAGCCTCGGTATATATTGAACAAAAGGAAATTTCCTCTATTAATAAGGGATTGCTTATTTTATTCGGCATCGAAACAGCAGATAATTATGAAGATATTGAATGGCTTTGCAAGAAGATTTCTGACCTCCGCATTTTTAATGATAGCGATGGAACAATGAATTTATCAGTAAAAGATATTTCAGGAGAAATTTTAGTCGTTAGCCAATTTACATTACATGCACTTACAAAAAAAGGGAATAGACCTTCATACATTAAAGCAGCTCAACCAGAAATAGCAATTCCTATTTATGAAGAATTTATTAAAAAACTAGGACAAGAAATTAACAAGGAAATTAAAACCGGAGTTTTTGGCGCAATGATGGAAGTTTCATTAATAAATGACGGTCCGGTTACAATTATTATCGACACAAAAAATAAAGAATAATGGAATCATTAACAATTGCCGAAGCGCAACAAATAACAGACAAGTGGATAAAAACCATTGGTGTAAGATATTTTAATGAGCTTACAAACATGACATTATTAACCGAAGAAGTTGGAGAGTTAGCACGGGTTATGGCACGCACTTATGGCGAACAATCATTTAAAGAAAATGAAACCGCCAATATTGGCGAAGAAATGGCCGATGTTCTTTGGGTATTAATTTGTCTCGCAAATCAAACAGGAGTTGATTTAACAAAAGAATTTATAACTAAATTTGATGCGCGAACAAAGCGTGA
>CAIQJL010000178.1 GCA_903872185.1 uncultured Bacteroidota bacterium | reverse complement strand
TGCCTTTAACAATTAACCCCGAAACAGAAATATTGCCTTTAAACGAAAAAAGCAATTTAAATTTTAACGAGTTCCCAATAACTTTTAGTTTAAAAGATTATGGCAGATTATCATCCGATGCCTTATTTTTTAATGATGATAAAAAACTATTTGTTTCGGTAACCGAATTATTTAATTACTTAAGAATACCTTGTAATCCAGAAGCTGGCAACGATAAAATTAGCGGCTATATTAACAAAGAGAATAATAAATATGCATTCGATTATATAAACAAAACAGTTAGAATGGGCAATGTTGAATATTTTATTGGCGATAGTTTAACAAAATATAAAAACACATTGTTTATGGAGCTTTCGCAATATGGTAAAATATTTAACATTAAACTCGAATTCGATAAAAAAACCAATACCGTTTTAATTAATCCGATTGTAGAACTAAACTTACCAAAGATACAAACCAATAAAAATTTACCATTTGGCGAGGAAGTTGATTATATATATGAAGAAATTCCTATTGTATTTAATGTTCAAAATTCGGGTCAGTTTACTGCAGATGCTTTATACTATAGTTCGGAAAATAAACTATTTATTCCGATATCTGAATTTTTTAATTCTTTAAGCATTCAATGCATGCAAGATTCCATCAATGATGGTCTTATAGGTTTTATTCAAAATGAAAAAAACACTTATCATATTAATAATATAAATAAAACTGCAATTGTTGGTCCTAATTATTATTCTTTAGGTGATAGTTTAATGAAATATAAAAATGCTTTATACATGGAATCCTCGCTTTTTGGCAAAATTTTTAATATATATTTACAGTTTGATGTTAGAAAACTAGCCGTAAATATTAACCCTGGATTTGAACTTCCTATAATAAAGCTTATGAATTTGCAGGGTATGCAAGTAAGTAAAAATAATTATTATTATAATGATTTTATTGCTGATACTATTATTAAAGCAAAGCGTCACAGTTTTGGTTTGGGTACTTTTGATTGGTCCTATTCAACAGCTCAGTTAAATGGTAATTCGGTGGCAAATACAATTATGCTTGGTCTTGGAGCCGAGTTAATGGGTGGTTCACTTAATTTTAAAATTGAACAGACCGATCAATATAAATTTGAACTTAATCGTCAGCAATATTCCTGGACAAAAAAGAATACAGCAAACCGTTTTATTAAAGAAATAAATATAGGGAAAATAGGTAGTAACAATATTGCTAATTATGGTTATGTTATAAATGGTATTCAAATTTCAAATAAAGGACAAGGCTCCCCAAAGATAACTGGTTTTTATACAATTGAAGGTAAGGCAGAACCCGGATGGTCAGCACAGCTTTATGTAAATAATAAATTGGTTGCAATTTTAGAGACTGATGCTTCAGGAAAATATGAATTTAAAGTTCCTTTACAATATGGTAAAATGAATGTTGTAACAAAGCTATATGGACCTTCAGGAGAAGAACGAATAGAGGAGAAGAATATTAATATACCATTTAGTTTTGTGCCCGCTAAAAAATTTGAATATACACTTTCTTCTGGTCTGTTTTCAGATAAAAAATTTTCGCGATATATGCATTTAGAAAATTATTATGGTTTAAATCATTATATTACTATTGG
>CAIQJL010000177.1 GCA_903872185.1 uncultured Bacteroidota bacterium | reverse complement strand
GTAGGTGGTGTTGCTCCTTATACATATTCTTGGACAGGTGGTCAAACAACAATAACAGCGACCAATTTATGTGCAGGAAGTTATGTTGTAACTGTAACAGATAACAATGGTATAACTGGAACAATGACAGCAGTGATAACCCAACCTTCAGCAGTTACTTCATCAATAGGTTCCCAGACAAATGTAAGCTGCAATGGTGGTTTAAACGGAACAGCAACTGTGGCTTCTGGAGGTGGAACAGCTCCTTACACCTATTTATGGAACGATCCGGCGCCTGCTCAGACAACTGCTACAGCTACTACTTTAACAAATGGCATATGGGCAGTAACAGTCACAGATGCAAACTTATGTACATCAACAACAACTGTGACGATAACTCAACCAGCCTTGCTAACAGCAAATATAGCAGGAACAAATATCTTATGTAATGGTCTTTTGTCAGGAGCAGCAGATCTTACAGTCATAGGCGGTACTTCTTCTTATACTTATTTTTGGACAACAACTGCTACATCTCAGGATTTAACAGGCATAGGTGCCGGAACTTATTCAGTAACCGTTACTGATGCGATGTCTTGTACTGCAGTTGCAAATATTAATATTATTCAACCCACGGTAGTTACAGCAACTACTTCTGCTGTTTCCGCACATTGCGGACAACCAGACGGTACTGCAACAGTAACTCCTGTTGGTGGTACTCCAATATATACTACTGTATGGTCAAATACTCAGACAACAATAACAGCAACCGGATTATTAGCAGCAACATATACTGTTACCGTTACCGATGCAAACAGTTGCTCTGTTGTTAGTTCAATAGTAGTTCCAAATATATTAGGAGGAGTGGCAACAATTTCTTCAAGTGCCCCTGTAGGTTGTTTTGGTGGCTCAAATGGAACTGCCACTGTGACAATGCCAGGAGCAGTTGCTTATCTTTGGGATAATGCTATAACAACGGCTACCGTTAATAATTTAAATGCAGGTAATCATCAGGTAACAGTAACCGATAATAACGGATGTGTATCAGTAGCTAGTGTTACCATAATACAACCTACAGTATTAACTTCAGGTGTAGTTGGAACGGCTTCTCTTTGTAGTGGTTCCTCTAATGGAAGCGCAGATTTAACTGTCTCCGGCGGAACTCCAGCATATACTTACCTTTGGACAAATAGTGCAATAACTCAGGATTTGACAAATGTCATTGCTGGTATTTATACTGTTACCTCTACCGATGCAAATGGTTGCTCAATAACAAATAGCGTAACAATAACTCAACCAACAGTTGTAACCGCATCAATTTTGGCAAACACAAATGTAAGCTGTAGTGGTGGAACAAATGGTACCGCAACTGTAACACCAGGTGGAGGAACTCCAGTATACACATATTTATGGAATGGAGGTACGTCTTCAACTTTGGCTGCAAATGTTGGTTTTGGTGCAGGCAATTATACAGTAACCGTTACCGATGCAAATCTTTGTACCGCAACTGCTTTTGTAACTATAACTCAGCCAACTCCTGTTAGTCTTGTTACTTCTTCTGTAAGTGAAAACTGCGGTCAAGTAAACGGAACAGCAACAGTTGTTGCTTCTGGTGGAACGGTAACAGGTGGCTATACTTATAACTGGAGTGGTGGCGCAACAACAACATCGGCAACAACAACAGGTTTATCAGCTGGTTTATATACTATAACTGTTACTGATAATAATGGTTGTACCGCAACAGGTTCTGTAAATGTTCTAAATATAGCCCCAGGTATTGCAAGTATCTCATCATCAACAAATGTTACCTGTAATGGTTTATGTAATGGTTCAGCAACCGTT
This sequence comes from uncultured Bacteroidota bacterium, assembly GCA_903872185.1. Taxonomy (GTDB): domain Bacteria; phylum Bacteroidota; class Bacteroidia; order Bacteroidales; family GWA2-32-17; genus GWA2-32-17. The sequence continues at coordinate 21,330 of CAIQJL010000177.1, read as the reverse complement.
TCAGTTGGAGGTGGTGCAGCCCCTTTCACTTATTTATGGTCAAATGGTCAGACATTAGCAACTGCAACTGGACTTTGTGTAGGAGTCTATTCTGTCTCCGCAACTGACATCAACGGGTGTATGCTAACAACGTCTGTTACTATAACTCAGCCATCTGTCTTGGCAAATACAATTACTCCAATAAGCCCAACCTGTTATGGAGGTTGTGATGGTATTTTAAATACTGCAGTAACAGGTGGCGTTTCTCCATATACATATCAATGGAATGATCCAACTTTACAGACAAGCCAAAATGCAACATACTTGTGTTTGGGGACATATTCTGTTACGGTAAGAGATGTAAATTTATGTTCGTTAGTTTCAACAGGGTCTATTACCCAGCCACCTCAAATAACAACAGCGGCAGTGGCAGTAGATGCTCATTGTAGTCTTTCTGATGGTTCGTTAACTTTAACAACTACAAATGGTGCAGCACCATTCACATATCTATGGTCAAATGCTACAGTTACTCAGAATATAACTGGAGTACCAGCAGGAAGCTATTCCGTCACTGTAACAGACTTTAAAGGCTGTACAGGAACAGGAACTTTTGCAGTGAATAATATATTGGGTCCAACGGCAATAATATCCTCTTTTACAAATGTTGTTTGTTTTGGTCAGTGCAATGGAGTTGCAACAGTAATTGGCTCTGGTGGTACCTCACCATATACCTATTTATGGGACAATGCACAAAGTAGTCAGACAGGAACCGCCTTATGTGTGGGAACCCATTCTGTTACTGTTACTGATATTCATAACTGCGAGGCTGTAGCAAACGTTGTTATAACACAACCGTTAGTATTGGTATCTAATGCTTCATTTATTGCACCATCATGTAATAACTTATGTAATGGAACAGCTACAGTTTTAGTTGCTGGTGGTACTTCACCTTATACTTATAACTGGACAAATAATGATCATTTTGCAACAGCAGATTCGTTATGTGCAGGAAGTTATACAGTAATCGTTACAGATGCTCATTTATGTACATCTTCAAATATAGTTAATGTGGTTCAACCACCATTTATAACAATAGTCATGACTTCAACTCCGGTTCTTTGTAATGCTTCATGTAATGGAACTGCTACAGCAACTCCTACAGGTGGCATCTCTCCATATACATATTTATGGAGTGGCTTGTCGGCGCAGACAACCCCAACAGCTACAGGTTTATGTGCAGGAGCTTATACTGTTTCTGTATATGATTTAAATGGTTGTTTGCAAACCTCAAACGTTACAATAACCCAACCAACTGTTCTTGCTTCATCAATAAATAATCCTACAAATATAAGTTGTTTTGGTGGCAATAATGGATCGGCACAAGTAACTGTTACAGGTGGAAGCCCGGGTTATGCTTTTATGTGGAGTAATAGCCAGGTAACACAGTCAATAAGTAATTTACTATCTGGCGTGTATGATGTTACCGTTAGCGATTTAAATGGTTGTACCGTTACTTCACAAGTTATTTTAACCGAACCACCTATTTTGTCAGTTGCATTATCTCCGATAAATGAGAGTTGTTATAATGCATGCAATGGAACTATCAGCACCTCAATAACTGGTGGTACTGGGCCATATGTTTATGCGTGGACAAATGCTCAGAATACAGCTAATGTTAATAATTTATGCGTAGGTTCTTATATTTTAACAGTAACCGATTCTCATGGCTGTTCAATTATAACAACAGCAGCAATCTCCGGACCTCCGTCATTACAGGTGGTAGTTACCGGTGAAGTAGATGCAGATTGTGGAATGGCAAATGGTTCAGCAACGGTAGCTGTTAGTGGTGGTTCAGGTTCAAGTTATGCTTATGCCTGGACTCCTAATGTAAGCAGTAGTAATGCAATTAATAATGTTCTTGCGGGCGCTTATATTGTAATCGTAACAGATGCTAATAGTTGTACTGCAACAACAACAGTAAATGTAAATAACAATTTAGCACCAGTGATTACGAATATCGCAGTTACAAATGTTAGCTGTTTTGGAGGTAGTAATGGTACAGCAACAATAACATATACAAGTACAACTCCAACAAATATAATACAATGGTCGGATCCTTTAAGCCAGTCAGCAACAACAGCAATAGGTTTAAGTACAGGTAATTATTTTGTAGTAATTACCGATGCCAATGGATGTACTGTTTCAGGAAATGCAATAATTACTCAGCCACAGCAGATGTTTGCGATAATCAATGCCTCATCTCCAACATTATGTTATGGAAGTTGTAATGGAAGTGCTATGTCATTATCTGCAGGTGGAACATCTCCATATACATATATTTGGTCAGATCCAGCCAATCAGACTACTCAGACTTCAACAGGATTATGTGCAGGTTTTGTGTCAGTAATGGTAACTGATGCTCATGGTTGTACTGCGATTGCAAATACTACAATAAATCAGCCAACTCAAGTTCAAGCAACAGGAATAACAACAGCTGTAAACTGTAATGGTGGAAGTGATGGAAGCATAACTGCAACACAGACTGGGGGAACTCCAGGTTACATATATAATTGGTTACCTATTGGCGGAACAACAGCGACAGCGGCAAATTTATCTTCAAATTATTCGTATACAGTTATTGTAACTGATATAAATGGATGTACTGCTCAGGCAAACTTTAATATATCAGAGCCAAGCCCAATTGTCATACAAACTACATCAAGTCCTGCTAGATGTAATGTTGATAATGGTTTTGCTTTTGCTTATGTAAGTGGAGGAACTCCTTCTTATCTTTATAGTTGGAGCCCGTCGGGAAGTATTTTACCTTCGGCAAACAATCTTGCTCCTGGCAATCATTTGCTCACTGTTATTGATGCTCATAACTGCCCTTCAAACACCTCCGTTTTGATTTCGGAAATGCCAATGCCTGAACTTATAAGCGTTAGTGTCACGAATACAAATTGTTACGGATCTAGTGATGGTAAAATTCAAACTCATATTGTTAATGGATTATCTCCATTTAATTATATGTGGTCACCCTTTGGCGGACCAGATTCAATTTCGGCAAATTTAATAGCAGGAACCTATGTTGTCTCAATATATGATGCAAATGGCTGTCAAATTATTTCTCCTCCGATAATTGTAAATCAGCCAACTCCAGTAGTTGTTTTTGCAAACGGATCAGATTCAATTTGTATAGGTCAGTCTATAACAATATCTGCAAGTGCAAATGGTGGAACCCCAGGATATACTTATCAGTGGAATGGGGGAGGAGCTTCACAGTCATATACAGTTAATCCATTAATCACAACAAATTACACAGTAACAGCAACCGACTCTCATGGTTGTACTTCAGCTGTGCCTGGTGCTGTTATCGTATATGTAAATCCACCTTTAGATGTAACACTTCCAGCCGATGTTAATATTTGTCAGGGTCAGACCTATTCAATAATTGCATCAACAACTGGTGGCAATGGTGGTCCATATATATATAACTGGAATATTGGAAGTGGTAATCCAAATGTGGTATCTCCATTATCAACAACAACGTATGTTGTTACAGTAAATGATCTTTGTAATTCTCCAACCGATAGAGATACAATAGTAATAACCGTTCATCCTCTACCTTCGGTAGTGGCACCTCCGCTTAGCGCATCAGGCTGTAATCCATTAGTTGTAACATTTAATAATGTTGTAAATTCAACAGATTCCGTTTCATATTTATGGAATTTTGGAGATCCATCTTCCGGATTAAGTAATGTGTCTAGCGAAATAGTGCCAACTCATATGTTTGAAACAGTAGGTAGTTATAACGTAGGTTTAGTTTTAACAACTTTATATGGTTGTCAGCTTGTGAGTAATTATCCTAATCTTGTTGTTGTTACTCCAAGCCCAATAGCAAGTTTCTATATGTATCCAACTGAAGTTGGTTTGTTTGATGCGAATATTCATTTTTACGATCAGTCTTCTTATGCAACAACATGGAGTTGGAGTTTTGGAGATGGTGGAAACGCATCAGTAACTAACCCTCAGCATGAATATGCTCATGCTGATACATTTAATGTAATACTTATTGTAAGAGGATTGAATGGTTGTACGGATACAGCTAGTCTTCCTTTGATAATAAGGGATGAACATACATTCTATGCCCCAACAGCTTTTACTCCTAATGCTGGTTTAAATAACAATTTCTTCTATCCAAAGGGAATGGGCTTTGATCCTGATAATTATTATTTAGGTATTTATGATCGTTGGGGTCAGGTTATTTTTGAGACTAAGGTTTACCCTACAGGCACCGAAAGTGTTACCGAGATTGATGGGGGCTGGAATGGAAGATACAAAAATACTGGTGAAATTGTACCAATTGGCACCTATACTTGGGTAGTTAAAATGAAAGACGTAAATGGTTTATATCATGAATATGTTGGGCCTGTGACGGTGGTCAGGTAAAGCCAAAATGATTTTAAAAAGCCAGGAATTTATTTCTGGCTTTTTTATTGTTCCTTTTTTTTATACTTTTGCAAACTTAAAAATTCGGCCCGTAGCTCAGATGGTAGAGCATCTGACTCTTAATCAGAGGGTCGTGGGTTCGATCCCCACCGGACCGACAGAAGAAAGCCCTTACAGTGAATAACTTGTAGGGTTTTTTATGTTTTAAAGTAAATGAGAGACCCCACTTGGTTGGGTTAAAATTGTGGTTATGCATTGTGTTAAATGTGTAAAGACATGTAAAACGTGTGCAAAACTTGCACAAAAATACCCTGATAAATGCCATAAATACAATCTATTCTTGCAATGTTGAAATTAATTCTTGATACAAGACATGCAAGAAATGACAAATTATCTGTAAGATGTATTAAAGATTAGGATTACCTATGAACAAAAATAAATGTTGCAGCAAGAAAGGTAATAACACCCAAAACAGAACCTTTTATTGAATTTTTTATTTTTTTATCCTTAGCTGAAATTTTATATCCATATTCGTAAAACGAATAATATATTTGATCATTTGTTGGTTCCATCTCTTTTGGTGAAGTATATTTTAAGCCATAAGATAAATTGTTATGATTTTCTGGTAAAACAATTTTTTCTTCATCGAGTGATGAAGTTTTTACTTTTGGCGTTTTTAAACCAGTAATAAATACAAATGATGACGGAATTAAAGTTCCCCAAAAACCAAAAACACCTCCAGTAACACCAGCAGTAAAACCACCAAAGGTCGCAAAAGGTGCGTGGTATTCTTTTTTTCCAGCTTGAATACCTTTAATAAAATATTCCATTTCTAAAGTGTTAAAAACTCTGCCGTTAGAAGAATCCACTTCGTATAAGATAGTGTTATTAGAGTCTTTAACATATGAAAATAATTCATCATTATAGATTAACTTCGAAGAGTTTAAGCGTAATCCTTCTATTTTGATTTTAATAAAACTTGAAGAAACATTTGTTATTTTTCCAGAATACATTTTTCCAGATAAAAGTAAAAGTGTGTCTTGTGAAAAGGTATTACTTATGCAAAAAATAAGAAGCAGAGTTGTTAACATTATAGTTTTCATCATTTCATTTATTTGTTGATACAAAGATTTAACAATAAAGAATCTGAAAAAAGAGGGTAAAGCCCTGAAATTGCAGGGTATAAATACTTAAATTTTAACAGGTAAAAGAACTAATTAAAATATTTCAATAGAAGTTTATATTTTCAATAAAATCTATAATTTTGATACGAGTAAGGAATAACTTATTTAAGTAAAAAATCACTTGTTTTATAATATTAACAAACTATTAATATGGCAGATTTTATTTATGAGAAACCTTTTCAAATTGAGAAGGACGTGACTAATTACAAGTTGCTTACAAAAGATTATGTAAAGGTTATTGAAGTAGAAGGAAAAAAAATATTAAAAATTGATCCAAAAGGTCTTGAGTTTCTTGCAAAAGAAGCTATTTCTGATGTCTCTTTTTATTTAAGAACAGCTCATCTTGAGAAATGCGCTAAAATTCTTGAAGATCCTGAAGCTACAGATAACGATCGTTTTGTTGCATATGTAATGCTCAAAAATACTGTTATCTCAGCAAAAGGAGATTTGCCATGGTGTCAGGATACTGGAACTGCAATTGTAATTGGGAAAAAAGGAGAGAGGGTTTGGACAGGCGTTAATGATGCAGAATTTCTTTCGAAGGGTATTTATGACACATATAAAGATAGAAATTTGAGGTATTCTCAAGTTGTTCCTTTTTCTATGTTTGAAGAGAAAAACTCAGGTTCGAATTTGCCAGCTCAGATTGATATTTATTCTACACCTTACGATTCATATGAATTTTTGTTTATTACTAAAGGTGGTGGTTCCGCAAATAAAACTTTTCTCTACCAACAAACAAAATCATTGCTTAATGAAGAATCATTGACAAAATTTGTTACCGAAAAAATTAAAGATCTTGGTACTTCGGCTTGTCCACCTTATCATCTTGCAATTGTTATTGGCGGAACTTCTGCCGAGGCAACATTAAAAACTGTGAAGGAAGCATCTGCAGGTTATTATGATTATCTGCCAACTACAGGAAATGCAAGTGGGCGTGCTTTTCGCGATATTGAATGGGAAAAGAAGATTGAGAAAATGTGTCACGAATACGGTGTTGGAGCTCAGTTTGGAGGAAAATATTTTGTTCATGATGTTAGAGTAATAAGACTACCTCGCCATGCTGCTTCATGTCCTGTTGCTATGGGTGTAAGTTGTAGTGCAGATAGAAATATTAAGGCAAAAATTACTGCTGATGGAATATTCTTAGAAGAATTAGAAAAAAATCCAGCACGTTTTTTACCTGCAACAGCACCTGAGATTTCAACACCAGTTGAAATAAATATTGATAGACCAATAAAAGAAGTTCTTGCTGACCTTGCAAAATATCCTGTTAAAACTCGTTTGAGTATTACCGGTACTTTAATTGTTGCTCGGGATATTGCTCATGCTGAAATTAAAAAGTTGATTGATGAGGGTAAGCCAATGCCTGAATATTTCAAAAATCATCCTATTTATTATGCAGGACCAGCTAAAACCCCTGCGGGAATGCCTTCGGGAAGTTTTGGACCTACAACAGCAGGGCGTATGGATTCATATGTTGATCTTTTCCAGAGTCTTGGGGGATCGTTAATTATGGTTGCAAAAGGAAATAGAACCGCAGCCGTGAAAGATGCTTGCAAGAAACATGGAGGTTTTTATTTAGGATCTATTGGAGGGCCAGCTGCAGTTCTTGCAGCAGAAAATATTAAATCTGTTGAGATGGTAGATTTTGAAGATCTTGGAATGGAGGCAATTAGAAAGATAAGAGTTGAAAATATGCCAGCTTTTATTATTACTGATGATAAAGGGAATGATTTTTTTGATCAGTACAATAATAAGAAGTAATTTATAATTAATTAATTAAAAAAGTTGCAGAAATTATTTTGCAACTTTTTAATATTTTTACTACTATGTATTGCATAATACTAAAATAAATATATATCTTTGCATCGAAAAGTACTATAAAATGAATATAGAAAACACAAAAGCTCAGATGCGCAAAGGAGTCCTGGAGTATTGCATACTTTCAGTACTTGCGCAGGGAGATGCGTACGCATCTGACATTATCGCAAAACTTAAGGAGGTTCACCTGATTGTGGTTGAAGGAACATTGTATCCATTACTCACAAGGTTAAAAAACGATGGGCTTTTAGCTTATCGTTGGGAAGAATCTCTTCAAGGACCACCACGGAAATATTACAAGTTAACAGAAGATGGAGATAAGTTTTTAAACGAACTTCATCTTGTTTGGCAAGAACTTGTTGCAAATGTTGATTATATGAATAATAAACTTAAAAAATAATATAGTTATGAAAAAGACACTCACTATAAATTTATGGGGGCAGGTTTATCATATTGATGAAGATGCTTATCAGATATTACAAAATTACCTTACAAAATTAGAAAATCAGTTTTCAGGAACTGAAGAAGGAAAAGAAATACTTGGAGATGTTGAGGCCCGTTTTGCCGAAATTTTTAAAGAAAGATTAGGTACTGCTCGTGAAGTTGTAAATAAAGACGATGTTGATTATTCAGTTGGAATTATTGGTACGCCTGAAGACTTTGGGGTAACTGGTGAAAGTAAATCTGATACACAACCTGAGTCTAAAAAAGAAAGTAAATCAAGAAGGCTTTATCGTAATCCCGACGACAGAATACTTGGGGGCGTTTGTAGCGGATTAGCTGCTTACTTTAACATTGATCAAGTTATTGTTAGAATTATATTAATTATAACATTTTTCTTTTCTGGTCCATTAATTTACTTAGTGTTATGGATAGTTATTCCTGAAGCAAAAACTACTGCCCAAAAGCTCGAAATGAAAGGAGAGCCTGTAACTCTTTCAAATATTGAGAAAAATATTAAAGAAGAATTTGGTAAGGTAAAAGAAAATCTTACTTCAAATAAAACAAAAGGCAGAGCACGAAATTTTGCAAATCATTTTGGAGATGTAATTTTATCTATATTAAAAATTTTATTTAGAATATTTACAGTATCCATAGGTATAATATTTATTCTTATTGGTACTGGATTCTTAATCGCATTTACAGCAGGTGTTTTTTTCGAAGGATCAAGTAATATAAGTTTTACCGAATTAATTTATTCGTTTGTAGATAATTCTTTAATTATACCTGGAATAATTGGATTATGTTTAGTTCTTTGTATCCCCGTAATTTCGCTAATAATAACTGGTGTACGTTTTATTTTTGGTATTCGTCATTCATTTAAATATGTAAAAAGAACCCTTGCATTCTCGTTTTTATTTGGTTTAATTTTAGTCACATTTGTTGCAGTTAATCATTTTTTAAATTTCAGATATGTTTGTAATACCAATCAATTGATAGCTGTTGACTCTTTAAAAACAAGAACTTTAGTGATTAATATTAGTGATAGCTTACCTGCTGATAACAATGTGGAAAACAATATGGATTTTGATAAATATCTTTTATTAGCATCCGAAAAAGATTGCAATTTATATGGAAAAACTGCATTAAATATCAAAATCGGCAACGATTCTACAATTAAAATTTCAGATGACCGTCAATGCAGATCATCTAGTAAAAAGACGGGAAATTTAATTGCAAAAAATATCCCTTCAGTAATTCAAGTAAAAGATTCAGTTGTTTCATTATCAAAATATTTTAAAATTTCTAAAGAGGCAAAATTTCATGTTCAACAACAAATAATAGTATTAAATATGCCTGTTAATTCTAAAATATTTATAAATAAAAATGTTGAAGAAATTTTAAATAATGTAGAAATATCTGGTAATTACTCGTATTCTGATATAGTTGGAAAAACCTGCAAGATGACTTCCAGCGGCTTAGAGCCGATTTTAAATTAGTTACTCGATTCGTTTGTAAAACATAACCCCATAAGTTTTTAAACTTGTGGGGTTATGTTATAATTATGTTTAGTATTAATTAGGCCTTTTGATTATTGCTCCAATAATGTTATTTCTTCTCATTGTTGGACTCCTATGGAGTCCCAAAGTTTATAGCAATTTATTGCTATAAACACTCGACCCCGAAGAGGTCGAAGAAAAAATTAGACATATTATATTGTTTGTTTTTTAATATTTATTCCTCATGTTCACTGTAAATTGCAATTCGAACAAATTGGAATAAATCACGATTTGGCTATGTTATTATTTCTTAAATTTTGTTGCCTCTAAAAAACATATTTTGTTTAAATTACGTTTCTTTATACTTTTGAGGAACTAAAATATTATTTATGAACTCTTTTTCATTTAAATCTATTGCTCCACATGTGGTAGCTGTTGTATTGTTTTTAGTAGTAACCTTTGCTTATTTTTCGCCACTTTTAGAAGGTAAGCAAATAAAACAAAGTGACGTTACCAATTTTTATGGAATGTCAAAAGAGGCTCATGATTACAATGCTGCAACCGGCGAAACTGCACTTTGGACTAATTCTATGTTTGGCGGAATGCCTACTTATTTGATTATAAGCGTAGCAAATGCAAATTTATTTATAAAAGTTCACGAGTTTTTAAGTTTAGGTGGTGCAAAGCCCGCTGGTATGGTGTTTTTATATCTACTAGGATTTTACATTGCATTGCTTGCTTTTAGGGTTAACCCCTGGTTAAGTATTGCGGGTGCTCTTGCTTATGGATTTTCTTCTTATTTTTTTATTATTCTAGAGCCCGGCCATATAACAAAAGCTATGGCACTTGGCTATATGCCTGCTTTAATAGGTGGTGTTTATCTTGCCTATAATAGAAAAATTTTATTGGGTGGAGTTTTATTTGGAACATTTTTAACTCTTCAATTGCTTGTTAACCACATGCAAATAACATATTATACTTTTATTATTATTCTTGTTTTAGGTATTTTTGAATTTATAAGAGCAATAAAAGAAAAGCTTATTTTAAATTTTGCTAAGGCAAGTGTAATGCTTTTGTTTGTGGCTATTTTAGCTATAGGAAGTAATTTAACAAATTTGTGGCTTACATATGAATATGGAAAATATTCAATGCGTGGAAAAACAGAACTTACTTCAGATAAAGAAAATCAAACAGCTGGATTAGATAAAGATTATGCAACAGCCTGGAGTTACGGACAAGCAGAAACTTTTAGTTTGTTAATCCCAAATATTAATGGTGGTGCTTCCGGTGGCGAACTCAGTACAAATTCAGAAACATATGATTACTTTAACAAGCAATATGGTTCGGTACAAGCAAAACAAATTGTAAAACAAATGCCACTTTATTGGGGAAGTCAGCCATTTACCAGTGGTCCTGTTTATGCTGGTGCAGCAGTTATTTTCTTGTTTGTTTTAGGAATGTTTTTGCTTAGGGGCAATGTAAAATGGTGGTTGTTGTCAATAACAATTATATCAATATTACTAGCTTGGGGAAAGAATTTTATGGGACTTACTGAGTTTTTCCTAGATTATGTTCCAGGATACAATAAATTCAGAACAGTATCAATGATATTAATAATAGCAGAATTTGCCTTACCGCTTCTTGCTGTATTAACAATAGATAAAATATTAAAAGAAGGTGTAGAAAGAAAATTACTTATAAAATATTTAAAATGGTCTTTGGGAATAGTTGGGGGTATTGTGCTAATTTTAACAATAATGCCTTCAGCCTTTTTTGATTTTTCTTGTGCTGGGGATGTACAATATGCACAGGCTGGATACCCGATGAAAGAGCTTCAGGCCGATCGTGAAAGTTTATTAAGAATGGATGGCTTTAGGTCACTTGTTTTCATTCTTTTAATGGCAACTGTAGTGTTTTTTGCTGGTTTAAAGAAATTAAAACCAGGAATAGCTATTTTAATAGTGGGTGTTCTTTTTATTGCCGATTTATGGCCAATAAATAAACGATATGTAAATAATGATATGTTTATTTCAAAAGCAGATCAGAAAAAACCATTTTTACCTTCGCAAGCTAATCTTGACATATTAAAAGATACAGACCCTGATTTTAGAGTATTAAATGTTGCTGCAAATACTTTTAACGATGTAAGTACATCATATTTTCATAAATCAATTGGTGGATATCATGGTGCCAAAATGAAAAGATACCAAGAATTAATTGACAAGCAAATAAGCAAAAACAATATGCAGGTTTTAAATATGCTTAATACTAAATATGTAATTGTTTCAACAAAAGAACAGGGACCTGTAGCACAACAAAATCCCTTTGCTCTTGGTAATGCATGGTTTGTTAAGTCGTATAAACTAGTCGAAAATGCTGATAGCGAATTAAGCGCATTAACTAATTTTGATGCTGCCAAAGAAGCAATTGTTGACAAACGTTTCACAAGTATGTTAACTGGATTTAAATCTGATTCAGATTCAGTAGCAACTATAAAATTAACAAAATACACACCTAATTATTTAAGCTATGAAAGTAATAGCGCAATAAGCCAACTGGCTGTTTTTTCGGAGATTTATTATGATAAAGGATGGAATGTTTTTGTTGACCAAAAACCGGCATCATACTTCCGTGCAAATTATGTGCTTAGAGCAATGATGCTTCCTGCAGGTAAACATAAAATTGAATTCAAATTTGAGCCAGATGGTTATAGAATAGGAGAAAAAGTGTCGTTAGCAAGTTCAATTCTACTTGTCCTATTGCTTTTAGGTGCTGCTTTTTACGAAGTTAGAAAGACCTTTAAATCAAATACTGAAAGCAAGGAATAGAAATAAGAATACTTTAGAAATAGCCTTAAATTAAGACAGAATTTCTGTCTGCTTAATTATTGCATTGGTAATGAATGATGATTAGTTTATCAAATTAGGTGATTATTAAATAACATTTAAAGATTTAAGTTCGTAAAATTGCTATTTGAAAAATAATAGGTATTAGCGAATGAATAACAAGTCCAATAAGAGATCAATTAACTGGAAAAAATTTATTTTTCCAGTAGTTGTTTATCTTGTAGGAGTTTTTTTGTTTACATGGATTAGTTATCAAAGAACAAAAAATTCTTTAATAAAGGAAATCGATAGAGATTTATTTATTGCTGCGCAGTCAGTTAATTCAGCACTTTCTTCCGATTTTTATGCTAGAGCTTTAAATCAAAACAGTATTGGTGCTGATGAGGATGCGCGAAATATTAGAGCTCTAAGCATGCTTGCTAATCGGATGAAAATAAAGTATTTCTATACGCTTTGTGTCTCAAATGGTAAGGCATATCTTACAAGTTCATCTGCTACGCTAGAAGAATTAAAGTCAAATAATGTTTCTCGTTATTGGCTGGAATATTCCGAGGCATCAAAAGAATTATTAAATATTCCAAAAAATAAAAAAATTGTTTATGAAACTACTGCTGATAGATGGGGGAGTTTTAGAACTGTTTTAATTCCTATTTTGTCAAAAGATGGTAATATTGCTATAGTTGGAGCAGATTATGAAATAAAATATATAGACTCTATTTTAAAAAGGGAGACACTAATTTCTTATTTATTTGCATTATTCCTTTCATTACTAATAATTCCATTTACATACAAAATGTATAAAATGGAAAAAAATTATAGGTATTTTCTTCAGGCAAAGGTTGAAGAAAGAACATCTCAACTTGGTCGTGAAATATTTGAAAGAAATAGAACACAGGAACAATTAAAAGAAAGTTTAACACAATCAGAAGAGTTGGCAGAAAAGGCTCAGGAGGCAAATAAAGCAAAAGGTGAATTCTTAGCAACAATGAGTCACGAAATTCGAACACCGCTTAATGTTATTGTAGGCATGTCGTCATTGTTGAATAATACAGGTGTCTCGTCAGAACAGTCGGAATATTTACGAACTATAAAAGGGGCATCTGAACATTTGCTAAATGTTATTGGAGATGTATTAGATTTTTCTCAAATAGAATCAAGAAAAGTAGAAATCGAAAATGTTAAATTTGATATAAAAGAGCTTGTAAATTACTCGTTAAGCTCATTTATGAATATTGCCAAACATAAAGAACTTTTTTTGAAAGGGATAATTGACGAAAAAGTGCCTCAATACTTAACTGGTGACCCAAGTTATGTAAGGCAAATATTATTTAATCTTATTGGTAACGCAGTAAAATTTACAGAAACAGGTGGGGTTAATTTAACAGTAAACTTAAGTAAGTTTGATAATGTAGAAAATAAGGTTGAATTATTGTTTAAGATATCTGATTCTGGAATAGGAATTCCAAAAAATAAAGAACAATTTATATTTGAGAAATTTTCTCAGGCAGATAGTTCTACTCGTCGTCGTTATGGAGGAACTGGATTAGGACTTGCAATATGTAAGCATCTTATTTGTCTTTTAAGTGGTAAAATATGGTTTGATAGTAAAGAAGGCGATGGCAGTAATTTTTATTTTACAATAAATTTTGGTTTGCCCGGAACAGAATCCATAAAACAAATTGGACTTGACAATTCTGAAGATAATTTTAAACTTAGAAATTTGAATATCCTTTTAGCTGAAGATAATGTGCTTAATGTTAAAGTTGCAAAATCTTTTTTAGAAAAGTCGGGGCATAAAGTCACAGTTGCCGAAAATGGAAAAGTTGTTTTAGAAAAGATTAAGGACAATGCTTTTGATTTAATTTTAATGGATATTGAAATGCCCGAAATGGATGGGATAGAGGCTGCTCAGGTAATTCGTGAAGGCGGAATAAATATAAAAGATAAAAATATCCCGATAATTGCATTAACTGCACATGCATTAAATGAAATAAAAGAAAAATGTCAACTTGTGGGGATGAATCATTTTATTGCTAAACCAATGGATTTTAAAAAACTTGATTTTGCCATGGCTCAGGTTTTAAAAGAAGCTAATTATTTGTAAATTGTTATATTATTTTTAGCAAATGCGTTTTATTTTGCAATTTATTTATTTGTATTTGCTCAATCGTTATCACTTGTGCTTTCTTCATTTCGGCTTTGCCAAGCGCCTGCTGGCTTGCAAAGCAATTTTATAAAAAATTTACAAATTGATTTTCTTCTTTAATACTTAAATCATTTTTCCAAGGAATACATTTAATATCCCAACTTGAGTACTCTTTTATTATTCTAGTTGTTATCGCTGGATTTGCATCAGATTTTGTAACAATGAGCTTAACTTCTGTTCCATTCTGATCAGTATAATTGCGTACTTTTTCTAAAAAATCAAAAACAAAAGCGTGAGGTTCAATAACAGGAACAAGAATGTTTGAATAAAGTATTAGTGAACGTGTGTGCCTGTCCCAACCAGGTGATGATTCTATTACAAGTATTTTCCTTTTATTTTCAATTGCTATTTCGTATGCTTTGTTCCGAATAATATACACAGGTCTTGTTCCATCTTGTTGAAAATGTTGAAGTATACCGTAAATAAAAATCTTGTTTTCGTTTTTGGAAACGATGATTTTACCAGAATGAATTTTTTTTAACTCTATTGCGCCTGATGGGCAGATAAATACACAATGCCCACAACCTGTACATTTATGGCGGTCTAGTTTTATTTCCTCGGTGTTAAATTGAAGCGCATCAAATTCGCAAATTGTATCGCAATCTCCACAAAATAAACAAATGCTATTATTTATGGCACAAATATATCTGGAATTAAAAGTTTCTTCTAAATATATTGGCAAATTGTTATATTTTGATGTAAAAGAACAATCTGCAAATACAGCTTCGTTAAAGTAAATTTCTTTTAATGAATTAAGTACCGAAGATTTGCCGGTTCCGCCTTTGTCAGATATAAGTAATACTTCTTTCATGACGGAAATTTTTCGAGTATTATATTTTTCAAATTAATAATAGAGTTGTTAAAACCGATGTCTGTTACTATCTTTCCCTGGATAGAATCAAAAGCAATTATTTTATTTTTAGGAATTGAAATTGCAAATGAATAACCTGCTTTTTCGAATTCGGTTTTTGAATTTGCTGTTATTGCCAGAATTAATTTAGCCTGTCTCGGTGAATGTGATTTGTATATTAAATCAGAGGTAAAAGGGTCGTCAGAATATATAATTACTGAACTAGAAAGTTTTAAAATTTCTTCCCAATATTCATGAAGCCCTGATGGAATATCTATAAAAAACGTTGAATTTTTTTCTTTATAAGCTCTTAAAAAACTAAATATTTCTTTTATGTGCCATGTAGAAATTATTTCTTTCTCATTTAAATTTATTCTGTGTAAGTTGAAATTAGTGTCATTGGATATCTCGATAAATCCTACATCATTTAATTCAAATTTTAATGCATCATTTTTACATGCACTTATGCAAGCTTTACAAGAATTGCAAAGTTCACTATATATGTTGTAGCCATTAGGTAACGGAGAAATTGCTTTGTTTACACAAATATCAACACAGTCATTACAATAAGTACATTTTTCGTTGTTCCATTTGGGAATATTTTTTTTAAATGAAAATACTTTTTTCCAGTTTGTAGAACTTTCTGAAAATAATGGTGGAAAAGGGCTGGTAAGAGATAACCAACCATGAGATGTTTCATTATTCTTTACTTGTACAAATAAATTAGACAACAAAGTTGTTGATCCAATTCCTCCTCGTGTACCAATTATCGAGACAATCATTTTAATGTAATTATTACAAAAATAACTAATTTTGGATATAATTTTCTAAATAGTAAAAATATGAAAGTGTTTTCATACAATGTAAATGGGATAAGAGCATCAATGACAAGAGGACTGCTTGATTGGATTTCAGAATCGCAATGTGATATTCTTTGTTTTCAAGAGTTAAAAGCAACTATCGATCAGTTTGATGTAAATAAATTTATAGAAATGGGCTATAACCCTATTTGGAATAGTGCTCAGAAAAAGGGATATAGTGGAGTTGCACTTTTATCAAAACAAAAGCCAGATAATGTTATCATTGGTATTGGTAAATCAATTTTTGACGACGAAGGCAGAGTAATTCGTGCCGATTTTGGTGATATTACTCAAATTTCGGTTTATGTTCCTTCCGGATCAATGGGAGATATTCGTCAGGCTTTTAAGATGGAATTTTTAGATGCGTTTTATCATTATATTAAAGAGCTTTTAAAAACCAGACCGTCACTTATAATTTCAGGAGATTTTAACATTTGCCATAAACCTATAGATATTAATCATCCAGAAAGGCATAATGATTCTTCAGGATTTTTACCGGAAGAGCGCGAATGGCTTAGTTCATTTTTAGAACTGGGATTGATAGATACATTTAGAGAATTTAACTCTCAACCAGATCAATATAGTTGGTGGAGTTATAGACAAAATTCAAGAATGAAAAATCTTGGCTGGAGAATAGATTATAATTTTGTAAGTGAAAAATTGAGATCAAATTTAAAATCAGCAGGAATTTTACAAGAAGCAGTTCATTCAGACCATTGCCCAGTTGTAGTAGAGTTAATTTAATAAATAACTGGAGCGATAACAACAAAAAAGTAACTTTTATCCAAGCTACAAAAATATTAATTCTTATTGTAATTCAAACATATAATTGAATATTTTTTTCATTTTCTCTTGCTAGATACTGAAAAGTATCCTACTTTTGCAGCCTGAAAATTTAACAATAATTGTAAAATATTATGTTAAAAAACAGACTATCACTACAAAATAGAAGCAATAATTATAAACAATTAATTTTTAAAAAATGAAAAGAAGAGGTATTTTAGCACTTATGGTGGCAATATTTGCCCCAATTCTCTCCATGGCTAGTGAGGCCGATTTAAAAATCCCCGAAGAAATAAAGGGACAAAGCATTCTTTATTATGGTTTTATTGTAACAATCTTAGGATTACTTTTTGGTTTGTATCAGTTCATGAAAGTAAAAAAACTTCCTGCTCACAAATCAATGTTAGAGATTTCTGAAGTTATTTATCAGACTTG
The DNA here is from genome assembly GCA_903872185.1 of uncultured Bacteroidota bacterium. Lineage (GTDB taxonomy): Bacteria > Bacteroidota > Bacteroidia > Bacteroidales > GWA2-32-17 > GWA2-32-17. Next base: position 3,974 of record CAIQJL010000177.1, on the reverse strand, counting down.
TAAAGCATATTTAGCTCAGCAAGGTAAATTTCTTGCAATTCTTTTCTTATTTATTGGTGCTGCTGTAGCTGGTTATTTTGGCTTTTTATCACCAATTGGCGAAACTGTGGCTGCAAGATTTGGTTCTGTAGCATTAATCATTGGCTGGACAGTAATTGGAATTTTAGGTTCTTATGCAGTAGCTGCATTTGGAATTAGAATGAATACACTTGCTAACTCACGTATGGCTTTTGCTTCATTAAGAAAAGATCCATTAAAACTTTTACATATTCCTTTAGATGCTGGAATGAGCATTGGTGTAGTTCTAATTTGTGTTGAATTAATGTTGATGCTTGTTATCTTATTATTTATGCCAGGCGAATTAGCTGGTGCTTGTTTTATTGGATTTGCTATTGGTGAATCATTAGGTGCTTCTGCACTTCGTATTGCTGGTGGTATTTTTACAAAAATCGCTGATATTGGATCTGACTTAATGAAAGTTGTTTTCAAAATTGGTGAAGATGATCCACGTAACCCTGGTGTTATTGCTGATTGTACTGGCGACAATGCAGGTGACTCAGTTGGACCAACTGCTGATGGTTTTGAAACATATGGTGTAACAGGTGTTGCATTAATCTCTTTTATTTTATTAGCTGTTGGTGGTGCTGCATTAGGAATGACTGATGCAATTACTTCGGTTTTAAAAGTAGAATTATTAGTATGGATATTTGTAATGCGTATCCTTATGATTATTACTTCTATTGTTGCTTTCTATATTAATGGTATTTTTAGTAACGCAAAATATAAAGGAAAAGAAGATTTAGATTTTGAAGCTCCACTAACAAGTTTAGTTTGGGTTACTTCAATACTATCTATTATGGTAACATTTGCTGCTAGCTACGTTCTTATACCTGAATTGAAATACATGAAAGATGGTGTTGAAGCAGTTAATACTAATATGTGGTGGATACTTTCAATCATTATTAGTTGTGGTACTATTGGTGGTGCCTTAATTCCTGAATTTACTAAAATGTTTACTTCTCCTAAATCAGCTCACGTGCAAGAAGTTGTTGCTGCTGGTCGCGAAGGTGGTGCTTCTTTAGTTATTCTTTCAGGTTTAGTTGCTGGTAATTTTTCAGCAATCTGGACTGGTTTAGTTTTCTTTGTTTTAATGTTTATTGCATATTTCGCAAGTACATTTGGATTAGATACATTAATGATTTATCCTTCAGTTTTTGCTTTTGGCTTGGTTGCATTTGGTTTATTAGGTATGGGCCCTGTTACTATCGCTGTTGATAGTTATGGTCCTGTTACAGATAATGCACAATCAGTTTACGAACTTTCTTTAATTGAAGATGATAAAGAAAAAGCATCAGCTGAAATCGAAAAAGAATTTGGATTCAAACCTGACTGGGAAAAATCTAAACATTATTTAGAAGCTAATGATGGCGCCGGTAATACATTTAAAGCAACTGCAAAACCAGTATTAATTGGTACAGCTGTAGTTGGTGCTACAACAATGATTTTCTCATTAATATTAATGATTAGTAAATCAACTGGTGTAACTCCTGAACTTATCCTTAATCTTTTAAATCCTTATACAATTCTTGGATTTATTCTTGGTGGTTGTGTTATTTATTGGTTTACAGGTGCTTCTATGCAAGCTGTTACAACTGGTGCGTACAGAGCTGTTGAATATATTAAGAAAAACATCAATCTTGATCCTAACGCTCCTAAAAAAGCTGATACCGCTAAATCAATCGAAGTAGTTAAAATTTGTACACAATATGCACAAAAAGGTATGTTTAATATCTTTATTGGTATTTTCTTTTTTGCTTTAGCATTTGCTTGTTTTGCTGCTCCAAGAGGATTAACAACTGAATTAGTTGCAAGTCTTAAAACATTACAGGGAGCTGAACTTTCTACAGCACAAGCTTTAGTAGTAAAATATTCTCAGCCAATTTCTTTATTTATTGGTTATTTAATTTCTATTGCTGTATTTGGTTTATTCCAGGCTATTTTCATGGCTAACGCTGGTGGATGTTGGGATAATGCTAAAAAAGTTATTGAAGTTGATTTAAAAGAAAAAGGAACTCCATTACATGATGCTTCAATAGTTGGAGATACAGTTGGTGACCCATTTAAAGATACTTCATCAGTTGCTCTAAACCCTGTAATTAAATTTACTACTTTGTTTGGTTTATTAGCAATGGAAATTGCAATTTCACCAAGTTTTAGAGACTTTGCTTCTTACTTTGGTTTAGCATTCTTTGCTATTGCGTTAATTTTTGTATGGAGATCATTCTACAAAATGAGAATCGAGAAATAGTATTTTTATAATTATATATTTAAAGCCGCTTCAAAATTTGAAGCGGCTTTTTTTTTATTCAGACCTAAAAGGTTTCAAAAACCTGTTAGGTCTATAAAACAAAAATCCCAATCTCCAATCTTTGGTTAGTGTCCTCCGCCGCGGCGGATCAGTATGACAATATAGGATTCACAGACCAATTTCTGGTTTATCTTTAAAAAAACAAAAACCCGTTTCAAATTTTGAAACGGGTTTTTTATAATTTGTTTTTAGAAATTATCCTAATTCGCTAATTTTTTCTAGTTGATGTAAATCAAGAATTTTAATCTTTCTTCCATCAATTTCAATAACTTTTTCTTGTGCAAATGTGCTTAATGTTCTAATTGCATTTGAATTAGTCATATTGCTTAGGCTTGCTAAATCTTCACGTGAAAGAAGAGCTTTAATGGTTTTGTTATCATCTTCAACTCCATAAGTGTCCTTAAGTACAAGAATTGATTCTGCTAATCTACCTCTAACATGTTTTTGAGTTAATGTAACACAACGACTATTTGAAAATCCTAGTTCTGTAGCTAATGATTTTAGAATAATCATAGTTAATTCAGAATTGTTTGCAAGTACTTCAAATAAAGCATCTTTCTCTATTACGCAAACGGAACTATTTTCTAATGTTATTGCAGTAGCAAGATAATTTTCTTCGGCAAAAAGTGCACGATATCCAATAAATCCAACCGGTTTGGCAAGCCTAACAATTTGCTCACGGCCCCCAACGCCTTCTTTAAATAATTTTACTTTACCTTCGGATAAGCTTATTAAACCAGTAGGTTTATCACCCTCGCGGTAAATAATTTCATTTTTTTTGTATCCTATACAAGAATGATGTTGTCTTAAAAAGTCAATCTGACTTTTTGGAAGTCTTCCAAATATTGACGTATTGTTGTCAATACAGTTACAAACGTGATTTTTATATGCTTTCATTGTATTTTGTTTCGAAGAAACTAGATTTTACTTCACAAATATAAAGCATTTGTTATTAATTCTAATTAAAAAACAGTAAAAAAATAAATATTATGCAACTAATTTAAATGTTTTCAAGTCTTGAATGCATAAGTAAAGCATTTTTTAATAAATTTTTTGTTTATAATTTTTATTATTAAATTTGCTGCTAAACAAACGAATCAATTGTTTAACTAAAAACCATTAAAATGAAAAGATTACTACTTTTTTCTCTGGCAATCGGTATCACGTTAGGTGCTGTTGCTCAAAACAAATTAGCTACTCGCAACAATAACTTGCTTATGAGAAAAGCAAATGTTACAACTGTTGATGATGTAGTTGTTCCTTTTCTTCCAATGATGAAACCTCACGGTGCACACACAAAAGATGTTACCTCTGTTATGATTGGAACTTCAGGAAACATTTTTGGACTTCTTACTGCACAACAAAATTGGTTGGATTATGATCCAGGAACTAACGCTGTTATGTTTACTCATCGTGCATTAGGTGCATGGGGTGGAAACACTGGTGACTTACGTTGTAAGTTTTCAACAGACTGGTTTTCTTCTATTCATGATTCTGTAGTATTTCTTCGTACTGCAACTGAAGCATATCGTTACCCAAGTGGTGTTATTTATAACCCAGCTGGTAATACAGATGTAAATAATGCTTTCGCTGTTGTTGCAGGTCC